>JACDDA010000002.1:0-156241 GCA_013817245.1 Gammaproteobacteria bacterium
TATGTTTCGATTAAATAATCGACCACGTAAAACACGAGACTATCAAACACCGAATGAAGTCTTGTACAATCGACAGGACAGGTTAGTTATTTTTTAACAAAATTGCAGTTATTGTTTGAATCCGCCGTGTCGAATAAAAATCAAGGGGTCAGACTCCTTGATTTAGCTTCAATAACTCCAGATGCCGCTAACTCCATTAGACGACGGAACTTTGGACATTCTATATGGCTCGGTGCTGAACATACTGCCGCATGTCTCAGCCCATCTCGCATCGCAGTCAATTTTCGAATAGTTTTGTCGAGCTCCTCGGCCTTATCTGTCAGCAACTGTCGATCAATTTGAGGATGCTCGTCAGTCCCTAACATTCGGGCAATTTCGTCTAGGGAAAATCCCGCTACACGACCGAGCGCAATCAACGCCAGCCGTTCCAACACGTTGCCCTTGAACAATCTACGCAGGCCCAGTCTGCCAACAGAAGTAATTAACTTCTTCTTCTCGTAGAAGCGCAGCGTGGAAGCAGGAACACCAGAACGTTTAGCGACTTCGGAAATATCCACGCCCACCCCTTGACCTCAAGTTGACTTCAAGTTGTAAGCTAGCACTACTTCTGAATAACGACAATCTTTGGAGCCCATATGAACAACTTGATATTCGCTCTTATCATCGGGATAAGCGCGACACTAATCATGGACTTGTGGGGTGTTATTCGTAAATTTCTATTCGATATCACACCACCCAACTATGGACTGGTGGGCCGCTGGATCGCCTACATGCCCCGCGGGCGGTTTCGTCATGAATCCATCGCGGCATCTTCTCCTGTACACGGCGAATACATCGTAGGTTGGACTGCTCATTACGTGATAGGAATCGCCTTCGCAGCTTTACTAATCAGTATCTGGGGAGGCGAATGGACTCAACATCCAACAATTGGACCCGCACTCGCTGTAGGCATTGGTACCGTCTTAGCCCCCTTCTTAATAATGCAACCGAGTATGGGTGCCGGTATTGCCGCCTCCCGAACCCCGCATCCGTTATCTGCACGAGTACAAAGCCTCATAACACATACGGTTTTTGGTTTTGGTCTCTATGCAACAGGCTGGGCTATCCGCTTCTTTTACTCATCATGAATAAAGTCTAGCCACAACAATTATTGAATTCAGCAAGTTAAACATAGGAAAATAAAATGCGTATTCCCGCTCGCTTTGCACCCGTCCTTTTCAGCGCATTACTCTCGGCCATCATGGTCTGTATCGTTTCAGCGTTCGTGCTCATACTTTCACAAGGAATCTATGCAGGATTTCCTTCGCAGTGGCTCAAAAGCTGTCTAACGATATGGCCGGTTGCGTTTCCAACCGTCGCAATTGTGGCTCCATGGGTACGACGCATCGTCAGCGAAGTAACCGGCTAATTTAGCGAAATCAAGAAGTGGGCCACCCCTGATTTGACGACACTTTAGAAAAGAGATAATAGTCTATCGTATTAAAAGGATCAGATCAGAGCCCCTTAAACGCTCGCGGAATTTATTAAAACGCATTTACCCAAAGGCATGCAAATATTAAACACCTAATATGACGAAATCATTTGCCACTCGATGATTTGCTTAATAGTCCGCCAATAAAATAAGTACAATACGCCTTCCTTGCCTTATCACTTTTGAGCCTATCATGGAATTTTTAGAATTTATTTTGCACGCGGAAACACATTTGCGCTCTTTTATCCAAGATCACGGCGCCTGGATTTATATTTTATTATTCCTGATCATTTTCTGCGAAACGGGTTTAGTAGTGACGCCGATATTACCGGGCGATTCATTATTATTTGCCGTAGGCGCATTAGCCGCCGAACAATTACTCGACCTAAACTTAACATTGATATTGCTGTGCATTGCCGGCATTACCGGCAACAGCCTTAATTACGCTATAGGTCGTTGGCTAGGACCAAAAGTTTTTCATTACGAACGTAGCCGCTGGTTTAATCCGCAATACTTGCAACGCACGCATGCTTTTTATGAAAAACACGGCGGCCAAGCGATTGTGCTTGCGCGTTTTATTCCCATCGTACGCACCTTTGCGCCTTTTGTGGCCGGCATCGGCAACATGCACGCCGGGAAATTCCTTTTTTATAATGTTATTGGTTGCATAGCCTGGATTGCGATATTTTTATACGCCGGTTTTTATGCAGGTAGTCTGCCCTTTGTGCAAAATAATTTTAAAATCTTAGTGCTCATTATCATCATCGTATCCTTTGCACCGTTAGTTTATGGTGTATGGAAAACCCGAAAAGAACTTAAACATGAAAACCAATAATTAACTCATTTCTAATTGACCGCACACATGCGGTCAATTTATGAGGACGCATATTCTATTACCATAAAAGTTCCGCAGGTGTATTCCGCCACAGCCGAACACGTGTTCGACGCATGGTTAGATGCGGATACCGTAGGTCAATGTTGTTTGCAACGCCTAATGGGAAAATGTTGCGAGTGGAAATTGATGCAGCAATCGGCGGCACATTTATTATTGTAGAACGCCGCGCAGAAAGTGATGCTGAGCATTACGGACACTACTTACGACGTGATTACCCGCATCGTTTAGCCTTTGAGTTTGCTGTGGAGAAATACTCGCAAGACCCCAGTCGCGTGACTATCGACATTAAGTCATTATCACAAGGCTGTGAATTAACGTTAACACATGACATAGATGCAAAATGGGCTGAATACACAGAGCGTAAAAAAACAAGGCTGGGTTAAGATTTTAGCAAGGCTTGCTCACAAGCCGAGCAAGCTTTAAAAAGGAATACAGGCGAATTACAAATAAATCCGCGCCATAACAAACATACCCGTGTGAACAGAAGAATCGTCAGTACTGGTTTCTATACTAGAATATTTCTCTTCGTAACCGCCTAATGAAGAGTTATATGAATATTCATATTTATCATTGCTTCCCTTTAATTCCATTTTTTTATAGGTTATTACTGCGCCAATGCCCAAATAAATTTTATCGTGCGCCTTATATTCAAAGCCTAAGCGTGGAGCTATAAAGAAGCCGTCTCCTTCCAAATTATGGCTACGTCTATCTAAATACTCATAATCATTATATTGATCAATAACTCTATGATACTCATTAACACTAGTCACTTTTTTTCGCGAATATCCGAAATTTAAACCATAGTTAAATAATATTTTTCCTGTGAAGGAATCATGTTTATATATTCCCACGCCCAAAGAAGAAACGTCGCTCGAATTACTATAAGCGTATCTATACAAATTATGGGTTGAATAAAGAGGCTCTTCATCATCAGTTGATTCATGAAATACAAATGGTTCGATAATATAACGCGCTGTTCGTATCGGCATAGATAAGTAACTGCTTCCTCCTAGATCTACGCCCAGACCTATCTCCGCACTAGTTGCCGGAAAAGAAATAGTGACCAGTAATGCTGCAATGCTTATATATCGAATCATTTTGTAGCCTCTAAATTATATCGTGCTGTTAATTTTAACTGTTTGTTTACATGCGGGTCGTGAGCGCTTGCCTCTTAAGATATCGCGAGCTGTTTAAATTAAAAATATAGCCTTACTTTCAAGTTGCTACCTGTAGAAGTAGAGGACCGCGCTGAAGATGTGCGTTGTTTATCAAATTCTTCGACAGAAGAATAAAGAGTGTTGTAATACGAATATTCTTCAGAAGTGCCTGTTGATTTTGTATTTGTGTAAGTCATATAGGCATTTATGCCAACATATATATTCTTATAAGCTTTATATTCAAGCCCAAGTTCTGGCCCCACAAAATATCCAGACCCATCACTATTATTAGCATCCTGCGACACGCTGATATTTCCATTGGAATCACTTTGATAGCTATAATAGTTATAAGTTTTTTCTTCGGTTTTTATATACCCCAATTTCACACCATAATTTATAGAAAAATTTTCTGCTAAAGCTTGATACGCATAAATTCCTAAACCAATAGAGTTATTTTCTATGGCACTTTTATAATTACTTACACTAGTAGATTCTGATGAGGGCTGATCTTCATTCGCATACTCATAAGACCAATGCGATATAAAAGGCTCAAAAATGTAATGCTCGGTGCGGATTGGAATTGATATTGAACTATTACCCCAGAATGTTGAACCTAAGCCTATTTCCACACTGCTCGCTGAAAACGAAGCCAGCATTAGTAATATTGTGATGTTTATATTTCGGATCATTTAGATAGCCCTCTACCATTACATAAATTTATTAGCGCAAAACCGTTTGCTTATTTGTGCGCTTCTCTGCGGGGCGCCGTTTAATGGATCCACGCGGCAGGAAGCAAGGTCACGAGGCTTGCTTGTACTTTGCAACATAAACTTCATATAAGCAGTGCTTAGCTATAATCGTTATAATCCCGCCCGCATGATTACCTTACAAAACCTTAGCCTACAGCGCGGCGTGAAGCCTTTATTAGACGCGGTGAATTTAACGATTCATCCTGGTCAGCGCGTGGCGTTAATTGGTGCGAACGGCACCGGCAAAACCAGTTTATTTAAATTGTTATTGGGTGAGCTCAATCAAGAAGCGGGCGAGTTAAGTATTCCGCGACAGTGGCGCGTGGCGCATATGGCGCAGGAAATTGCCGCAAGCGCGCAAAGCGCTTTAGATTTTGTGTTAGACGGTGATGCGGAGTTACGCGTCGTGCAGCGCAATATTGCACTCGCGGAAAGCAATCACGATCACACGGCATTAGCTCATCATCATTTGCTATTTGACACATTGGATGGTTATACCGCCAATAGTCGTGCAGAAATTTTGTTACGCGGTTTAGGTTTTGTCAGTAGCGATAGCGCGCGGCCGGTGTCGTCTTTTTCGGGTGGTTGGCGTATGCGTTTAGGTTTGGCGCAAGCGATGATGTGTCGTTCGGATTTATTGTTACTCGATGAACCCACTAACCATTTAGATTTAGACGCAACCTTATGGGTAGAAAAATGGTTAACGCAATATCGCGGTACCTTATTGTTAATTTCTCATGATCGTGAATTTATAGATGCAGTGGTTACGCATATCGCGCATTTAGAACAACAGAAAATTATTTTATATGCAGGAAATTATTCAGCGTTTGAAACCCAACGTGCCGCGCAATTGGCAAATCAGCAAGGGTCGTTTGAAAAACAACAACGCCAAATAGCCGACTTAGAACGTTTTATTACACGCTTTAAAGCCAAAGCTAGCAAAGCTAAACAAGCGCAAAGCCGTGTCAAACAATTAGAACGCATGGAAAAAATTGCCCCAGCGCATGTAGATTCGCCGTTTAATTTTAGTTTTAGCGAACCCGACAAATTGTCTGATCCTTTGTTGAAACTAGATCATGCGGATATTGGTTATGCGGACAACATTATTTTGCACGATGTTACGCAAAGCATACGCCCCGGTATGCGACTCGGTTTATTAGGCGCCAATGGCGCGGGCAAGTCGACTTTTTTACGCAGCTTAACGGCGGAGTTGCCCTTGATAAAAGGTGCGCGCATTACTGGCGAAAATCTTAACGTTGCGTATTTTGCACAAGATCAATTGCAAGCCTTGGATTTAAACGCCAGTCCTTTATTGCATTTGCAACGACTCAGCCCGCACGCGAGCGAACAAAGTTTACGCAGCTTTTTAGGTGGTTTTGATTTTCAGGGTGATCAAGCGCTCAGTGCTATTACGCATTTTTCGGGTGGCGAAAAAGCGCGTTTAGCACTCGCTATTTGTGTATGGAAGAAACCCAGTTTATTGGTGATGGACGAACCTACCAACCATCTTGATTTAGAAATGCGTCATGCGCTGACGATGGCGCTGCAAGCTTATACGGGTGCTTTGATTGTGGTGTCGCATGATCGTTATTTATTGCGCAACACCGTCGATGAGCTGCTATTAATTGCTAATGGCCACGTTAGTATATTTGCGGGTGATTTGCTTGATTATCAACAACTGCTGTTAAATCAAACTAACGATACAGTTGCTGATGCTCGTCAAGATGGAAAAACCGTTGACAAAAAAATGTTGCGCCAACAACAAGCGGAGCAACGCCGTTTATTAAAACCGTTGACGGATAAAATAAAACTCGCTGAAACTGAAATGCAAAAACTGCAACAAGCTTTAGCGAAGATAATAGAATCGTTAAACAATCAAGATTTATATACCGACGCCAACCGCGCTAAATTGCAAGCGGCTTTGCAACAGCAAGGCCAGTTGAAAAATGCTTTAGATGTTCAAGAACAGCTCTGGCTAAGCTTGATGGAAGAGCTGGAAATAGTGCAAAACCAGATGGCCACTGAGGCGTTATAAAAATAACTTTAAGTCTACCTGTTTTGCTTATATATTCTCTGCGCGTTGTCCCGAATAAATCCGGGAGAACTTTGGGATAAATTTAGAATAAATTTTATATAACATCGGCTAGGGCAAAATTAAACCAAAGGGAAAAATAATGGCGTTACTTTATAGGGTTGTTTTTGTTAATACGGCAGACTCCGAAACTGATTTAATGGCAATTAAGCACCGCTTAAGCCAACGTTTTCGTTTGACGCCGACTGCGTTAGACAAATTATTACGTAGCCGCGAAATGATCCTAAAAAATAATTTGACCGGCGAAAAAGCTGCCACGCTAAAAATGGCTATTGATGAAACCGGCGCTTATGCGCGTATTGAAGCGATGCCCGTGGATACTACGAACCAAGAATCCGTACCCAGTTTTATGGAAAAACGCCGTGTTGAACGCCGCACACCGAGTAGTCGTGACCGCCGCGTCCGAATTCGCAATGGCGCCATCCAACCGGATCGCCGAACCAAAGATCGACGCAATTAATTTATAAAATTTCTAAGGTGTTTTCCGTCAAAGCAAATTGTTGTTCACGCAAAGCCAACACTTGCTCTTCCCAATAGCGCGACGTATTAAACCATGGAAAGTTATGTGGGAACGCAGGGTCCGTCCAACGCTTCGCTAACCAGGCGCTGTAATTCAACATGCGTAGGGTGCGCAAGCTTTCGATTAAACGCAGTTCACGTAAATTAAAATCATGGAACTCACGATAACCTTCTAAGATTTCACTGAGCTGTTGGGTTTGTTCGGTTCTATCCCCTGATAACAGCATCCACAAATCTTGGATGGCCGGCCCCATTAGTGCATCATCAAAATCTACAAAATGTGCTTGCTCATCGCGCCATAAAATATTGCCCGGATGGCAATCACCATGCAAACGGATATTTTTATAATTACTGACGTCACTGAATATTTGATTCACTTGCAACAAAATATCGCGCGTTAATGTTTCGTAGGCTTCGCGTAGATGTTGCGGAATAAAATCATGCGTTAATAAATAATCGACGCTGGCTTCGCCAAAATTTTTGGTATTTAAATTAATCCGATGTTCAAAGGGTTGCGTCGCGCCTAATGCATGAATACGACCCAAACAACGCCCGATTATTAAGAGGTTATCTAAATTATCTAAAGGCGGCGCATGCCCACCTTGACGCGGGAAAATCGCAAACCGAAAACCATCATATTCATGCAAACTGCGCGCTTGCAGTATCAATGGTGGCACGACGGGTAATTCATGCTCTTTAAGTTCGGCGCACCACACGTGTTCTTCGAGAATTTGCGCATCGCTCCAACGTTCCGGCCGATAAAATTTCGCAATAATCGGCTGGCTATCTTCAATGCCCATTTGATATACACGATTTTCATAACTGTTTAACGCCAAGATTCGCAAATCAGCGATAAGACCTAGGCTTTCAATCGCGGCAATCACCGTATCGGGATTGAGACGACTGTAAGGATGTTGTGATTCGTTGCTATTCATCATGTCCAAACAGTTGCTTGCAAGGGGCGCTTAGCCTAGCATGACCGCCCACATAAACCATGACATTCTAATGATTACCTATGACGACTTACTCAATTCCCAGCCCTAGCGAACAAAGCATTCCTCAAACCGAGAATTTTTTTAAATTCGTGTTGCTGATGGTTTTATTGCAAGCTAGTTTTTATGTCACGGATTACACGTTGGATCATTTTGCGCTGCAATGGGCTGCGATCGGGCGCATGTTATTTATTGGCAGCATGGCCGTCATGAATGGCTTTTTGATTATTGGTCTGGGCGTGTTAGCGCATGACGCAGTACACAAAGTGCTGTTTCGTAATTTGACGCTGAATGAATGGGTCGGCGGGATCGCGACGGGGTTTGTAATGGTGCCTTTTTATGCTAATCGACAATTTCATTTAACGCATCATCGTTACGCGCATCAGCCTGAGCTTGATCCTGAAAACGAAATGCACAGTCCTTCATTTTGGTACGCCGCAACGATTGGCGCGACCATGGGTTTATATCTACAATATAAAATATTTTTTATCGATTTATTCACGCGCTTATTCGATGCGCGTTATACCGGCGCATTATTAAAAGACATTACGTTTCTTTTGTTGGCTGCCGGGTTTTATTTTATTTTGCCTACTTTATGGGGTGTGAATTTATTATTTACCTCGGTAGCGACTTTATTAACTTTTCCGCTGGTATTTTCGTATCGCGCTTTATCCGATCATTATGGAATTCCCGCAGTTGCACGCAAATCGCAACAACGCGAATATATTACCGATGGGACTGCATGGTATAGCGAAACCGATCCGATAAAAGTAACCGGTTGGGTGGTGCTCACGCATCCGTGGTTAGAATGGTTATGGAGCAGCGTGAATTATCACGAGGTGCATCATAAATATCCGTATTTATCGCACCAACATTTAAAAACAGTTTTTGAAAACACGCGCTCGCAGGTTCCGTACATGGTGATTAACGGTTATAGCGCATCATTATGGAATTTATACAAACGGCCTTATTACGAATCGCCAGAACAAGCCCAAACATTTTTAACTGTAAAATCTAATTAGAGCGCTTTGCTTTTAGTGGCAGCACAACGCTGACAGCGATACAGCGTCACCAGCTTGCCTTGTTTTACGTCGAATTGTTTTTCTTGAACAATTTGCCATTTATGAAATCCGTTTAAACATAAAATTTTATTTTTATGCTTATCCGCTAGTTTGATTTGCGGAGGTTTTTTAAATGGAATGATATCGCCCATATCACATACTCGTGTAGATCAGCGCGCTTCTGCATGTTGGATACATATTGCACCATGTTGCATAAGCGCGCTTTATTGCCAATGATTATAAAACTACCAGCGCATCTAAGGCTAAAACGCCATTAGGTAATGCGCGCACCGGATTAATATCAAGTTCTTTTATTTCTGGGTGTTCACACAACAAACGCGAAACGGATACTAACGCTTGCGCTAACGCTTTTTTATCTTTCGCTGGCGCACCACGCCAACCGTCTAACAACGCTTTGCCGCGCAAACTTTCAATCATTTCTTCTGCATCAACAATATCTAATGGCGCCAAGCGCGTGCAAACATCTTTAATCGCTTCTGCTTCCGTACCACCCAAACCTAATAATACGGTGGGGCCGAATACGGGATCTTGCAAACCACCAATAATTAAATCAACGCCACTGCTCGCCATTTCTTCTACAAAATAACCGCGTTTTTTGTTGCTGCTCTCGATCGCATCAATTGCATCTAGGGCTTTGTTAAATTGTTCTTCATTGCTGATTTTTAAATGTACGCCGCCTACATCGGATTTATGCGTAATGGTTCCGTCTAATACTTTTACTACTAAAGGCGGACGAAATTTTGAAAATGCAACTTGTGCTTCAGCGCGGGTCCAACAGGCTGCGGAATGCGGAGTTTTAAAACCGTATTCATTTAATAATGTTTTACCTTGATGCTCATCTAAAGCATTACCAATATCCACTTTTAATGCGGCTTTGGGTTTAGCTGTTTCGCTTTTGCCATAACGACTACGACGATGCGCATATTTTGCATCATTAACTAATGCAATCACGGCGCGCGCGGCGCGTTCAGGTGATGCAAACGCCGGCACACCTAAATTATTTAATGCTTTTAAAGTAGGATCTATTTCTTCAGGCAAACCTTGCGTGCCAAATATTAAGGGTTGTTTAACAACACCTTGAGCTTTTGTGAAAACATCCACTGGATCAATGGCGGCAGCCTCGGCAATCGCGTAGGTGATGGTTGCATCAATCGCGGGATCTTGATTAATGATTTGCAAAATTTCAGCAAACGCAGGCGACGGACGACCCGTGTCGACCGGATTTTTAATATACGTCAGCGGCGGCAAATGTTCGGCGATTTTTTTAACCGTAGCATCAGACAAATCTGGCATTTCAACGTGTTGTGATTTTAATTGATCCAAAATCAACAAAGCAGGACCTGCTTGGCCAGTTAATAATGCAATGCCGGGATTTGCTTTTGGTGTTAAACGTCGACGCGCTAATGCGCTTACTGCATCGGCTAATTCATGCGTGCTATCAACCACTACTGCACCGGCTTGTTTTAATGCAGAAATTTTTAAATCATAAGAGCCAGCCAAGTTGCCAGTGTGCGATTGCGCAAATGCGCCCACATCAGCGCGACCAATCGTAATCGCAACCACAGGTTTTTTCAGTGTGGCTTTGCTAATTGCATTAAATAATTTGCGGCCATCAGCAATGCCTTCTAAGTGCAACGCGATGGCTTTGGTTGCAGGATCATCCGCTAAAAATTCAATCACGTCCGCCGCATCAACATCCACAGCATTGCCTAAACCTACGGATAAACTAACGCCTAAACCTAAATGATGAATTAAAAATGCAACGGTTAAATTCACGCCGCCACTTTGCGCCACAACTGCGATATCGCCTGCGGCAATTTTATCGATGCCAGGCACGAAACAAACTGATGCGCCTACTGCTGGACGTAAAAATCCTGAGGTGTTAGGGCCGAGCAAACGAATGTTGTTGTCATGACAAATTTTTAAAATATCATTTTGTAATTTCAAACCTTCTTCGCCGGATTCACCAAAACCACCGCTGACAATTAACGCTGCGCCTAATTTTGCTTTTGCGCCATCTTGTAATGCGCCCACGCAGGCAGCAGCAGGAATCGCAAGTAATGCTAAATCAACTGGCTGACCAATTGCTTCTAATGATGGATACGCTTTGTGGCCGAGAATTTCATCGGCTTTTGGATTGATCGGATACACTTTGCCTGGAAAATTGGCTAACGCTTTTACCGCTTCATAACCCGCTTTGCCGGGTGACGCTGATGCGCCGATGATGGCGATGGATTTAGGATTAAATAATCTAGCTAATGTCGTCATATTAAAAGTCCACTCTAATATTAAATTTTAATTTGCTTTATTTATTCGGCATCCGGCTGCGCTTCAGGCGCGGCTTGTTTGAATGCGTCAAACTGCACTAATGCGTCATTGATGCGCGACAAATGCGGATAAGCATTCATGTCACATTTAAAACGCTTCGCGTTATAAACTTGCGGCACTAAACATACGTCGGCCATAGTAATGGTATCGCCAAAACAATATTTGCCTGCGTGTCGACTGACTAATTCTTCTAAACCTATAAAACCTTCTGTGACCCAATGTTGATACCACGTGTTCGCGGTATCTTCGTCATGTTTCAAAGTGGTTTTTAGATAATTTAAGACGCGTAAATTATTGAGCGGATGAATTTCGCAAGCAATGGCTTGTGCCATGGCGCGTACGTGCGCGCGGGCAACAATATCCGTCGGTAATAATTTCGCAGTGTTGGGATACGCTTCATCGAGATATTCAATGATCGCGAGTGATTGTCCTAACGCATTGCCGTTATCTTCTAAAGCCGGCACTAAACCCATGGGATTTAAAGCAAGATATTCTGGTTTTTTATGTTGACCACCATCTTTACGAAAATGCACAAAATGGGGTTCGTAACTTAAACCTTTATGATTCAGCGCAATGCGCACGCGATATGCGGCGGAGCTACGAAAGAAAGTATAGAGTTTTAACATGATGAGCTCTCCTTAAATACGGTAGATAATTTTTTAATTAATATTCTAGTCTTCTAGTTCAACAAATCTTTTTATGAAGGCTTCTGGTAAAGGTAGCGCTACTAACTTACCCACATTTACAGGATCGTTTATTCCCCAAAAACGGGTTTCAGTACCTTCAACGGCCACGACACCTTGATTGATAACGCGATGTTGTAATTCAAAGGTGCGCTCGCGCCATGATGTTAGTCGTGTTTCGATGGTTAGCGGTTCGCAATAACGACAAGGGGCGCGAAATTTAGCATTCACATCTACTAATGGAATGCCCACCGTGTTGTATTGTTGCATTGCTTGCGGAATAGGCAAATCGATAGCTGCAAAATAAGCCCAGGCCGCACGATCAAACCAACGGAAATAATTTGGATAAAACAAAATGCCGGCGTTATCGCATTCGCCCCATTCGGCAGTGAAGGTTTGTATTTGAGTGCGTTTCATCGGTGTTGTGTTATCAGCCGACTAAACGGTCGACTGATAACAATCTGCCATGTATTAATTAAACGATTTTGGTAACTAACATTTCGTCGATGCCTTCAATACCACCAGTAATGGTATCGCCAACTTTTACAGCGCCAACGCCAGCAGGTGTGCCGGTGTAAATTAAATCGCCAGCTTGTAATTTGAAAAATTTCGATAAGATAGAAACGATTTCCGCTGTATCCCAAATTAACTCTTTCAAATCCGCTTCTTGACGGGTTTCATTATTTACTTTCAACCAAATCTTGCCAGATTCTAAATGACCAACTTGGCTAACAGGATAAATTTTGGTGATCGGTGCAGATAAATCGAAAGCTTTGCCCGCATCCCATGGACGACCTTGTTCACGCGCAACTAATTGTAAATCACGACGTGTTAAATCGTTACCAACGGCATAACCATATATATAGTCTTTGGCTTTTTCGATCGGCACATTCACGGCTTCTTTACCAATCGCAATGACTAATTCAATTTCGTGATGAAAGTTTTCGGTTTCAGTTGCATAAGGAACATCAACATTGTTTGCAACAACTGCATCAGCTGGTTTGCAAAAAAAGAATGGCGGATCGCGCTCAGGATCTTTGCCCATTTCACGCGCATGCGCAGCGTAGTTACGACCCACGCAATAAATGCGATGGACAGGAAAACGATCTTTAGTGCCAGCAACTTCAACGCTGGGAATTTCAGTGGCGGGAACAACGTAACCCATGTGAATCTCCTTTAAAAAATCATGAACAATATAAATGTATATAAATCTGCGATCTCAGCATGCCCAATGAATGAGCAGATGACAGATGATCACAGCACAAGAAAGGTGGCGTAGTTTAGCGGTTTGCTACTTTAAAAGACATAGAACGTCGCGTTGCTCACTGACAACGGCCAACGACCTGCAGTAAATAAACGTAAACGCGCCATGAAAGGATGCCCTTCGCCTGCATCATTCAACATCGCTAAGGCTGCTTGAAAACACGCTTGTGACGCCGAACCCGCTGCCACTCGACTTAAGTTTTGATCTGCAACACCCATACGCGCTGCTGCTAATGCGGCATGGCCATGCACATGTTCCGCCGACATTTCATTTACTTCAGTAAGCAACATCAACAAAGCGTATTCGCCGATTGTTTTGCTGGCTTTTTCAAATAATTCTTTGCGTTGTTTCTCTTCCGCTTTCCACCAAAATTGATCCCATTCAGGATCCATCGTGATGCGCCGCGCTTCCGACCAATTCGCTACTGCTTTTACACTGTACGAAGCAAAACCAATTGTTTTGATGTATTGCTCAGCATCGTGTTGCTCGGTTTCAACCATAGGCTCGCCTACTGCTGTAAACCAACTGGCTTCATTAATATCATCGTATAAGCGCTGCAATTTTTTTTGCTGCGCGGCAAGATCTAACACTGCTGGCATATCAACTCGCTTAATTCGTTAGAGATATTATTAACGTGAGACGGGGCTTTTTTCTTCGCGCCATATACCAATTTTTTCTTGCACTACACGATCAGAATAACTAAACAACACCGCATCTTCTGGCACTTCGTGATAATGGAAAGTCCAATTTGGAATGGTGAATACATCATGCGCTTTCCAATGGAATGTCTGATCGCCAATCACCGTTTTACCGCTGCCTTCAACAACAACATAAACCGTTGCATCAGTAGAACGATAGGGCAAAGTTTTAAAATCTTTTGGCAATAACTGCATGCTGGTTGCAATGCTTGGCATTGCCCAACCACCCGTAATTGGATTGACGTATTTTAATTTAATGCCGTGCCACGGATCCCATTCCGCCGCGTTACGCAAGGTTTCTAAGGCTTCGCGGGTGCGGGTGTACGGATAATTAAAGACCGGTGAATTTAAATTTTTTGGTTTGTAATCAATCGGCAATAAACCTGAGCCGTAACGCGCTAAAGCATCACCTTCTGGACGACTAACATCTTGCATTGGCTTACCTAAATCTTCTGCGAAACCGGCGCCGAAGAAATGCACGAGTTCAATATCTAAGCCATCTAACCAAATAACAGGTTCGTTTACTTCGCTGCCGTGATCGTGCCATGTCCATGCGGGCGTAATAATAAAATCGCCTGGATGCATAATGGTTTTTTCGCCATCAACCGCGGTGTATGCGCCGCTACCTTCGATAATAAAACGTAAAGCCGATTGCGAATGACGATGGCTTGGCGCAACTTCACCGGGCAAAATTAATTGCAGCCCAGCATATAACGAATTAGTGATTTTAGAATCACCACGGAATTCTGGATTTTCTAAAATCAATACGCGACGAATCGCTTCTTCTGCGGTAATTAAGGTGCCTGCTTCCATCAAATGTTTACGCAGCACACTGTAATCCCAATGCGCAGGTTTGCCTTTGATGATCGGCGTGGGCGTGACCAATGCGTGCAGAATTTCCCACAGCGGAGTCAGGTTATCCGCGGAAATTTTGTTGTAGTACGACTTACGCACCTGTTGCATTTCTTGATCAGCGGGCTTGTTCATCACACTACTCCTGTTTCGGTTGTATTCTGCACGTCATCAATTACTGACATTACTTCATTTTGGAAAACTATTACGCCGCTAATTTCACTTCTGGCATTACTAAACCATATTTATCAGCAGCTTCTTTAGCGCGAACTAAAAAGTCTTCCACCATTTCTTCGTTCTTACGTTGCTTAATGCCCCATTTACGGTACATGTCGTTGTTCTTAGAATTTGGTGCGCCAAAAAACGGTGGTAACAATGGGATGTAACGATTCATCGCTTCTTGTACCGCTTTTCTGCCTTCTTCGGTTTTGATCAATTCACCAACGAATTCAACGCCGAAGTCATGATGGAAACGTTCTTCCGGCATCGTTGAACGCGCTAAATTGCGCAAAGGATGGAATGGGCAATGCAACAAATCTTCTACTTGCAAAATTTCTGCTAAGTCAGCAAACATTTTGATCACGCAGAATTCAGCCCAACTGGTTAATTCAAATTCAAAAATAGTGTTGTGCGCTTTATCGCGACCTGGTTCTAACTGTGCTTCAGGAATGCCGATTTTGTCGCCGAGTTCACGGAAACGCACGTGATGCGCATATTCTTCCATCGCTACACGGCAGGTTAACCATTTAGCATACGGAGTAGGTGCAAGTGCAATAGCAGGTTCATCAAATGCGCGCGCGCCTTGTAATTCATTTACTGAATGGCTGCGAACGATTTTGCGAACGGCATCTTTGAATTCTTGTGGTGCGCTTTCGAATTCTTCGATAGTTTTAATTTCGATTTGTGCTGACATAGTATTACCTCCAGAAAAATAATTAAATTTACTTAAACGACAGGTTCGTAATTGAATGCGTCGAGATCCGTTGATAGATCAACAAACTTCGGCACAAAGTCTTCTTTCATTTGATCCGCCAGCTGCGCTGCTGTCCATTCACCTTCGGCTGGTTTCAGCACGCAGGCAATCGGACGTGGTTGCGAGAACAAAAATATTTCGCGGCCACGTGCGCCAAACAATTGCCCAGAAATAGCTTGTGCTTCAGGCGAACATAAAAATGCAACGAAGCCGCCCACATGCGCAGCATCAATTTTTTGCGCACGGGTTTTGTATTCACCTTCGGGCACTAAATCGGTTACGCGGGTTGCCGCAAACGGACAAATTGCATTCGCTGTAACATTCGAACGACTCATTTCTTGCGCGGTGACGCGTGTCAAACTAAACAAACCGCCTTTTGCACTGGCGTAATTGGAAGTGCCCACGTTACCGTATAAACCCGCCGTCGATAACATGTTAACAACTCGTCCCCATTGATAACTTTCGCCGCCGCGACCCGACTTTGCTTGATCACGTAATACGGGCGTCGCTGCATTTAATAAATAATACGCAGCCGATAAATTATTTTGCATAACGCGATCCCAATCGGCGGGATTACCTTTAAACAACATGGCATCACGCAAAATTGCGGCGTTGTTAACAATGATGTCAACGCCGCCAAAAGTGTCTAGCGCTAATTTCACCGCAGCTTGCGCAGCAGCTGGACTCGCCATATTTTGCGTAAACGCGATCGTGTTCGCGCCTAATGTTTTTGCTAATGCTTGTGCTACGTTCGCATCTTCGCCGTCACCATTTACGGCGGCGCCGTTATCCGCAATAACAACACTCGCGCCCCGCGCATGTAATGCTTCAACAATGGCTTTACCAATGCCGCGCGCGCCACCGGTAACAATCGCCACTCGGCCTTGTAATGATTTTGTTTCTGTTGTCATGCTGCGCCACCTAATGCGGTTTGTTCTGCTTGCGTATAAAACGCATCGGCGTGAATTTTTTCTTTAATCACACCTAATTCGCCACACAGTGCGGTAGCCGCATTTACCATCGGTGGAGGCCCGCATAAATACGCGCGAAACTCCGCCATGTCTTTAAAGTCGTGACGTACTGCATCGGTTACAAAACCGGTGCGGCGTGTTGTTGCGGCACTGGGTTCGGATAACACCGGCACATATTTAAAATTCGGAAATTGCTTAGCCAAATTTTCAAAATGTTCAACTAAATATAAATCACGTTCGTCACGTGCACCGTAATAAAAATGTATCGGCTGGGTTGCGCCCGCGTGTAATGCGGTTTCAACAATCGACATGATCGGCGCTAATCCTGAACCACCTGCGATACCAATAATAGGGCTGCTGTCTTTTTCACGATAATAAGCAGAACCATTGGGGCCTTTGACGCGCACCAGATCACCGACGGCTAATTTTTCTGCAACATAATTACTGAGCAGACCGTTCGGTACTTGCCGAACGTGAAATTCTAACTCTGCTTCCTCTGGACGATTTGCCATTGAATATTGTCGTTGCGGAATATCGCGCCCCGGCACTTCAAGATCCGCAAATTGACCCGCGGTAAAGGTATAAGGGCCACCACCATCGATACGAATTTTGATGCGCCAAATATCATGCGTCATCTGATCTTTGGCGGTAATCGTGCAACGCATAATGCGTAAGGGATGTACCACACGATCTTCGGATTCTAACCAGGCAATTTCGCAATCGCTCCAAGGCACTGCGCGGCAACATAAAACCAAACCTTCATCTTTTTCGGCTTGGCTAAGTGCAAATTCAGAATAAGACGCCATTTCGACTTCACCGCTATATAAACGGGACTTACACGCCGCGCAATTACCAGCACGGCAATCAAACGGATAATTCACGCCTTGCTCGAGCGCAGCATCCAGAATAGTCTGACCCATCTTGACGGTAATGGGCTGCTCAACTTGTCGAATTTTTACTGAAAAGCTCATTGCACTTCCGCTGCGATATATTGTAAGGTACCCATACAATATAGACGGTAAGCCCAAACTGTCAAGTGGATTTTTTAATAAAACCTTAATAATTTATTTCAATAACGTTGTTAGCACGCGATCGAGCAGGAAACGACCATGACGGATAAGCCCAGCAAATCACTTAATAAATCCCTTAATAAACCGGGAGACAAAACCCATTACGGGATTCTGCCGTCTTTATTAGGATTTCAAGTGCGTCGCGCTCAGTTTGCCATGTTCCAGCATTTTCAAAAATACATAGAAATGACCGATATCACGCCTAGCCAAACCGGTGTTCTCGTTTTGGTCGGTGAAAATCCTGGCATTAGCCAAGTAGCGCTGGCTAAAGCCATCGGCATCGAACGCGCCAGTCTCGGCGAAGTCATCGGGCGTTTTGAAAAACAAGGTTGGATTACCCGCAAAGAAGCACCTTGGGATAAACGCTCACTTGCGGTTTATTTAACCGAGGCCGGCGAAAAATTAGTAAAAGAACTGCTGCCGGCTATTCAAGCGCATGAAGAACTTTTATCGAATAACTTCACAACGGAAGAACGCGAAACCTTAATTCATTTGTTGCGCCGCTTAGCCGATAATTTCGATTAATCACTCTTAATCACAATTTAATCTTGGAAATCGTCATTAAATCCAACAAAGTTTCATGCAAAATTACAACAGAGTCCCTATACTGCGCGCCCCTCTCTGGCCTCGCGTATGTATATAGGATGGGTTGTGGAGGGTTTCGTGAGCGTCGCTCACCTTCACACATAAGGCCCTATCATGTCCGCAATAGCAGAAGACACATCCGATATTATTCGTTTTCAAGATCTCAATTTATCTGAGCCTGTACTTAAAGCAGTATTAGATGTGGGTTATGAAATTCCATCGCCGATTCAAGCGCAAATTATTCCGCATATTCTGGCGGGCCGAGACGTTTTAGGCCAAGCCCAAACCGGTACCGGCAAAACCGCTGCATTTGCATTGCCTTTGTTGTGCCGCATTGATTTGAAAAAAAGCCAACCACAAGTTTTAGTGTTAGCGCCTACTCGCGAACTTGCGATTCAAGTAGCAGAAGCGTTTCAACGTTATGCGACGCATCTTAAAGGTCTGCATGTGTTGCCTATATATGGCGGCCAGCAATACAGCACGCAGTTACAACAATTAAAACGCGGTGTGCATGTGATTGTCGGCACGCCCGGTCGCGTCATGGATCACATGCGCCGCGGCACTTTAAATTTAGACGCGCTGCAATGTTTAGTATTAGATGAAGCCGATGAAATGTTGCGCATGGGTTTTATTGACGACGTTGAATGGGTGTTAGAACAAACACCGCCAAAACGCCAAGTGGCCTTATTTTCTGCAACCATGCCTTCGGTTATTCGTCGCATCGCGCAACAACATTTACAAGATCCAGAAGAAGTCACTATTAAAGTTCGTACGTCCACGGCTGAAACCATCAATCAGCGTTTCTTAATTGCCAACGGCAATCAAAAATTAGATGCTTTAACGCGCGTATTAGAAGCCGAAACATTTAACGGTGTGATTATTTTTGTACGCACTAAAATTACCACCGAAGAATTAGCTGAAAAATTACAAGCACGCGGTTACTCAGCAGCGGCACTGAATGGTGATATTGCCCAGAAACAACGTGAACGTACCGTTGAACGCATTAAAAATGGCCAACTCGATATTTTAATCGCAACCGATGTTGCAGCACGCGGGCTAGACGTAGAACGTATTAGTCACGTTATTAATTATGATATTCCTTACGATACCGAAGCCTATGTGCATCGTATTGGCCGTACGGGCCGCGCTGGTCGTAGTGGTGAAGCTATTTTATTTGTTGCGCCACGTGAAACGCGCATGTTAGCGACGATTGAACGTGCTACGCGTCAAAAAATCGAACGCATGGAATTACCTTCGGTAGAAATAATTAACGATAAACGTATCACTGCGTTTAAAAAACTCATTGGCGATACGATCAACGCCGGCGAGTTAGAATTTTTTAATCAGTTAATTACTGATTTTCACAAAGAAACCGAAATTCCAATGCTCGATATCGCCGGCGCGTTAGCAAAATTGGCGCAAGGCGACCAACCGTTGTTGATTGAAAACAAACCGTTCAAAAATGATTTCAAAGAATCACGCAGCGATAATTCGCGTCCGCGCGAAGATCGTGCGCCTCGCGGTGATCGACCACCGCGTCGCGATCGCGATTCACGTTCTGATCGCGATGCCGCACCACGTCATGATCGCGGTGAACGCGATAATAATCGTGGTCAAGATCGTAATCGAGATCGTGATGCACCGCCGCGTCGCGAACGCGCGGTTCCAGAAGCGGGCATGGCACGTTTTCGAGTGGATGTCGGTCATGATCATGGCGTTAAACCCGGCAACTTAGTGGGTGCAATTGCTAATGAAACCGGTATCGACAGCGCTTACATCGGTCATATCAAAATTCATGACGATTACAGCACCGTCGACTTGCCGAGTGATTTGCCATCCAAATCGTTACAAGTGTTACAAAAAACATGGGTAGCCGGTCGTCAATTGTCTATTCGCCGCATTGATGGCGATGATGCACAGGAATCTTCAGATAACGTTCGCACTGCAGCACCGCGTGATCCCAATAAACGCGCCAGCCGTCCTGCAAAATCCACTGCGGAATATGGTGACAGACCCGCTCGCTCCGATAGATCAGATAGACCAGAAAGATCAGACAAGCCAACCGCGCGCGCGCCCAAAGCCGCTTTTGATGGCGAAAAACCAGCCCGCAAATTAGCTTTAAAAGAAAGTGACGGTAGCACCAGTCCGCGCAAACCTATTAAAGCCGGCAAACCTAGCTACAAGCCCAAAAATAAAGCAGAGTAAGTCCTGATAGCGTGACATTTCGCCAAGTGCATCCGCATTTGGCGCTCGCCACCCGACAAAATGATGTTTTTTCTCTAAAAAAAGATGGTTTTTGCTAAAAAAAGGGCGTAGATTTGCTGCTGCTGCGGATTTTGCCGCGATTGTTTAGGTTCGTATCCTCGTGTTACTCCAAAAACTCCCCGCTTATAAAGCTGCAGTTCTTCTTCAACTTCTCTAAATTGGTAAATAGAAATGGCTACAGGTACTGTTAAATGGTTCAACGAGTCTAAGGGTTATGGTTTCATCACCCCAGACAATGGCAGCAAAGACGTGTTTGTACACTTCCAAGCTATCCAAGGCTCCGGTTTCCGCACTTTGGCCGAAGGCCAAAAAGTGGCTTTCGACATCGAGCAAGGCCCCAAAGGCCCTCAAGCAGCGAATGTTGTAGCACAGTAATTTTACTGTTCTATCGCGACTTGAACAAAAGCCCCGCCATGCGGGGTTTTTGCTTTTTAGCTTATTAAGTTAAAGACCGCATTAAGATGCGTGTTTAATTTGATAAACCTGATGAATATGTAAATCCCGCAAAAAATCAGGATCTGTCATGGCGCGACTCACATCTTTTATGTGATAACGCGTTTCTAACACAGCATCCAATTTAAATTTACGATAATTCGTCGAAAAAATTAAAACCCCACCTTTGCTCAATAAACGCATTACATGTTGAATGATTTCAGCATGGTCACGTTGAATATCTAAAGTGCCTTCCATGCCTTTAGAGTTTGAAAAACTCGGTGGATCTAGGAAAATTACATCATATTGTCCATACGCCGTTTCTATCCATTCCAAACAATTGGCGCGCAAGACGCGGTGTTTGCGTAAGTCCATGCCGTTCAATTTAAAATTATGTTCAGCCCATTCGATATAGGTATTCGACAAATCAACGCTCACACTTTCACTAGCGCCCGCCAAAGCGGCTTGCACCGTAACGCTGCCGGTATAACAAAATAAATTTAAAAAACGTTGGCCTTGTACATTTTCAGCAATCCAACGGCGCACCGGCCGATGATCTAAAAATAATCCTGTATCCAAATAGTCAGTTAAGTTTATTGAATACTGTGCCGGGCCTTCTTGCACAATCATGGTTTCGCCGCGTTGATTCAATTTTTGATATTGTTCTTTGCCTTTTTGACGGCGACGTTCTTTATAAAAAATTCTTTCTTCTGGCACATTCAACGCTACCGGTAACGCACGCTGAATTTCTTTAAAGCGTTTAGCGGCCGCTTCATCATCCACGGTTTTCGGTGCGGCATATTCGGCTACATGCACATAGTTTGCGTAAATATCGACGGCTACCGAATATTCCGGCATATCCGCATCATACAAACGATACGCATGAATATTATTTTTCTTAACCCAACTCGCTAATTTTTTCTGATTTTTTTGCAAGCGATTAGCAAACATTTGCGCGCCTTCGCTTAAGCGCGGAATCCCATCACGAAAATTTTCTGCTTGCACTGAAAACAACAATAACTTACACGGCAAGGCACCATTAAACAGCGCGTACGATTTTTGCGAACGCAAACCTAATGCGTGACCAAAATCAGGATTGCCAGTAAAAATCGCCGCCTGCCATGATTGGAATCCTTTTTTTATACTCGTGCCAATCTGCGCGTACAACGCTCGCAAACCTTTTTCTTCACTAAGGCGTTCGCCGTAAGGTGGATTAGTAATCAATAATCCCTGCACCTTATTTTTATCGTCGTCTTCATTAAGTATTTGCTGCGTAGGATTTTTTAAGTGCTCAACCGCTTGCTGCTCAAAATGTAAATGTTTCGCAACGCCGGCGCGCAATGCATTGGCTCGTGCTTGTTGTAATACTTTGGCATCTTGATCATAACCATACGCTATTATTTCTTGCAGTGGTTTTTGTGCGGCGCTGGCTGCGTCTACTTGCAACTGCCACAAAGCCGGATCATGCCCACGCCATGCATCTAATTCAAAAGGCGCGCGCAACACACCAGGAGCAATATTTGCTGCCATTAAAGCCGCTTCAATCAACAAGGTACCCGAGCCGCACAACGGATCTACAATGGGCGCATGATCCATTAGCGCTGGCCAACCCGCGCGAATTAATAAAGCGGCCGCTAAATTTTCTTTGAGCGGTGCGATGCCTGCTTCTAAACGATAACCGCGCTGATGTAGTGAATGACCATTGAGCTGCAAACTCAAAGTTAAATGTTCGTGATGCAAACGCGCATGAATGCGTATGTCAGGATTTTGTGTATCAACGGAAGGTCGATCGCCCAACTGATTACGCATGCGATCAACAACCGCATCTTTAATGCGTTGCGCGCCAAATTGTGTATGACGAATATGTTCGTTACTGCCATCAAAATTAACGACAAACGTTGTGGATGTTTGTAAATGCTCTTCCCACGGAATGTTGGCCGCGATCTCGTACAATGCCTCGGGCGAATCTAATTTTGCTTGCGCTAAAATAATGCGAATGCCATTGGCTAAACGCGTCCACAAACCGACACGATAAATTTCTTCCAGAGTCATGTCGGCCGCAACACCTGCTACCGCTGTTTTGCTTACAGTAATACCAAGCTGCGCGCATTCATCAGCTAACAAACCTTCGATTGATTTAGGGCAGGTAATAAAACATTCGTATTGAGTCATTATGATTTCATTTGTTTTTTGAGAAATATATTAAAAAAATATTTTTGTTTAAGCGTATTAAGCTTGAATCCAATATTTAACGTTTTGAGTTTTTAAAAAAGTTTCGGCGTGTTTACCATGCAACATCGCCAGCGTAGATAAAATTCCCGCTTGCGTACACGTTGCCGCTGCCACACTCACCGAACGTGGCGCATTATTAACCGGCCAAGCCGTGCGCGGATTTAAGATATGACTATAACGTTTGCCTTTACGTAACAAATAACGGCGCGCATCACCACTAGTCGTCAGAGCACCTTGCTGTAGTTTAATCAACATACTCACGCCCGTGCCGCCAACTGATTCGATACCCACTTCCCAATAAGGTCGTTGTTTAGGTGCTGCGCTTGCGCATAAGTCACCACCAAAATTAATTAACACGGGTAATTGATACTTTGTTATCACGCATTGTAAAGCACTGTCCACTGCGTACTCTTTGCCGATACCACCTAAATCTATTTCCATCCCGGCCGGTAAAGTAATAAACGGTTTTTGCCATTGTACTTTTGACCATCCAATATACGGCAACAACGCTTTCGCAGCCTGCCGCGCAGGAATATTATCTGAACCATCAAAACGCCAAATTTTTCGCAACACACCGCAGGTTACATCAAACAAACCATCGCTTAAAACATAACAATGTGCAGCAAAATCTAATAACCGCGCAACTTCATCATCTACTTCAATTGCATTGCCGGCACTATGATTGATTGCATAAATAATATTGTCGTCACGATAACGGCTGAATTTTTGTTCAACTCGCCAAGCCTCATCGGCAACCAATTTAGTGATCGCCGCACACACAGATGCATCATGAGTCTCCACAATAACCTCGCAAGGCGAAGCCATCGCGACAAATTGCCCTACCCAAAAATCGCCTCGCGCCAGCGGTTCACTCAAGGTGTGTGATAAATGATCTGGCATTTTTATTTATCGTCCTCGCTGACGCCCATTTGCGTCTTTTAACTGACCAACAATGCCGCAATGATGGCACTTCGGCGAGCTAGTATATTAGAATGGCCACGATCTGGCAGACTGTTCTTGTGGAGATAAAAGAATGAGATTTTCAGTTGTACGCGCGATCTTAATCGTGCTCATTGGTTTTATGGCTAGTGTTAGTAACCTCGCCTTTAGTGCGCAAGCCCCTCAGTTTGTTTTACCTACCGCCAAAGGTACGCCCGTTTCATTGGCTAGTTTGCGCGGCAAAGTGGTTTATGTAGATTTTTGGGCTTCATGGTGTGGCCCCTGTCGTAAATCATTTCCGTGGATGAGCGAAATGCAAACCCGTTACGGCGAAAAATTCAAAGTTGTTGCCATCAATCTCGACGAAAATCGCAATGATGCGTATAAATTTATTACTGAAATCAAACCTAATTTCACTATCGTATTTGACCCTAAAGGCACGAGCGCCGAAAGCTACAAAGTGATTGGTATGCCGAGTTCTTATTTAATTGATAAAAATGGCAAACTAGTCGACTCATTTGTAGGTTATCGTTTCGAAGACAAAGCCATGGTTGAAAAGAAAATTAACGCTCTGTTAGCTCAATAACATTCTCTTATCCTCTTAAATTAAGGGCTACTTCATGCGAACGATTTTTATGAAGACTAGATTTTTACTGCTGCTAGGGCTGCTGTTCACTTTATGCGCCTGTGCACCCATTAAACCTTGGGAGCGCGGCATATTGGCGCAACCCACCATGCAATTAGTGCCAGACAAAATGGTCAGCTATGGCAATGACCATATTTATTTTAGTAAAGAAGGCTCAACCGGTGGTAAGGGCGTAGGCGGAGGTGGCTGTGGCTGCAACTAAAACAAAATTTATTGCTGGCAATCTCGCTGTTGCGACGTGCGCCTTGTTATCACAACAGGTGCGCGCATCGGCCGTTGAAAATGATTGGGTATTAGATACCTCCTACCTTTCTTATACTGAATCCGATAATCGTGTCGCGGTTGATAAACTCATTATTAAGGTTGATGGCGCCATCAGTGAACGGGACTCGGTTGCCTTAGGCTTTATTTTTGACACCATGAGCGGCGCTACGCCTACTGGCGCAGTACAAGCGACTAACCTCGTTAGCGTTTCAGGTGCTTCTGGTGCAGGCGGCTTAGGCGCCGGCGGTGCCGCATTATCACTCGCGCCGTTTGAAGACACGCGCTTAGGCGTAGATTTTACCTGGAGCCATGCGAACAATCGTTTTTGGCGCACCAAATATGGTGCCGCTGTTTCGGTAGAAAATGACTATACCTCGCTGACCGGCAGCATTAATCAAGAAATGGAAACCGAAGATAAGCTACGCATGGTTGCGTATGGCATCTCACTATCACAAGACGCCATCTCACGCACCGGCGGCGACACACCCGGCCCCTTAACCAATATTGATGATGGCACCGTCTATGGTGAAGGCGAACGCAACACGGTAGATATGTTTACCGGCGTTACGCAAGTGATTAATGCCAGAATGTTAGCGCGCTTTAATTTATCGTACACCTTGTCAGCGGGTTACCATTCCGATCCATACAAAGTGGTCAGCGTTGCCAATGAAGATGACATTGAATTAGAACGTTATTATGAAAGCCGACCCGATCGTCGTCGTCGCTCATCTTTCTTCAGCGAATTGGTCTATCAAACTAAAAAAGGCAGCGATTTACACGTTTCTCATCGTTACTACAATGATGACTGGGGCATTGAATCTCAAACACTCGAGTACACTCAGTACTTTCATTTCAAAGGCAATAACGGTGTCATCTTTGCCAATGACTGGTATTTAGCGCCCAGCGTGCGTTATTACACTCAAACGAAAGCTGATTTCTTTTACCGCAGTATTCCGGTATTTAGCGAACTACCAGACTACGCCAGTGCAGACGGCCGTTTAGATGACATGCAAACTTATTCAGCCGGCGTGCAATACAGCCGACCTGCAGGACGAGGCGGTGAGTTCCGTGCGCGCGTGTTGAACGTATATCAAACATTTGAAGATTCTACCTTTGATCAACTGTCTTCTCTCACTTTCCAAGTGAGTTACAAAGTGAGTTTTTATTAAGCGTTTAATTTAAAAATAGTGAAGTAATAAAAAAGCCGCTTAAAGCGGCTTTTTTATATTTCGAAATAACATTTGTTTAGAACAATGACGGTTCGTCAGCTACGCTTTCATTAAGTGGAGAATCATTACTCGTCAATACTTCTGGGTTTTGCACACCAAAATATTTATACACCGTTGAAGCAATCGCCATAGGTTCTGCTTCATAACTATCATTGGTGGGCATTAAATCTTGGTTATTCTGTTTAGAAGGGCCTACTCGCTGCGTTTTACCAACAACTTTACCTAATGCGCCTACCGGCCGTACTTGGCCCGCTCCAGCGGAACCTGGTGCTCCCAGCGTATAAAGTATTTGAGTATTACCATGATCCCAACCGCTCGATGCATTGAGATTACAGTGGCGTCCAAACTCACCAAACACATTAATCACGATATTATTTTTGTGCGGGCTTGCAGAATTGGCAATATGATTATTTACAGCAAACCGTAAAGCTTGCATTAATTGCCGCATACGATCTGCATAACGATCTGTACCATTATTATGATCATCCCAACCGCCCAAACCTCCACCAACAGTAATAAAAAAACTGTCCGCATTAGTAGACAACGCTAATGTTACCGCAGCTTTAATGCGCCCAGAATACCCATTATTAGCAGGATAAATATTACCGGCCAATTCGCCTCGTAGCCCATCAACTAAACCTTCCATTTGTTGACGTAACACAAAACTATCAACCGCTTTGGAATAACGCACGCGGTGCTGCGCCGTAACCACTTTGTCAATCAAAGCATTTAACTCAGCATTATATGCCGCATCAACACCTAAATCACGGGCAAATGGATTATCTAGAGTTTCACTGAGCGTGATACCTTTAAGAGTCAAAGGCAAACTTCTACTAGGATCAGGTGCAAATGCCGTCGTTGCGCCTTCGAAAGAAACAAAGGGTAGCACTAATTGATCCACCGTTTTACCACCTAAGGCAGCGGAACCATTCAATACTCCGCGATTAAGATCCATCAGCGTGGCAATACGAGTACCCATACCAGGCGTATTATCAATATCAAGCGAACCCTTCAATCCCATAAAAATACTTTGACGATGTGAACGACTATCTTCTTTGCGTTTAGTCAACGTACGATAAACCGTCATTTGACCGTCTGTGACCATCTCACTCATTTCAGTGCCGCCCGCATCTTTCCAAAAACCTCGGCTATTAATTTGGCCATTGGTAGCATCCGCTGCCGTTGTAGTTGTAATTCCATTAATAGTATTAGCGTATGAAGTTTGCGAATTTAAATTAATATCGCCTATGTTTGTAAGATTAGCAGCCAAATCAGAAGGGCCACCGTATAAAAAAATATTGATAACACGAGGCATTGCTGCTGCGGAAGGCGGGGTTAAAACCGCAGCGGCATAATTTGGAGCTGCGGCATAAGCCTTATTCAACAAGGAATGCATCGTTAGTGAAGCAGGAATAATTACACGAGTTGCACCAGCAATACTGGCTGCCTTTAAAAAATCTCTACGTTTCATATAAGCACCCAACCCTTAATTTATTGCCGGAAAATAATAAAATTCTGGCAGACGTGAGATGTAATCAAACGTTAACCGCGCAACATCACCATAATTACCCGTTCTGATTCTTAACTGGCCGTTCACTTGTTGCGTCCAGCCGCGTGCTACAAAAATATTAAATAAATCTGTTTGCTCGACTGGCAAGGCTGAACGAGTTAGTGCTGATAAAAATAAGAAATTTAAATATTGTTCAGGCGTCATCACAGCAATATTACTACGCAGCTGACTGCCATTATCAGTGTAAATAATACGCCTGTTGTAATTGTTAATTTGCCGCAACAATTGTTCACGCACAGCTTTGTGATAATTAGCAAAACTTAATGCATCCATAGGTGTTTCGGCTTGACGGCCAATTTTGTATTCCATCGGCGCCCATGACATATCCCCAAGATATATAGCATTACCTTGATTACTTGCTAAATTTCTAAATACATCACGATTAGTATCGCCACCTGTACCCACATCAGGATTCCATTTAAAAGTACCGAGTAAAGAAAAATAATTTTCTTCGAAAGATTTAGGACGTTCGGTATATAACAAATATTGGCGGGAGAATAAAACCGCTTTAAAAATGTCTTCAAAAGTTTCGGGGTTACTGCCCGCAATCGATTGAATCATGGCTTGGCGAACATCATTCGTACTTTCGGCCATTAAAGAATTTACAATAATTTCTGTTACTCGCGGAATAACTAATGGATGACCCGCGATCATGTCGTAAACATCTTCACAATCAACTATGTAATAAGCGCCAAATACAATTTGCGGCACTGTATTACGTATACCAGTTCCTCTTAGTTGGTAACCATCGTCATCACCTGTGAGCGAATAATTTTTGCAGGCAATCCCGCCTTTTCGCGAATCTTCTTTGGTATCAAACAATCCTAAATATAACTCTGCCGCTTCTAAAAAATGATTTTCGGCAGAACGGGAAACGCGCCAGCGCGATAAAGTGGGTAAATGTGAACGAATGATTTGGCGAACAGATTGTTTATTTTTAAGCCCTGTATACAGACGCTCATAGTTATTAAAGCCATCATTTATATCTGTACTTTCCATTTCTAGTGCGGGCGAAAACATAATCGTGTTACTTAAGAACCATGCCATCCAATGCACAAACGCATCACGACTCACTGGATATTCATATATGAACGCCAAAGGAGTTTCACGTGCGCTGTAATCATTAGTATCGTTGTTCGGATCATAACTAAAATTATATTTAGCGCCTCCTGGAATAGGATTGCCCTGTGCGTCTACACCACTAATTTCCGTAATAACCGCATCATTTTGATAATTAGGCACTAAGGTTCTTAAGGCGCTGCGCATATTGGTTAAATATTTTGCATCGTTGACTGTCGCTGCACGCGCTAGGCTGCGAGTGCCGGTAGTGGTCGCGCTACCGGAAAAAAAGCTTTCTACTGGCACGCCTTTAAACATTGCGCCATTTAATTTCCGCGCGACTTGATATTGCTGTTCGGGTGTTAACGACGCATATTCTGCATCGGTCATGCCTGCTGCATAACCTGATGTTTGTAAATCGCCGTTGTCACCATCGCTGGGTAAACCAGGATTACACCCTGCGAGCAAGATGCTCGAAAGTACCAATAATGTCAGTAGTAGTCTCATCGCTTTGTACCGCAAGATGCTAAGTAAATAGGTTATGTCTCATCGTTTATAGCCTACTCACCAGGCTCGATAGACACTTTTTTGTTCGCACTGATGTGCTGTTTTGTTGCCAATGCCGCTAACGCAGACATTCGCCTTACAGCTACGTGCGGTCGATTATAGTCAGAAATGTGTAGGCTGTGTCGAGATGCCGACAGCCGCTTAATTGATTGTTTTTGTTAGCATTGTTTAATGAAATCTAAAAAACCATGCGCACTTTTTTAGTGCTGTGGATTTGTTGTTAAAAATCAAACAATTAATCTTGTGCACAAGGCTTTCACGTAGATTCTTTCTAATACTTACAACGCTACATGGCTGTTGATAGCGTTCTAAAATTCCGATTAGTGGTGGTTTTTTAGCTCTATAAACCAATCGGTAAGCTGAATAGATGTTTGGGTTGATGCTTTGAAAAATACCAGCTCAACAATCCCTTTTGCCGAGCCTGAGCATTTGTTCATTTCATTTATTCAGTCGCCTTTAACATCAAGCACCGATGGCTTTAGCATCAATAATATGTTGCTTCCAAATTTGTGGACCAGTTTGATGCACTGATTCACCTTTGCTATCTACCGCGACTGTCACTGGCATGTCTTCGACGACAAATTCATGGATCGCTTCCATGCCTAAATCTTCAAAACCTACAATATGAGCTTTACGTATGGCTTTAGAGACTAAATACGCTGCACCACCTACCGCCATTAAATAAACGGCTTGATGTTTTTTGATCGCTTCAATCGCAATAGGTCCGCGTTCGGCTTTACCGATCATGCCGATCAAACCGGTTTGCGCGAGCATGGTTTCGGTAAATTTATCCATTCGCGTTGCGGTGGTCGGGCCGGCCGGGCCGACCACTTCATTGCCCACTGGATCGACGGGGCCCACGTAATAAATGAATTTATTTTTAAAATCGACCGGTAATTTTTCACCTTTGGCTAACATATCCACCATGCGTTTATGCGCGGCATCACGGCCGGTAAACATGCTACCGCTCAGCAATAAGGTTTCGCCCGGCTGCCAAGTTTGGATTTCCGCCGGGGTGACATTATTTAAATTTACGCGCTTAACACTGGCACCAATTTCCCAGGCGATCTTGGGCCAGTCTTCTAATTTTGGTACTGGCAATTCAGCGATACCGCTGCCGTCTAATTCAAAATGCACATGCCGTGTCGCGGCGCAGTTCGGAATCATTGCTACTGGTTTATTCGCTGCGTGAGTTGGGTAATCCAAAATTTGCACATCAAGCACGGTCGTTAAACCGCCTAAACCTTGCGCGCCAATACCTAAATCATTCACGGCTTGGAAAATTTCCAAACGTAATTCTTCTAAACCATTTTGTGCGCCGCGTGCTTTGAGCTCATGAATGTCGATAGACTTCATGCAGGCTTCTTTAGCCATCAACATGGCTTTTTCTGCGGTGCCGCCAATGCCAATACCTAAAATACCCGGCGGACACCAACCCGCGCCCATGGTGGGTACTGTTTTAACGATCCAATCGACTATCGAATCGGATGGATTCAACATGGCTAGTTTTGATTTCGCTTCGGAGCCGCCACCTTTGGCCGCCACTTGTACATCAATAACATCACCGGGCACCACGCTCATATGAATAACCGCAGGGGTGTTGTCTTTGGTATTGATACGTTTTCCGGCGGGATCGCTCAAAATCGACGCGCGTAATTTATTATCGGGATGGTTATAAGCACGACGCACACCTTCATTCACCATTTCTTCGACGCTCAATTGGGTATCCCACTGCACTTGCATACCGATTTTTAAAATCACGGTGACGATGCCTGTGTCTTGGCAAATGGGACGATGACCTTCTGCGCACATGCGTGAGTTGATCAAAATTTGCGCCAGCGCGTCTTTGGCTGAAGCGGATTCTTCTTTTAGATAGGCTGCATGCACCGCATCAATAAAATCTTTCGGGTGGTAATACGAAATGTGCTGCAACGCGTCAGCAATACTTTGAATAAAATCGTCTTGGCGAATAACGGTCATAACACTCTCTCGCAACAGCAGCAGCAGTAGTCAAATAAGGATCGGAACAGAACGGTGATTGGACAAGATTCTCAGCTTGGTGTATTTAGTTTGTAACACCCACTATCGGCAAGGCCAACTATTCATGCGGCAGTTTACCACTGGCATTCATTCGACTGAAGCGAAACACGTGCGATCATGAGCCGCACAGAATTTCTAGATCTCGATATCCTGCCGCAGTTGATTGGTTACAATATTCAACGCGCGCAAATTGCGGTGTATCGGGATTTTATGCGCAGCGTCGAAGATTACGGCATGACGCCTACGCAGTTTGCCGTATTAGCCTTGGTCGGCGCCAATGCGGGAGTTTCACAAGTAAGCTTGGGGAAAACGCTAAACGTGGATCGCGCCACCATTATGGCGGTAGTGGATAAATTGCAAAATCGGAATTTATTAGAACGACGACCTTCGGTGCAAGATCGACGCAAACAAGATTTACATTTAACCGCGCATGGCGAAGAGAGCTTACAGATTTTGCGAAACCGCATTCACGCGCATGAAGCGCGTTTAACGACTCAGTTTTCTAGCGATGAAGGTCTCGAATTAATTCGCCTATTACAAAAACTGCAACGGTCGCCACGTGATTAACGCGCGCCATATTAATGATGAGTTAGAGTGAAATTTACTAGAAAGTTATTAGGAGCATGACATGAGTTTCCCCGGCAGTTTTCCTTCCGTACGGATGCGTCGCATGCGCCGCGATGAATTTTCGCGACGTTTGATGCGCGAAACGTTATTAACGCCAGCGGATTTTATTTATCCAATGTTTATATTAGACGGCCAAGCGCAGCGCGAAACAATTAATAGCATGCCGGGTGTAGAACGCATCAGCATTGATAATTTATTAATCGAATGCGCTGAAATAGTGGCGCTAGGTATTCCGGCGATTGCTTTATTTCCTTGTACCGCTGCGGATAAAAAATCAGACGACGCACGCGAAGCGTATAACCCGCAAGGATTAGCGCAACGCGCGGTGCGTGCTGTTAAAGAACATTTTCCTAACTTAGGCGTAATAACAGATGTAGCGCTTGATCCTTTCACGAGTCACGGTCAAGACGGTTTAATTGATAAAAATGGTTATGTATTAAATGATGAAACCGTTGCCGTTTTAGTTAAGCAAGCGTTATCACATGCGCAAGCGGGTGCGGATGTTGTTGCGCCTTCTGACATGATGGATGGACGCATTGGTGAAATTCGTGCAGCGTTAGAAGCCAAAGGTTTTATTCATACGCGCATCTTGGCGTACTCAGCAAAATACGCTTCAAGTTTTTATGGCCCGTTTCGCGATGCAGTCGGTTCTGCGGCAAATTTAGGCAGCAGCAATAAATACAGTTATCAAATGGATCCGGCGAATAGCAATGAAGCGTTATACGAAGTCGCGCTCGATTTGCAAGAAGGTGCTGACATGGTGATGATTAAACCAGGTTTACCGTATTTAGATATTGTGCGACGGATTAAAGATGAATTTAAAGCACCTACCTTTGTGTATCAAGTGAGCGGTGAATACGCGATGTTAAAAGCGGCCGGACAAAATGCGTGGATTAATGAAAAAGCATGTGTGCTTGAAGCATTGTTATCAATGAAACGGGCCGGCGCTGATGGGATTTTGACTTATTACGCTAAACAAGCCGCTATTTGGTTAAAAGAATCTTAAATGTCGCATTCGGTTGATCGCTATGCCGTCATGGGTTTTCCGATTGAACACAGTCGTTCACCGGAGATTCATTTAAATTTTGCAGCCCAAATGCAACAAGCGCTGGAATACACGCGCATTGAAGTACAGCCCGAAGATTTTTCAACGGCATTAAACGCATTTCAAGACAGTGGCGGCAAGGGTTTAAATATCACCGTGCCATTAAAAGAATTGGCATGGCGCGCTTGCCTACAACGCGATGAATTTGCTGAGCGCGCAAAAGCCGTTAACACCATTCGCTTTAACGCCGATGGCACACGCGAAGGTTTTAATACGGATGGAATCGGTTTGGTGCGCGATCTTACGAAACACCAAATTGAGTTACCCGACAAACGTATTTTAATTTTGGGTGCAGGCGGTGCTGTGCGCGGCATTTTAGCGCCGTTGTTACAACAATCACCCGCTGAATTAGTGATTGCTAATCGCACGCTCAGCAAAGCCCAACAACTCGTTAGCGAATTTGAAGACTTAGGTTTTTTACACGCGGTCGAATTAAATAATGTGGGTAAATATGCGTATGACATTATTATTAATGCCACCAGCAGCGGTTTGTATAATGAATGCCCCAACATCGCGGCTGACGCCATTAATTCGCATACAGTTATTTATGACATGGTGTACGGCAAAGAAACCGCATTTATACAATGGGCAAAAACCCAAGGCGCGACCCAAACATTCGATGGTATGGGCATGTTGATCGAACAAGCAGCCGAAGCTTTTAGAATCTGGCGCGGCGTATTACCGAACACCCAAAATATCTAAGAATAACTAAGCCTTTTGTTATGGGCCTTTAACGCAGTGCTGCTGTCGTCGAATCACTTTATACTGGCTCGCATTCGGCAAGGCATGAATTTTGTACCTCGATTTTTATTTTTAGAACCCGTTTAGGAGTTGCAATATGTTTCGTCAACCATGGCTCACCCTGATTATTAGCGCTTCAGTTTTGAACGCGATTGCTATGCCTGTTCATGCCTACAGTTATTTAAGCTCATTACCTGGCACACGCGCAGCGGGTATGGCCGGCGCATTCACTGCGCAAGCCGATGACAGCAGCGCCATTTATTACAATCCAGCCGGTTTAGCATTAACGACACCCGAACATAATGAATTCACCATTGGCATGGCAGAAGCGCCTGCCATTAAAGGCGCCAACAACAACATGATCAGTGGTAATTCAAAAGTAGCTTGGTTAGATTTTCGTTTGAGCAAGCATATGAATTTTGCTCATTTTCAAACCTTGCAATACTTAAACCACAGCGGCAAAACTATTAATAACTATCAAACATCTGCGGCTACGGCTGTCAGTCTGGGCCGTTATATCCACATTGGTGGTAGTTTTGATGTGGTTTCAGCTACACAAAATTACGCAGTTGAAGATAGCGCCTTAGGTGGAACTGTCGGCGTGCTTTTCCGCTTTTTTGATTACGAAGAATTTGTGTTTGATGGCGGGTTTAATTACAAAACCGAAGCAGACTTAAAATCATATCTCACTGAAGGTTATCTAGGTCGTCCGGCATCCGCCGCCTTGGGCTTACATACTGGCATATTAATAAAAGAAAACTGGGTGCATGTTAATTTACAAGTAGAAGGCGCTGATTGGAAAACCATTACAGGCTCTACTGGTGACGAAACCGACACCACTATTTATGGTGAAAAATATTATTTTGGAAAATATACGCGCATTGCTTTAGGTGCTGAAGTGATTCGGCCGTTAAACGCCAAAAAAGAACTTTCTATGCGCGTTGGTTTTTCGCAAGGCGCGGATGACAATGAAATTGCTCCATATGACTATGACAGCATCACACTCGGCGCGGGCATATCTTTTGATAAGAAACGCATGCTTAACTTTTCATTTGAAAAACGCGATGCTGAATTAAATGTGCTCAACAATAGCGTGAAATTACTTTCGTTTTCGTTTTCAGAAAACTTCTAACATTACTTTTAAAGTGTTAGTTTAATATTGGTTTTTTAATTTTGTATAATGCGCGCCTGAGTATTTGAAGTAGTTTTTTTCTTCTTCGCTCAGTTCGCGCATTTTCTTTGCAGGACTGCCGGCCCACAAGCCACCATCTAATACTTTACCCGGTGTGACTAACGCGCCCGCTGCAAGCAAAGTATGTTTTTTGATCAATACGCGATCTAAAACAATAGCACTAATACCAATTAAACATTCATCTTCCACTACACACGCATGCAACACGGCATTGTGGCCAATAGTCACATCATTACCAATCACTAAAGGCACGCCTTCGGGATTGTGTTCATTTTTATGTGTGACGTGCAAAGTTACATTGTCTTGAATGCTGGTACGTTCGCCGATGCTAATGTTATTAACATCACCACGAATCACGGCACCCGGCCAAACACTACTGTCTGCGCCGATAGTGACGTTGCCAATAACGGTGGCAGCAGCATCAACATACGCGGTGGGATGCAGAATGGGATCAACGCCTTGGAATGGTCTTACTGTCATAACAATATCCTAAATAATTTTTATCTTAAAGTTACTAATTCTTCGCCACTGGTGGGATGAATTGCTAGCGTATCATCAAAATCTTTTTTGGTAGCGCCCATGCGGATTGCCACTGCAAAACCTTGCAAAATTTCATCAACGCCATTACCAATCATATGGCAGCCAATTACTTTTTCTTCAGCACCTTGCACAATAAGCTTCATCCAGGTTTTATTCGCGTTATCGCTAAAAGCATACCGCATAGACGTAAATTCGGTTTGATAAATTTTTATGTCGTCGCCGTACTGTTCGCGTGCTTGCGCTTCGGTTAACCCCACCACGGCAATCGGCGGATGCGTAAAAACTACGCTGGGAATTACGTCGTACAATAAACGGCGCTGGGCTTGCGCATTAAATAAACGATCCGCTAGTCGCCTACCTGCAGCGACGGCTACGGGCGTTAACGCCGCTCGACCCGTAACATCACCCAACGCATAAATACCTGTGACATTAGTATTTTGATATTCATCGGTTATTACATAATTTTTATTATCTAATTTAATTTTTGCAGCGTTTAAATTTAATTTTTTAATGTTTGCTTGGCGTCCAATCGCCCAAATAACACAATCAGTTTGTTCGGTACTTGCATCATCAAAATGAGCAATCAGTTGTTCTGTAGTTTTTTCAAGCTGAAGGATATTGCTATGCGCACGAATCGTGACGCCGGCTTTTTTTAACACTTGCAACAAACGTTCGCTAATGCCTGCATCAAATTCACGCAATGGTTTGTCCTGGCGCAACACTAACGTAACGGCGCTACCTAACGCGCTCAACATACTCGCTAATTCCACTCCAATATAACCCGCGCCGACAATCATAACGCGTACGGGTTGTTCGCTTAGTTCAAAAAAACCATCTGAGTTAATGCCGTGTTCTGCGCCGATAATGCTAGGCATTGTCGGATAACCACCCGTCGCGATAATAATATGTGATGCGTGATATAAATGACCGTTTACACTAACCGTATGAGCATCTACAAACTGTGCTTCGCCTTTAATGACAGTCACAGAATTTTTATCTAACCCGCGCTGATAAGCTGCGTGCAAATGCTCAATATAAGCACTGCGTTTAGCGATGAGTATTGGCCACGAAAAACCATGCGTTGCGTTTTTATTAAACGCAAATCCATAGTCCGCAGCTAAATCTAATGTTTCTGCAATATCAGTGGCATACCACATGATTTTTTTTGGTACGCAACCTACATTCACACAGGTGCCACCTAAAACATTAGCTTCAATCAAGACTACGCGTTGACCGTATTGCGCAGCACGATTGGCGGCGGCAATACCACCACTGCCCGCACCGATCACCAATAGATCCCAATTTTCTTTGTTCATAATGTTATAAGTTTCGCTCATGATTCAATAGCTTTGTTAAACTGTGAACAAGACTATCACGAACGGATTATTCTGTAATGCGCTGGCGCTTGATTATTAATTTTATCCATAAGCTGAAAACAATCTGCCTGCAATGGGCTCATTATTTATATCGCGCTGCACTCAAGGTGTTCTGCGCTATTAAATCCGCTGGCCAACGTTGCTGGACAGCGCCTTTTACTTTGCGCATGCGTGATCGCCTGTATTGGTACGCACGACTGTGTCGTTTACACAAACCTATTGGTACTTTTTTATTATTATGGCCCACATTGTGGGCATTATGGATTGCCAGCAAAGGACAACCTGATTATGTGATTTTAACTATTTTCATATTAGGCACATGGTTAATGCGTTCGGCTGGTTGCGCGCTCAATGATATTGCCGATCGCAAAATTGATGGCCGAGTCCAACGCACTCAAGATCGACCTATTGTTATGGGTAAGGTTTCGGTAACTGAAGCACTTTGTGTATTTGTGCTGTTGTGCGGCGGTGCATTTTTATTAGTTTTGCAACTTAACCAATTAACTATTTATCTTTCTTTGGGCGCATTAATCTTAGCCAGCATTTATCCCTTTGCGAAACGTTACACTTATTTGCCGCAAGTAATTTTAGGCGCCGCTTTTAGTGCGAGTATTCCCATGGCATTCGCTGCACAAACAAATGAATTGCCTGCTATCGCGTGGTTGTTATATGCGATTTCTGTCATTTGGTGTACGGCGTATGATACGCAATACGCGATGGCGGATTATGCTGACGATATTAAAATCGGCGTTAAGTCATTAGCCATTTTATTACGCGCGATGTTTGGCAACGCCGATGTTTGGATCATCATGAGTTTGCATAGTTTGGCTTTGTTAGGTTTGTTAATGATCGGTCAGAAGTTAAATTTTTCTATTTGGTTTTATGCCGCATGTGCGTTGGCAGTTGTAAATTTAATTTATCAAGCTTGGTTAATTCGCCAACATGATCCCGCGCGTTGTTTTAGAGCGTTTATGGCGAATAATTATTTAGGCGCTACTATTTTCGCGGGTTTATTAGCGCATTATCATTTATCAACATAAACCGCTCGCGCTAGCGCCCATACTTCTACATGCTGCGCGCCAGCGCGTTTTAACACGCGGGCTAACTCATTGGCAGTTGATCCTGATGTCATAACATCGTCAACGATCGCCACTCGTTTAGGTATCACACCCTTTATTTTAAAAGCGCCACGCACATTGCTGCGACGTTGTTTAGCGGATAAATCTTTCTGTTCAGTCGTCGCTTTAATGCGCTGACAACTTGCGCGCAATACCGGCAAGCGCCAATGTTTGGCTAAATCATAAGCGATTAATGCGGCTTGATTAAAACCGCGTGGTCGTTCGCGGCTGTGGTGCAAGGGCACCGGAATTAATGCGTCTATGTTTTGGTACGAAATACTCGTACATTGCTGCAACCATAATTCACTTAGAGCCCGACCCATCGCGAGCTGCTTGTCATATTTAAAACGATGAATTGCACTACGCACGGGTTCTTCATAAATCCACGCCGCGTGCGCGCTATCAAATATGGGATGCTTTTTTTGGCAAGCGCCGCATAACACACCCGACGCAAATGGCCCGTTTAAAGGTAAAGCACAAGCAGTGCACGCATTTTGCAGCAGCGGTAAATCTTGCGCGCAAGCGGCGCAACAATCGCGCGCGGTATCGCTGGTTTGGCCACAAAATACGCAATGGCCCGGCCAGTAGCAGTGAGTTTTAAGGCGCTTGATCCACGCCGTGATGATTGTTCGCCCGTCCATGCACCTAATTCCTTATAGGATTATTTTAATTATTCGACCGTCAACCTATTTGCCGACTTCCTGTTTACGGCCAATTGCTGCAGAATGGCCACTGTTGCAAAACCCCTTGATGCGGTCAACGCAAAAACTAATTTAATTTATTCTCATTTCTTGAGGCGCACGTCATGACCCAAACTACGCATTCATCTATTGCCATTCGCCACAATTGGCAATTAAAAGAAGTACAAGCGCTATTTGCGCTGCCGTTTAATGAATTGTTATTTAAAGCGCAGACGATTCATCGCGAAAATTTTAATCCGAACGCCGTCCAAATGAGCACCTTGCTGAGCATTAAAACCGGCGCTTGTCCGGAAGATTGCGGTTATTGCCCACAAAGCGCGCATCACGATACTGAAATAGAAAAAGAACGTTTATTGCCGTTAGATGAAGTCATCAGCGCGGCGCGTGCGGCTAAAGATAAAGGCGCTTCACGTTTTTGTATGGGTGCTGCTTGGCGCAATCCCACGGATAAGAATTTAGATAAAGTCATCGACATGATTACCGCTGTGCGTAGCGAAGGTTTGGAAACCTGTGTAACGTTAGGCATGTTGTCAGGCGCGCAAGCGCAGCGTTTAAAAGATTCTGGTTTAGATTATTACAATCACAATTTAGATACGTCGCCGGAATTTTATGGTCAAGTGATTACGACCCGCACTTATCAAGATCGTTTAGATACTTTGTCGCATGTGCGCGATGCGGGTATTAATGTGTGTTGCGGCGGCATTGTAGGTATGGGCGAAAAACCCGCAGATCGTGCAGGTTTGTTAATGCAATTAGCTAATCTGCCACAACATCCAGAATCGGTGCCGATTAATTTATTAGTGCAAGTAAAAGGTACACCACTGCATGGTGTTGATGCCTTAGATCCTATCGATTTTGTTAAAACAATCGCGGTGGCTAGAATTTTAATGCCCGCATCGTATGTGCGTTTATCCGCAGGTCGCACTGACATGGACGATAGCACGCAAGCGTTATGTTTTTTCGCCGGTGCAAATTCTGTGTTCTACGGTGAAAAATTATTGACCACTGAAAATCCTGATATGGATCATGATCAGCGTTTATTCGCTAAATTAGGTTTAACGAAACTTGATCCGCTAGTGAATAAACAAACGTCACGCGAAGATCCACACTGCGCTAGCATTCGTCTCAGCGCGTAAATCATGCCAGACTTTGATCGCTTAGCGCGTGCGTTAGAACAACGACGCGCTGAACATCTTTATCGCACTTGTCGCATTACGGAATCTCCGCAAGCACCTGAAATGATTATCGACGGCAAAGCTGTTATCAGCTTTTGCAGCAATGATTATTTGGGTCTCGCTAATCATCCAAAAATTATCGAAGCATTTACGCAAGGCGCGCAACGTTGGGGCGTGGGCAGCGGCGCGGCGCATTTAATCAACGGCCATAGCGGCGCACATGCCGAACTTGAAATAGCCTTGGCTGAATTTACTGGCTGCGAACGTGCGCTCTTATTCTCTACTGGTTATATGGCAAATTTGGGCGTTGCTTCCGCTTTTATCGGTCGACACGATCGCGTTTTCCAAGATCGTTGGAATCATGCTTCGTTAATTGATGCCGGCGTAATGAGCCGCGCCAAAGTACAACGTTATGCGCATACCGATACAGATGCGCTAGCCGCTTTATTAAATGCTGAATTAAATACTGATACCCAAAAACAAAATTGGGTATTAACGGATGCCGTGTTTTCGATGGATGGCGATCTTGCGCCACTGCCCGCACTCGCGCAATTATGCGCAAAACCTCATTCATGGTTAGTCGTAGATGATGCGCATGGTTTTGGCGTATTAGGCCCACAAGGTCGCGGCAGTTGTGCTTTATTTAATTTAGATCAACAACAAATACCAATTGTGATGGGTACTTTAGGCAAAGCTTTTGGCACCGCAGGCGCTTTTGTTGCGGGTCGCCGCGAAATCATCGAAACCTTGATTCAACAAGCACACACCTATGTTTATACCACCGCGATGCCAGCAGCTTTAGCCTGCGCGAGTTTGGCGAGTCTTGAGTTAGTCCGTGAAGAACAATGGCGGCGCGAGCGATTGCAGCAATTAATCCAATTGTTTCATAGGTTAATAGATCAAGCAGGTTTGCCGCGTTTAGCGAGCAATACACCTATCCAACCGATTTTAGTCGGCGACAGCGCACGGGCTTTGCGTTTAAGTCAGGCTTTATTTGAGCAAAATATATTAGTGACCGCGATTCGGCCGCCGACTGTACCTGTTGGGACTGCGCGTTTGCGAATTACCTTATCGGCGGCGCACACGGATGCGCAGTTATTACGCTTATGCGAAACCCTGGCTTCCGTTTGGCAAGAATGTCCGCTATAAAGTCGTATTGCTTTACTCACCGATCGAGAACTTAATCATGCGCTATCGTTTATTAAGCTATGTTTTGCTAACCACTGCTTTGTTCGCTAACCCTTGTCTGGCATTAGGCAAATGGGGTTATTACGTAGGTTTGTCTCATGGTGGCGATTCAATCAGTGATGCTTACAATCAAAATGCGATTGGTAATGCGGATAGCACAAAATTAAATAAACTCACTGATAGTTTACAAGCTGGTGGCTTGGCGCATGTTGCGCTAGGTTATCAAATGGACATCACTTCGAGTGGCTCATGGATAGGTCGTGCTACCGTGGGTTGGAAATTTGATAGTCGCGCTTCAGGCACAGATAACATTAGTTTTGATCGTTATCCGGTTGAACTTGCGGTGTACCACGAAGCGATTCCCGAACATTTTTTTGGCTTCGGTATCATCAGAGAACATTCGCCTTATATTGATATCAGTCTAAGCAGCGGCTCTAATCTTGATGTGGATTTAAACACCGCCACCGGTTTTGCGTTGCTTTACGGCTGGCAGGTATATGGAAAAACCGAATTAGGCGCACGTTACACCAATATTTCGTATGAAGGCGGCGGTCTTAATGGTTCTTTAGACGGCAGTAGCATCGGGATGTATGTGACCCAATATTTTGATCGCTAGATATTACAACCAACCACGGCTCGCAAAGGAACAACTGTCCGTATCGCCCACCACTAAATGATCTAACACGCGAATATCTAATAACGCTAAAGCCGATTTAATGCGTTCAGTTAAACGTTTATCTGCATCACTCGGTTCTGCAATGCCTGACGGATGATTATGCGCAAGAATCAACGCAGCCGCATTTAATGCTAACGCTCGACGCGCAATTTCTCGCGGATACACACTCGCACTATCGAGTGTCCCACGAAATAATTCTTCAAACCCTAATACCCGATGTTTGTTATCTAGAAACAAACAAGCAAATACTTCATAAGGGTAATCTCGTAACCGCGCGCGAATATAAATTTCAGCGGCGTCTGGCGAAGTCAGCGCGTCACTGCGTTGCAAATTTGCCAATAAATGACGTTTAACAATTTCTAAGGCTGCTTGTAACTGTGCATATTTTGCTTCGCCAATCCCAGGCAACGCCAATACTTGCGCGGCATCTGCGCTTAATAAACTTCGCAAATCACCAAAGTGTTGAATTAGAGTTCTTGCTAAAGCAACCGCGCTTTGACCTTTGATGCCTGTGCGTAAAAAAATTGCCAGTAATTCCGCATCCGATAATGCGGCAGCGCCTTTAGTTAATAATTTTTCACGCGGTCTTTCCGCTAACGGCCAATCCTTGATCGTCATAATAATATCCCTGTGTTGATGCGTTCATTTTGTGTTACAGCCCAAACGTTAATCTACCAGAACGCTAATCTATTTTAGATAAGCATTACCTCAATGGCAATGCATTGTCTTGAATGCTTAATCTTCCATTCCTAATTCTTTTAATTTGCGCGTTAAGGTGTTACGACCCCAGCCTAATAATTTTGCTGCGTCTTGTTTACGTCCGCCGGTTTTGCGCAAAGCAACGTTAATTAAACAACGCTCAAATGAAGGCAGCGCTTCAGATAATAAATCGTGTGCGCCAGCTTGTAATTGTTCGGTCGCCCAATCATCTAAAATATGTTCCCATTGAATAGCTTGCTTATCCGCATTTTTTGCATTGGTTTTTTCTAATAATTCTGGTGGCAATTCGCCCATTTGAATCACGCGACCACTTGCCATCACGGTTAACCAACGACTTAAGTTTTCTAACTGCCGAACATTACCAGGCCATTCTTGAGTTTTTAGCCACGCTTCAACATCAGGTGATAATGCTTTTACATCCACCGATAACTCAAGCGCCGCTTGTTTTAAAAAATGACGCATTAATAAAGGCACATCTTGGCGGCGTTCACGCAATGCAGGAATATGCACACGTATTACATTTAGACGATGAAACAAGTCTTCACGAAAACGTCCATCCGCAACTAACTTTTCTAAATCTTGATGAGTTGCTGCAATAATGCGCACATTCACGCGCACCGGCGCATGACCGCCGACGCGATAAAATTCACCATCCGATAAAACCCGCAACAAGCGCGTTTGTAATTCCGCTGGCATGTCGCCAATTTCGTCTAAAAATAAAGTGCCTTCATTCGCTTGTTCAAACCGACCTTGACGTTGCGCTTGTGCGCCGGTGAATGCGCCGCGCTCATGACCAAATAATTCAGACTCTAATAAATCTTTTGGAATAGCGGCCATATTTAAAGCAATAAACGGTTTGCTCGCGCGTGGACTATGACGATGCAATGCGCGCGCAACTAATTCTTTACCCGTGCCAGATTCACCGTTGATTAACACCGTAATATTAGATTGCGATAAACGACCAATCGCACGAAACACTTCTTGCATCGCCGGTGCTTCGCCAATAATTTCAGGGGCTTTATCGTCACTGTGTTCAGTCGTATGTATGGCTTGTTGACGAAACTCACATGCTCTGCGCGTTAAAGCAACTGCGTCATTAACATCAAACGGTTTTGGCAAATATTCAAATGCGCCACCTTCGTACGCCGATACTGCGCTGTCTAAATCTGAATGCGCAGTAGTAATAATGATAGGAATTTCAGGATAGTCTTTACGAAAGCGCTGCATAAAACCTAAGCCATCTAAACCCGGCATACGAATATCCGTAATCACAACATCAGGTCGTTGATCTTTTAACGCTAACAAAGCTTCGTCGGCACTTTCAAACGTTGAAACATGTAAATTGGCTTGTTGCAAAGCACGTTGTAGTACCCAACGAATGGATTGATCGTCATCAATCACCCAAATATTATCGTGCTTCAACATGTTGTGTTTCCGTTATGTGATCTTGCGTGCGATTAATGGGAATAAAAAATGTAAATTGGGTGCGACCGGGTTCGCTTTGACATTCGATTAAACCATCGTGTAATTGCAATAATGATTGCGCAATAGTTAAACCTAAACCGGTGCCTTCTGAACGACCCGTTACCATCGGATAAAAAATCTGTGCAGCTAATTCCGTCGGAATACCAGAGCCGTTATCAATGATGTCGAGACGCAACACTAAACGATGAATATTACGCCCTATCGTGAACGCTCTTAATGCACGCGTACGAAAAGTAATTACGCCGCTATCGCCCGTGGCTTGCCACGCATTGCGCACAATATTTAAAGTTGCTTGAATTAACTGACCACGATCAGCCCAAATTTCTGGAATGCTAGGATCGTAGTCTTGAATGAAACGCAGTTGTGCGCCCGCTTCAGCAATAATTAAACGCATCACGTGTTGCAACACTTCATGAATATTGACGGTGGTTTTATCTGGCCGCGTATTCGGCCCCAACATATTGCGCACTAATGCGCGCAAACGATCGGCTTCTTGAATAATAATTTGCGTGTATTCTTTTGCGTCTTCCGATAATTCACGTTCTAACAATTGTGCCGCACCACGCAAACCGCCTAATGGATTATTGATTTCATGCGCGAGTCCCCGCGCCATTTCATGAATCGTGGCATTTTGTGCGATGCGTTGTTCTTCGCGCGCAATCCGCAGGATGCGATCAATCGGATTTAATTCAATTAACACGCGTTGCGCTATCGCGCCTTCGTAAATCGGTGTAATCGAACAATCAACGGTGCATTCTTGGCCATTCGGTAATTGCAAAGTCAATTCTCGATAAGTGTAGTCATGACCGGACGCTAAACTCCGCTGCACACAACTGGCCAAATCTCCCGCCGCAATATTCAAATGGATCTGCGAAAACTCTAAATGCTGCGCCATCCGCAAACTGGTGCCCAACAAGGCTTCTGCCGCCGGATTCATATACATCACGGCTAACGCCCGGTCGGTTAGCACAACCGCCGTATTGAGGTGTTCGAGTATTCGCGCGTAATCATTGGGGTTCATAACGATTCTTTATTCTCCAAGCCGCGCTAATGCAAAATTCAAACCAATCACCACGCTAATTAATTTTCAGTTCAACAATAAAAAAATCTGCTTTTTCAGCGAGTTATCAAGCAAAACTACGGGTAGGGAAAAGCACGAACAGACATGCGCACTATTATAGTGCGCAACAAGACAAGGCATGCGCTGGTTTGAAGCTATTTACTCAAATAATAAGACTATTTTTTTTTAGCTTTGGCGATAACGGGTTTTTTATACAAAGGATGCGAGGGATTTAAAACGGTGGCCTGTTGTGCATGAACATTCACTGCCGGCGCTTCAATCAGCGTTTGGCCATTTTTATCAACGACTTTGGCGCTAATGCTATGGGTACCGCGTTCTACCTGGCCAACATTCGTGCTCGCCGTATTTTCAGCGACCACTTTACCGTCCATGAGTAATTGCAGTGTGTGGCCTTGTGAACTTTGTAAATCCGGCTGCAAGGAAGCGCTGATGGTTAGCGTATCGGTGTTAACTTTAATTATTTGATCTGCGGTGGGTACTAAAATTGTCAAACTGGTGTATTGAAATACGGGCTCGCGGCCATTGCCAAAATTCACCGCAGGCACATCCACTACCGGTCGTGAATTGATAATGGGCAAGGCCATTTCGGTGGCGTCTTCTTTAGGCGGCAAATCGGTATAGGTCACGTTGCCTTGTTTATCCAACACTTTATAAAGCTTTTTAACCGCAGGCGCGTCGGCAGCGGGCTCGGTGGAAGGTATGCCTTGGCTTACTGCGAACGAGGCCATTAAGCAGCTACTCAGTAAAACTGTCATTAAAATGCGCATAAAACCCTCACAGCTTAGAAGTGGCTTTATTGTAGCCCAAAAAAAACGCCCCTTTAAAGAAAGGGGCGTTTTTACTGACCGACGTACTGTTAAATTAAACGCTGTAATACAGTTCAAATTCAGCAGGATGGGTCGCCATACGTAAACGAGTAACTTCTTCCATTTTCAATTCGATGTAAGCATCAATCAAATCGTCGGTGAATACACCACCCATGGTGAGAAATTCACGATCGTTATCCAATGCATCCAACGCCATATCTAATGAATGACAAACTTTAGAGATCTTTTTGTCTTCTTCAGGCGGCAAGTCATACAAGTTTTTATCCATAGCATCGCCAGGGTGAATCTTGTTTTTAATGCCGTCCAAACCAGCCATCAACATTGCTGCGAAAGCTAAGTAAGGGTTCGCGCTGCAATCAGGGAAACGTACTTCGATACGACGACCTTTAGGATTGCTAACGTAAGGAATACGAATTGATGCAGAACGATTACGCGCTGAATAAGCCAACATAACAGGCGCTTCGTAGCCAGGAACCAGGCGCTTGTAAGAGTTGGTTGAGGCATTAGTAAACGCATTCAAGGCTTTAGCATGCTTCAGAATACCGCCAATGTAGAACAATGCGGTTTCAGACAAACCACCATATAAATCACCGGTGAAGAGGTTCTTGCCGCCCTTCGCTAATGATTGATGCACATGCATACCGCTGCCGTTATCACCCACTAAAGGCTTCGGCATGAAAGTCGCGGTTTTGCCATATTGGTGAGCAACGTTATGCACCACGTATTTATGGGTTTGTAACTCGTCAGCTTTCAAGGTCAAGGTGTTAAAGCGGGTACCAATTTCGCATTGGCCAGCTGTAGCTACTTCGTGATGATGCACTTCAACGACATGACCCATTTCTTCTAAGGTCGTGCACATAGCTGAACGTAAATCTTGTAAAGAGTCGATAGGTGGAACTGGGAAATAACCGCCTTTTACTACCGGACGATGGCCAGTATTGCCGCCTTCGAAGGTTCCTTTAGAAGACCATGCGGCTTCTTCAGAACCGATTTGGAAAAACGAACCTTCAATGCTATTGCCCCATTTGACGTCGTCAAATACGAAGAACTCGGCTTCTGGACCAAAAAACGCCGTATCAGCAATGCCGGTTGATTTCATATAGGTTTCAGCGCGTTTTGCTAATGAACGTGGATCACGCTCATAACCTTGCATAGTGGCAGGCTCAATAACGTCGCAACGCAAAATCAAGGTGGTTTCTTGGAAGAAAGGATCCAAAACAGCAGATTCAGGATCTGGCATCAAAATCATGTCGGATTCATTAATGCCTTTCCAACCAGCAATAGAAGAACCATCGAACATTTTGCCTTCTTCGAAGGTGCTCGCTTCTACCGTGCTAGCGGGTGCGGTTACGTGTTGTTCTTTACCCTTAGTATCGGTAAAGCGGAAATCGACGTATCGAACGTCTTTTTCTTTAATTAATTTTAAAACGTCATTAGCAGACATCTCATGCTCCAAAAACAGTTAATCGGGTCTGGGAAGCTCAAAAGGCTTTGGCTGCCGCTACAGCATAAAATGTGCCATGCGTCGCAGATAACAAAAGTCTTCAAAAACAAAGTGGTGGATGCGGGTTATCGTATAAATGCACTGCTTGAGAGCGCTTATAGCGGGTGCCAGCACTAATTTAGTGCGCCACTTGCTGTCTCTTTCATTCCCTATTAAGTACGGCCGTTGCCGACCGTTTACAGCGCGGGCATTCTGCCCGATGCGCGTCTTATTGAAAAGCTTTGCTTAGCTATTCAAGACTTACTGATTATTAGGGCGGCAGGCTATACTTGCGCGCCTTGTTATATGAGTGGTGTTACACGTGAGCTCGAGTCTAGAAAAAAGTATTCCAAAAAAATTCGATCCTAAATTTGATGTAACCACCTTCCAAGGCTTAATCCTAAGCTTGCAAGATTACTGGGCTCAGCACGGCTGCGCTATTTTGCAACCTTATGATATGGAAATGGGCGCAGGCACATTTCACCCCTCGACTTTTTTACGCGCGATTGGCCCCGAACCTTGGCGTGCTGCGTATGTACAACCTTCACGTCGTCCCACCGATGGCCGTTACGGCGAAAACCCCAATCGCTTACAACATTATTATCAGTTTCAAGTACTGCTCAAACCGTCGCCGGACAATATTCAAGAATTGTATTTAGATTCATTACGCATGTTAGGTTTTGATCTTCTGGTGCACGACATTCGCTTCGTCGAAGACAACTGGGAATCACCGACATTAGGCGCGTGGGGTTTGGGTTGGGAGGTTTGGCTAAATGGAATGGAAGTCACGCAATTTACTTATTTCCAACAAGTCGGTGGCTTAGATTGCAAACCTGTCAGCGGTGAAATCACTTACGGTTTAGAACGCTTAGCGATGTATTTGCAAAATGTGGAAAGTGTTTACGATTTAGTGTGGGCTCGCGGACCACAAGGCGTAGTAACGTATGGTCATGTGTATCATCAAAACGAAGTTGAACAATCGCGTTATAACTTTGAAGAAGCGGATACCGCTTGGTTATTCAGTGCGTTCGATCAACATGAAAAAGAATGTTTACGTTTGCTAGAAAAAGCCTTGCCATTGCCAGCGTATGAACAAATCTTAAAAGCGTCGCATACCTTTAATTTGCTGGATGCGCGGCATGCAATTTCAGTCACCGAACGCCAACGATTTATTTTGCGTGTGCGGACATTGGCGCGCGAAGTTGCGCAAGCGTATTACCAAGCGCGTGAAACATTAGGCTTTCCTATGTTGTCTGCTACTAAGGAAACTCACTAATGAGCGCAACAAAATTATCCAGCCTGCTCATCGAAATTGGCACCGAAGAATTACCACCTTTAGCATTGCCCGCTTTATCCAGCGCATTTGCAGAAGGAATTCAACGCGGCTTTAAAGATTTAGGTTTTAGTGAATTCAGCATAGAAACATTTGCCACGCCACGCCGTTTAGCCGTGTTGTTAAAAAATGTTCCGCTACAACAACCCGATCAAAAAATTGAACGTCGTGGACCACCAGCACAAGCCGCGTTTGATAAAGACGGCAAACCTACAAAAGCTGCCGAAGCATTTGCACAATCTTGCGGTGTTAGCATCGAAAAAATTCAACGCTTAAAAACCGATAAAGGCGAATACCTTTATTACGAAGCAACCCAAGCCGGCGCTGCAACCACTGAATGTGTCGCGGCGATTGTGCAAACATCACTCGATGCTTTACCGATTCCTAAGCGCATGCGCTGGGGCAGTGGCAATGCAGAATTTGTCCGTCCCGTTAAATGGTTGGTTTTATTATTTGGCGAACAGATTATTCCCGCCACTATTTTAGGCGTGACAGCATCGAACCAAACATTTGGGCATCGTTTTTATAACGCTGATGCCATCACGCTAAAACATGCTGATGATTATGAAAAAATCTTAGCGGATGCGAAAGTGATCGCCAACTTTGCAAAACGCCGCGATGCCATTCAACAACAAGTACAAACTGCAGCAACAACAGTGGGCGGCAATATTCGTTGGCAACAAGATAGTGATTTATTAAACGAGGTCACCGCCTTAGTTGAATGGCCTTCTGCCGTTAGCTGCCAATTCGAAACGCATTTCCTTGCCGTACCTGCCGAAGCGTTGGTTTCCACAATGAAAACCAATCAGCGTTATTTCGCCGTTTATGATGCACAAGACAAACTCACCGCGCATTTTATTACCGTTGCCAATATTGAAAGCGCCGATGTTGCACAAGTACGCGCGGGCAATGAACGTGTCGTACGTCCGCGTTTTGCGGATGCGAAGTTTTTCTTTGAAAATGATAAACGCAGCACCTTAGCCGCAAGACAAAACAAATTAAATGACATCGTATTTCAAACCAAATTAGGCTCTATCGGTGACAAAGTTAATCGCATGGTTAGCATTGCTTTAGTCATCAGCAAAACCATTAACGCTGATGAATCATCGATCACCACCGCGGGTGGTCTTGCGAAATGTGATTTGTTAACGGATATGGTGCAAGAATTTCCAGAATTACAAGGCATCATCGGTAGTTATTATGCGCGTTATGACGGTGAAGCCGATGAAGTCTGCGCTGCGATTCGTGAACATTATTTACCCCGCTTTGCCGGTGACGTTTTACCCGAAACCAAAACCGGTCAGGCGCTGGCCTTAGCTGATCGCATTGATACCTTATTAGGTGTTTTTAGTATTGGCCAACAACCGACCGGCTCCAAAGATCCGTTTGGTTTGCGCCGCGCTGCCATTGGCGTGATTCGTATTATTCTCGATAAAAAACTCGATATTGATTTATTAGAGCTGTTAAAAAAATCAGCAGCTGATGACTTTAAAGCTGAGCTTAATGCGCGCGCCGCAGCGGAGCCGGTATTTGATTACATCATCGGTCGTCTACGCGCTGAATATGAAAACGACGGCTTTACACCACAACAATTCGAAGCGGTGTTGGCCTGCAAACCTACGCGCTTATTAGATTTTGATAAACGCATGCGCGCCTTAGCTGCGTTTCAAAAATTAGATGCGAGCACATCATTGGCAGCCGCCAACAAACGCATTAGCAATATCTTGAAAAAGACTGCAGCGCCTGCTAACACAAATATTAATGTTGCATTGCTAAACGAAACCGCAGAGAAAAATTTGTATCAGGCACTTATTACACTACTGCCAACGGTAGAGCCACTGATCCATAACAGTCAATACGAACAAGCTTTAGTACAACTCGCGGCATTACGAGAACCCGTTGATGCGTTTTTTGAAAACGTCATGGTGATGGCTGATGATACCGCCGTGCGTAATAATCGCTTGAATCTATTACTACAGTTAAAAAATACCTTCGGCAGCATTGCCGATATCAGTCATTTATAAATTACGTCTGGATAAACACCGTGTTTAAAAAACTAGAACTCTACATTCGCGCTATTATTTATTTTTTATTTTCTGCGACCGTTACCGTCACGCATGGCATTGGCATGATTTCCTTAGGCTGGATATCTTTCGCTTCATGCTCCGCCATTGGTCGTCACTGGTGTCGTTGCAATATTTGGGCATTAAAATATATCTGCAAGCTGGATTATCGAGTAGAAGGTGCTGAGCATATTCCGACCACACCCACTATTGTGCTTTCCAAACATCAGTCGGCTTATGAAACGTATTTGTTCATGAAATTATTTCCACCCATTTCATGGGTGTTAAAACGTGAATTGTTTTTAATTCCTGTGTTTGGTTGGAGCTTGGCATTAACCAAACCGATTGCTATTGATCGTAAAGCCGGCGCACGCGCAATTGATCAAGTCGTTAAACAAGGCATTCAAAGTTTAAAAGAAGGGCGATGGGTCGTTATTTTTCCTGAAGGCACACGCACACGTCCTGGCAGCCCAGTAAATTATCGCGCGGGTGGTAGCGTGCTCGCCGTTAAAAGCGGTCAACCCATTTTACCCGTCGCTTTAAACACGGGTGCATTTTGGCCAAAAGGTCAATTCATTAAATACCCTGGCACCATCACCGTTTGTTTTGGCCCATTGATTGAAACCACCAACAAAACATCTGAAGAAGTTTTGGCAGAAACCAAAGCATGGATAGAAAATAAAATGGAAGAAATCAATCAACGGGCGACTGTTTAACATTTAACTATGTTGCCGCAAAAAAACTGGCGTACTTTTTTTAGAACAGCTCTACAAAACCTTCGTCAACACGCCCTTAGCGCTTTTTTTCTGGCGCGTCATCCGCGCACACCCGTGCTTGCTCGTTTACTGCTAGTTTTAATAGTCGCTTATGCGTTTAGCCCAATTGATTTTATTCCTGACTTTATTCCGATCTTAGGTCAGCTGGATGATTTATTATTTGTGTCATTAGGCATTTTTATTGTACGGCAATTAGTTTCAGCATCACTGTGGAATGAATGCGCGGACATGGCTAAAACTACACTAGCAAAACCACCGAGTAGCAAGGTAGGTTTATTCATTGTTATTGCTCTGTGGTTAATCATCATTTCATTGAGCGTTTATTATTTTATTTAATCATCTAATACAAAAAAATAGCTTGGTAGATGCGCGGCATAAAATATGCATCGGCATTTTTAATCAAAAACATTCGACTCGTCGTTACGTGACTATAGCGGCGGAGCGACGAGCGAAATCTCTTTTGAGTTTTTATGTCACATTGCGATGGCAAAAAATGAATAATGATATTATTCACCTAGGTGAATAATATCCCCGGATTTCACCGAATCAATTCGGTTTCATCCAGGCTACATACTATTATTTTACATCGGCAATTATTTCAATTATTTTCGACAAACAATTCTCGCCACAAACCCGACAACAGCCTCTTATATATTTATGGTTAGCTTCAATGTATATCTGAGCATTGGTGATACCTAGATCAGCTAACTGACATTTGGAGCACCAAGTATCTTTCAGATACGAATTCTTTTCAGTTTCTGACAGGGTATTTAAGTCGATTATTTTCTTCATGTTTTCCTTAGCCAGGTAGCGTAGCGAGCAAGGGACAATAACATCAGGCATTGTGCCGACTGTAAAGATAGCCAGTGAATACTCTCTGCTTATTATTCACTCTGAATTTCTGCTTAAAGTTAACATCTCGAAAAATGGGTGTAATTGGGTGTATTATTGGTTGATGCTGAAAACCAACACCCTCCAGATCACCCCTCAAATCCTCAATCTCATCGCCAAAATCGATGAGTTTAAAGGCGCGTGGCGCGCTTTGGGGACGCTGGCGCCCGAGCGTTTATCGGCGCTGCGGCGGGTTGCTACTATCGAAAGCATCGGTTCTTCCACGCGCATCGAGGGCAGCAAGCTGTCCGATCGAGAGGTGGAACTGCTGTTATCTAAGCTTGAAATCAAATCTTTTGCTTCCCGCGACGAACAAGAAGTAGCGGGTTATGCGGAGCTGATGGATGTGGTGTTTTCGTCTTGGCAATCGATTCCATTCACTGAAAACCATCTTAAACAATTGCATCAAATCCTACTGCGCTATAGTGAAAAGGACGATTGGCATCGCGGTAGTTACAAAACCAACGCGAACAATATCGTTGCTTTCGACGAAAACGGTGTGCAAATTGGCATCGTGTTTCAAACCGCCTCGCCTTTTGATACGCCGCGCTTAATGACAGACCTGTTGACGTGGGTGAATGAAGAACGCGAAGCGTCCCACTTACATCCGCTGCTAATTATCGCGCTATATGTTGTGGTATTTTTGGAAATCCATCCTTTCCAGGATGGCAATGGCCGATTAAGCCGAGTGTTAACCACGCTTTTGCTGTTACAAGCGGGTTATGTTTATGTGCCATATAGTTCGCTAGAAAGTGTGATCGAACAAAACAAAGAAGCTTATTATCTAGCGTTGCGGCAAACACAAAGCACCATTCGCAACGATTCGCCGAACTGGCAACCATGGCTTATATTTTTTCTCAGCTCGCTTGCCGACCAAGTTGAACGGCTTACCAAAAAAGTGAAACGCGAAAAAATCGTGCTAGCGGCTATGCCAGAATTATCTTTGCAAATTGTAGAATTCGCGCGCGAACATGGTCGCATCACTATTGGCGAAGCGATTAAACTCACTAATACTAGTCGCAATACACTGAAACAACATTTTCGAACACTTGTTGAGCGTGGCACACTAAACCAACATGGTAGTGGTCGCGGTGTTTGGTACACCTTACGCTGAACAAGCTGCAATTTTAAAAATTTTTTTAATATTAATTTAACGCTCGTGAACAAATATGGCTGAACCTTTAAAAAATCATTTTGGCGTAGACGTACCGAAAAAAATCGCAGCAATGATCAGCGCAGTTTATCCACGTTTTCCTACAGAGGCATTTATTACGGATGCGCTCACGGGTTATCAAGCATTAGAGTTAATGCCGCGTGGTTGGCATATCGCGCATGTTTTACGTCGGCATTTGCCGCAGGATTACGCAAAGGCTGCTGAAATATTAATGGCGTCGCTGGGAGCCAAACTAACGCAAACCGATAACAATGGCATGGCACCTTTTTTATATATGCCGCATGCATTTTTTGTTGCTGAATATGGTTTAGATCATTTTGAAATTTCGATGCAAGCGCAGTATGAATTAACTCAGCGTTTCACTGCTGAATTCAGTATTCGTCCTTATCTTATGCAGCATCAAGCAAAAACCTTGGCGCGTTTGCGCGAGTGGACAAAGGACGAAAACGCATCTGTGCGACGCCTGGTTTCTGAAGGCACACGGCCGCGTTTGCCATGGGCACCACGTCTGCGTGAATTCCAACGTGATCCGACACCTGTTTTAGCTTTGCTTGAATGTTTAAAAGATGATCCCGCTTTATATGTGCGGCGTTCGGTGGCTAATAATTTAAATGATATTGGCAAAGATCATCCCGATATACTAGTTAAGACTGCCAAAAGCTGGATGCAGGATGCGGATGAAAATCGTCGCTGGATTGTGCGGCATGCTTTACGTTCAGCGGTTAAAAATGCAGATGCTGCGGCATTGCAGATTTTAGGTTTTAGCAAAAGCAAAACGTTGTTGACGCAGAATGCCAAGATTAAACCTAAGCGTGCGGCAATAGGCGAAGCGGTGGTTATTAGTTTTGAGATTCAAAACAAATCAACTAAACCGCAATCAGCACTAGTAGATTTCTGCATACATTTTGTAAAAGCCAATGGCAAGACTAGCGCCAAAGTATTTAAGCTTAAAAAACTGGTTTTAGCGCCGGGTGAAATATGCGCGCTTAGCAAAAAGATTTCTTTAAAAGAGATGACGACTCGCAAGCATTATGCGGGGCTACATAAAGTAAATTTATTAATTAATGGCGCTAGCTCGTCATTGGGTGAGTTTTATTTACGCATATAACATCCTGCAATAAAAAAGCCGCAGAAGCGGCTTTTTTATTCTAAATATTAAAAAAAATCCTAGCTATAAATTTCTTCGATGTGTTTTTCGTTCAAGATGGTTTCACACAATAAACGCAAGAAAAATTGCGGCAAGGTTAAGTCATCGGCTGAATCGATATAAGCAGCAATGCACTCATCATGTGACACAAAATGCAGTGTAGGCTCATCCATTGCATTTAATTCAGCGGGATTACCAATAATCCAGTTTTGACCATAATCAATCACACCTAATAAATCGGGCAAGGAGTAACCCGCTTCTTCTAATGATTCAATAAAACTTTCGTTGTCGTCGCTGGCTTCTTCGAGAACATTAAAATCCCAGCCCCATTCTTTACAACCGCCATCTTCATTTAAACCATTAAACGTAAACCAACCGCCGCCACGCGCTTCCCAATGGATGCCGTTATGCGCTTGTGCAAGCGCCACCCAAGAAGCTGGGGCTGCGTCATCATCACCTTCAAACGGTGCTTCGCATTTAATGTCAGCCATTTCACCTTTGTTGTCCGCATACTCAAAGCGCAACACTAATTTTTCATCAATAATGTCAGCTTCGACAAATTGTTCCATTAAGTTATCGAGCAGCTCTTCATCTTCGGAACCGCTAACTAAAAACATAAGATGCTCGCGCACTTGTTCGCTGACATCTTCTTTGTTGCCGACTAATGCTTGCCAATCTTCGTAGTAACTTGTCATAGTGCCTCTTAATGTACGCTGCTTGATGAAGGTGATTTATTTTATTAACTGTTTGGCTAAGAATTTTCTAAATACAATGAAACTGACCGCAATGCTTATTTTAATCAACAAGCTTGCGAGCCATATACGGTCGCCCAGTTGACGCGAGGTATCATAACTATCTGTGCCTACAATAAATATGTTGTAACCAATTGTGTTAACAATTGATGAGATGTCGCTGACTAAAACAAAAATACCAATCAGCGCAAAACAAACGGCGATATTAGTTTGGGTAAAATACTGCGCTTGTTGTTGGTTGGTTTGAACAATAAGCTTGTTTGAAATGTACCACATTAACCATAAAGCAAAAATCGCAATTATCGACAGTAAAGCAAAAAAGCCATACACGATCGGACGCACTTCACCGGCTTGGACTAAACCTAACACCAAACTAGGAAAGCTGGTGAGCATATAAAACATGGACAGCAAGGTCATAAACTTTAGTGCCAGTGCTGTGAGTTCGCGTTGTGTCATGATAGATCCTTATGGGCAGGGATTGGGATAACGAATATGAATAGTGTCTATTGCATTTAATAACTCTGTCGATAATACAACATTAAGACTGCTAATGTTTTCAGCAAGCTGGGTTAACGCAGTTGCGCCCACTAGTGTGCTCGCTACAAAAGGTCGGCTAATAACATAGGCCAATGCCATTTGCACGGGTGTTAGATTATTTTCTTGTGCGAGCGCTGTGTATGCCGCAGCGGCCTCATGACCTTGTGCATTATTGTAACGTTGAAAACGATTAAACAAAGTCAGCCGCGCATTTGCAGGTTTTTTGCCTTGCGCATATTTCCCACTTAACAATCCAAACGCTAAAGGCGAATACGCTAATAGCGGTAAATTTTCACGATGACTCATTTCTGCCAAACCAATTTCAAATGAGCGATTTATTAAGTTATACGGATTTTGGATGCTAACAATTTTAGGTAAATTATGTTGTTGCGCTAATTGCAAATATTGCATTACACCCCAAGGGGTTTCATTTGAAATGCCGATGTAACGTATTTTTCCCGTCTGCACAAGTGTTGCTAGTGCTTGCAAGGTTTCTAATATGCTGGTGCTAATGGGCGTGTCTTTATGCGCATAACCCAACTTACCAAAATAATTCGCCGGGCGTTCTGGCCAATGCAATTGATACAAGTCTATGTAGTCTGTTTGCAAACGCCGCAATGAATCATCAACGGCTTGATTAAGTTGCGGCGCATTAAAAAGCGGGCCTCCGCGCAAATAATCCATATCGCGGCCTGGGCCTGCGGCTTTGGTGGCCAGTATAAAGTCATCACGCTTATTACGTTTATTTATCCACGTGCCAATGTAACGCTCGGTTGAGCCTTGTGTTGTTTGCTTCGGCGGCACCGGATACATTTCTGCGCTATCAATAAAATTGATGCCTTGGCTCAGCGCATAATCTAATTGCGCGTGTGCTTCTGTTTCGCTATTTTGTTCGCCCCAGGTCATCGTTCCTAAACCAATCGCGGAGATTGATAAATCACTGTGGCCTAATTGATGGTAACGCATAGCGCTCATATTATTTTAGCGCTCGCGCTTGGTCGACCAAACGTTTAATGGTGGGCGTAAAAATAAGTTCCATCGCAAAAATTAATTTTGGTCCTGGAATTACAATGGTATTACGCCGCGACATAAATGAATTATCAATCATTTGTAGTAAATACGGAAAGCTCACTTCGAATTTTTCCGGTTGGTCAAAACGAATGACAACTAAGCTTTCATCCAATGTCGGTACATCGCGTGCAATAAAAGGATTTGAAGTATCGACGGTAGGCACGCGCTGAAAATTTATATCAGTGCGACTGAATTGTGGGGTGATATAACGCACATAATCATTCATACGGCGTAAAATAGTCGCAACACTGTCTTCGGTGGTATAACCACGTTGTTCACTATCACGATGAATTTTTTGTATCCATTCCAAATTAACGGTGGGCGTTACGCCAATTAATAAATCCACATGTTGCGCCACATCAACTTCATCCGTCACTACGCCGCCATGCAAACCTTCATACAATAATAAATCACTGCCTTCCGGCATATTTGCCCATGGCGTAAATTCACCGGGTTTTTGCGGTACAAAACGCAGCGCTTCTTTATCATCATGCAGATAATGACGAATCGTACCTGCACCCGTTTCGCCATAGCTTTTAAACAAGCTTTCGAGTTTTTTAAATAAATTACCTTCGGGGCCAAAATGACTTAAATTTTTATTCGCCGCATGCGCTTTACGAATTGCCACACGCATTTCTTCACGATTGTAATAATGGAAACTATCGCCGGCTACAAATGCTGCTTGGATATTTTCGCGATGAAAAACATGCTCAAACGCCACACGCACTGAAGAAGTACCCGCACCCGAGGAACCAGTCACTGCCACTATAGGATGTTTTTTAGACATCTATTTACCGCCATTAATTTAGCTTAGTGCGTTGGGAATGAGCGCAGTATAACGCTTTGTTTTGCGCCGTCATCGGCTATTTCTTGCGATACACTAAATCCGTCACTTCATGACCTAAACGTAAACCGCGCCGTTCAAATTTAGTTTCCGGTCTGGCAATAGCATATTCAACAGTGCGCTTTTCAAACACATCAAACGCCATCATGACATTTTGGGTATGTACAGCATAATCCGTCCAATCCGTTGCTACATGAAACCAACCATTTGTGGCTAACAAAATATGCAACTGCTCAATAAAAGCAGACTGTACGATACGACGCTTATGATGCTTTTTTTTATGCCATGGATCAGGAAAAAATAATTGCACGCCGTGTAAACTGTGCGCGGCTATCGCGTGCTGCAACACTTCAACCGCGTCTGTGTTTAACACGCGCACATTCGTCAGTTGTAATTCTTCTAAGCGCATTAACAAATGACCGATGCCAGGTTTATGCACTTCTATGCCGATAAAATCTAGGTGTGGGTTTTGTAACGCTTGTTGCGCTAAGGATTCGCCGTTACCAAAACCAATTTCTAAAATGACCGGCGCGTGGCGATTAAAAATGATGTCGAAATTAAATTTTTGCTCAGTGGAAATACTTAAGCCGAATCGCGGCAGTAATTCTTTTAATGCGCGTTGCTGACCTAGCGTTAAACGGCCTTCGCGTAATACAAAACTGCGGATTTTGCGCAGCGTTCGTTGGGTTATATCATTCACAGTTATTTAAAATAAGCGCCGTTTTTACAAGCGCTATCAAACTTAAAAAAATGTGCCATCAATCGGCGATGACGCTGATGCATAACGTCGACGTGGCATGCGTCCCGCAAGAAATGCTTCACGGCCCGCTTCTATGCCTTTTTTCATTGCAGATGCCATTAGCACAGGATTTTTTGCAGCAGCGATCGCGGTGTTCATTAACACGCCATCACAACCTAATTCCATTGCAATGGTTGCATCTGATGCAGTGCCGACACCGGCATCAACAATAATGGGAACGTTTGCATTTTCGATAATCGTTAATAAGTTATATTTATTTTGTATGCCGAGGCCTGAGCCTATGGGGGCTGCGAGTGGCATGACAGCAACACAACCGATTTTTTCTAGTTCTTTAGCGATAATGGGATCGTCGCTGGTGTACACCATCACATCAAAACCTTCTTTGACTAAAATTTCTGCGGCTTTTAAGGTTTGAGTAATATCAGGATATAAGGTGGTTTGATCACCGAGCACTTCTAGTTTTACTAATGTATGGCCATCGAGCAATTCACGCGCTAAGCGGCAAGTGCGCACGGCATCTTCTGCGGTATAACAAAATGCGGTGTTAGGTAATAAAGTAAATTCTGTTGGCGGAATGATATCTAATAAATTAGGCTCGCCAGGATTTTGGCCAATGTTGGTACGGCGCAACGCGACGGTTACAATTTGCGCGCCGCTCATGCGAATAGCTTGTTCGGTTTCAACAAAATCTTTGTACTTGCCCGTGCCTACTAAGAGACGCGATTGAAAACTATATTTGCCAATAATAAGTTTATCGGTGTTTGACATATCATCCTCCGCCTATGGCGTGCACAATTTCTACGCGATCGTTTTCTTGGAAGCGATATTCGTCATAACGACTACGCGGTAATATTTCTAAATTAATTTCCACCGCTAAACGTCGATTCACTAAATCCATTAGCTGTAATAAATCTTTTACGGTGGTGTTCGCTGAAAGTTCTTTGGCTTCGCCATTAACCGTGATGCGCATAAAAAATGCCGCTCATATCTATATAGACTGGGAGCGGCATTGTACCGGAAAACAATAGACCCTCGCAGGTCTACTGTTGACGCGGCTAAGGTACGATTTCGGAAATAACTAATTCAACGGTAGCAGCATCACTCGGCTTAACGGCCATGCTTAAAGGACTTTGCAAGTCGCCGGAGGTTGCAGTGGGTTGGCTGCCTTTAGAAAGTCTCGCGCCGACCACGACTTCTGGGAAAGCGGAGATAAGCATTTGCGGCATCATCGCTTTGCTGTCATCCAAATAAATGGTTAAAGGTAAATCCGCAATCGTGCCACGAAACGCCGCTAATGGCATAGGCGGGCCGCTTTTCGCTTTAGCAAATACAAACAAACGATCGCTAGGGCTGGCTTTCGCTTTAAGTGCGGGCGATAAACTGACTTTTACAGTAACGCCAGGACCTTTGCCGCTCGCCGCTTGCGGTGCATTGGCTGCTGGTTCTGCTGGTTCTGCTGGTGCAGCCTGCACATCTTTCACTTTGCCACCGGCTGCGATAATGCGTTGTTGCACCATATTTAATTGTGTAGGCGGCACACCTTCTTCTAAAAGTTTTTGCCAAATAGCGATAGCGCCTTTTTTATCGCCTGCTTCTTCTTTCGCCAAACCTAATAACCAACGACCATATTGTGAAGTAGGGTCAATCGCTAACGCTTGTTCAATTAATTTGCGCGGCTCACCTGCAAAGCTACCATTTTGAGTCGTGGTAGAAACATCGGCTAATTGAAACAAGGCATCCGGATTATTGGGATTTAACGCAACGGCGCGTTGTAATGCTTCACGACCTTTAATGAGTTGACCGGTTTGCAAATATGTACGCGCGAGCAACATCCAACCGCTGACGTCATTTGGATTTTCTGCCAAACGTTGTTCTAAACCTGCAGTCATTTGATCAACCGAATCATTCTGACCGTGTTCTTGAGCTTGTGCCTGCGGATTAACAATCGCATTAGGCTCGCCCAATTTTAAATATAAGCCAATGCCTACTAGCGGTATGCCAATACCGAGTACCCAGGCAAGCGCGCCAACAGTTTGTTTATTCACAGTGTTTTCCTCCAGTACATCAGTCGGTAGATCTTCTAATAAAGCATGTTCTAAATCACTTTTGTTACGTGCGTACAAAGCCGCGTCTAATTCACCGGCCGCATAACGTTTTTCAAGGAACGCAAATTTTTCTCGGTAAATGTCGAGAATTTGTTGTTTGCGATCGGCACTCGCTATTAGTCGAGGGTTTTGATAAGCGCCGCGAATAACAAAATAAATTGCTGCGGCAACCATTACTATACAAATCAACCAAAAGACCGCTGTCATGCTAAGTTACCCTAGTGAATTTAGTGAATTTAATTACTAAATGTACGAATACACATTTATTGTTTAGGCGCATTGCCAGCATCAGTGTTGTTTAACAATGCTTGAATACGTTTTTGTTCTTCTTCATTTAATTTTGCCGGCACCGCTGCTGCTAACGCTCGGTTGCGTCGCCGCAAAAACACGATCATCCCCAGCACGCCCACAACGGCCAAAATAAAAGGGCCAAACCATAAGGCTGCGGTTTTTGCTTTTACGGGTGGCCGATATAAAACAAAATCGCCATAACGTTGCGTCATGAATTCAATAATTTCTTTTTCGCTCATGTCGCTTTCAACCATGCGATACAGTTCTGCACGCAAGTCATTAGCCAAACCCGCAGAAGAATCTGCAATGCTTTGATTTTGACAAACTAAACAGCGTAATTCCTGACTTAAGCGATGGAAACGTTCGCGATATTCGTCTTTGGAAAAAGTCAGTATTTCATCGGCAGCCTGCGCACCTGATGAAAGGATGAAAACTAAACTCATCATAATTAATAACAAACGTTTCATTATAGTTGCTCCTGCAACGTTTTAATGCGGGGCGCAAATTCCTTCGACCATGCATCTGGCGTGACCGGGCCAATATGTTTGTAACGAATGATGCCTTGTTTATCAATTAAAAAAGTTTCCGGCGCACCGTAGACACCCAGATCTAAACCAACGCGACCGGTGTAATCAAAAGCCACTGCGGTATAAGGATTGCCGTGTTGTTGTAACCAAGCCAAACCATCACTTCGCTCGTCTTTATAATTAAAGCCATAAATTGGTATGACTCCATATTGCGATAACTGTAAGAAAAAAGGATGCTCAACTAAACATTGCTGACACCAACTCGCCCAGACGTTGAGCAAATAAATTTGGCCTTTTAAATAATCTGGCGAAATAACTTCGTCAGCTTGTTCTAAATGCAAGGTTGGCAACGTAAATGCGGGCACCGGTTTATCAATCAACGGCGACGGCACTTCTCTGGGATCAAGAAATAAACCTTGCGCTAAAAATCCAACTACAACAAAAAAAATAAGGAGCGGGATTAAAAATATCCAGCGCCGCATGATTATGCATCTCCTGTAGCGATTTTATTATCATTCGCGGCAAGATCTTTTTTCTCAGTAGGACGCACACGATAACGACGATCCGATGCAGCCAAAATACCACCCAGCACCATTAATAATGGGCCGTACCAGGTCCATCGTTGGAACGGTTTAAAATGCAAGCGCATTGCCCATGCACCACCATTGCCCACAGGATCCGCTAAAGACACATATAGATCACGGAAAAATCCCGCGCCAATGCCAGCTTCTGTCATATGTTTATCTTGTACTGGGTAATGCCGTTTTTCAGGATGCAATACCATTACTTGTTTATTATTTTTAAAAATAGTCATGGTGGCGTAGTCGACCGAATAATTTGGCCCTTCGCGTTGATCCATACCATCAAAACGAAATAAATAACCGGCTAATAAATACGTATCACCAGGATACATTTTAACGTCTTCTTCGACTTTGTACGTGGTCGCTGCCATCGCACCAATAATAAATACGCCAACACCAAAATGCGCTAAACACATGCCAACAAAACCGCGCGGCAATTTGCGTAAACTGCCCCAAATATCTTGCCGAGAAATGCGCAGTGCAATATTTTGTAAAGTACTAAACATTACCCACAATGCAATTATCGTCGCCAACACAATCATAAAGCGTAATTCATGCGTCAAAATATAAACCATTGCTACGCCTAAAAGAATACTCAAGACGGCGGAGATACGTAAACGCGCCGCTAACACTAAGGGGTCATCTTTGCCCCAGCGCGCCATCGGTCCAAAACCTAATAAAAATGCTAGTGGTAACATTAACGGCACAAACACAGCATTAAAATACGGCACACCTACTGAAATTTTACCCATGCCTAAAGCATCAACAAACAAAGGATAAAGCGTGCCAAAAAATACCGTGCCGCATACCACTACTAACAACACATTATTTAATAACAATAATAATTCTTTAGAGAACAAAGAAAATTGTCCGCCACTTGAAACAGCGGTTGAACGCCACGCAAATAAAATTAACGCGCCGCCAATAACCACAGCAAGGAAGGCGAGAATAAATACACCGCGCTCAGGATCAGTAGCAAACGCATGCACTGATACCAATACACCGGAACGCACTAAAAACGTTCCTAACAAACTAAACGAAAATGCAAAAATAGATAACAAAATAGTCCACGCTTTAAACGCGCCGCGTTGTTCTGTTACCGCTAACGAGTGAATTAATGCAGTAGCAATTAACCACGGCATAAACGATGCGTTTTCAACAGGATCCCAGAACCACCAACCGCCCCAACCTAATTCGTAATACGCCCACCAACTACCTAAGGCAATACCGGCTGTTAGAAATACCCATGCAACCGTCGTCCAAGGTCGTGTCCAACGAATCCATGCGGCATCAATTTTCCCTTCAAGCAATGCAGCAATTGCAAATGCAAATGGCACTACCATGCCAACATAACCCATGTACAACATCGGCGGATGAATAATTAAACCAATGTCTTGTAATTGTGGATTTAAATCATTGCCATCGAGTGGCATTGGAATTAAACGTTCGAACGGATTCGACGTGAATAAAGTAAATGCAATGAAACCGGTGCTGGCAAAACCTAATGCGCCTAATACGCGCGCAGAAAAACTAAGTGGCAAGGTTCGGGTAAAATGCGATACCGCAAAAGTCCAACCACCCATGATGGCGGCCCATAGTAATAACGAGCCTTCATGCGCACCCCACACAGCAGAAATGCGGTAATACCATGGCAACAAACTATTTGAGTTGCTTGCCACATACATAATCGAAAAATCGAATTTTATAAATGAATAAGTTAACGCAAGAAGTGAAATAATTAAAAAAGCAAACTGCAAACGCGCGGCTGGAATAGCGACTTGCATCCAACGCACATTGCCACGCCATGCGCCTGTAATCGGCACGAGGAACTGCACCAACGCCATTGTGAATGCCATGATCAAGGCAAAATGGCCAATTTCTGGAATCATACAACCCCCAAAGAATATTCTTTAACTAACGTGTGTTATTACGGTTTTTTTACTTCGTGCGGATTAGCCATATTGATAGGCTTGCCTTCGGCTGCTGCTTTTTCTAAAGCATCAGCAACATCAGGTGGCATATATTTTTCATCATGCTTCGCTAATACTTCTTCGGCTTGCACCGTATTGCCATTGATTAATTTGCCAATCGCAATAATGCTCTGACCTTCACGAAACAAGTCGGGCAAAATGCCTTTGAATTGTACGGTGATAATTTTTGCAGTGTCCGTTAGACCAAATTCAACCGTTAAACCATCTTCTTGACGACGCACGCTGCCTTTTTCGACTAAACCACCAACACGAATGGTCCGATTCATCGGCGCTTCGCCGGCCAATATCTGCGAAGAACTATAAAAAAATGTTTTGTTTTCTTCAACCGCCATCAAGGCTAAAGCCGTCGCGGCTGCAACGCCCAACACAATCACAGCTACAAAAACCATACGAGTTTGTTTTGGGCTCATGCTTGGCGTCTCGCGAGTTTATCTTTACGGGTTTGCGCAGATTTCAATGTTTGGAGTAGCTTGCGCCGATAAAGTGCCGGCCAAACTAAATTAGCGACTAATAAAATTAGCGCGATGCCATAAGAAGTCCAAATATAAAAACCGTGGCCATTCATTGCAAAAAATTCTGTCATGTTTAATTCCTCTTTAATTCTTTAAACAATGATTAACGAGGTCCATTGCTTTGAGTACTTTGAGTGCCGTGAATAACATCTTGCGCCCATTGACTCGCTTGTTCTCGTTGCAGCAATACGGTACGAGCACGCATCAATAAACTGGTGAAAAAATAAAATTGAAAACCTATCGCGCTAATCAACAATGGAATCAGCATGCTGACATCCACTGACGGTTTACCGAATTTCATAATCGAGGCCGGTTGATGCAAGGTGTTCCACCACTCTACTGAATAGTGAATGATCGGCAAAATAACCACGCCCACTACACTTAACACACACGCCGCACTGGAAGAATTACGCGGATCTTCGATCGCATTACGCAACGCGATAACGCCTAGATATATAAAGAGTAAAATAAGTTCTGACGTTAGACGTGCATCCCACATCCAATACGTGCCCCATGTTGGCTTGCCCCACAAAGAGCCCGTTACTAATGCAATAACGGTAAAAACAGCGCCAATCGGCGCGCAGCTAGTGGCAATAACATCGGCTAATTTAATCCGCCAAATCAAACTAATGCCTGCCGCCAATGCCATCAAGGCATAGGCAAACATGGAAATCCACGCGGCCGGAACATGTATATAGATAATACGGACGCTTTCGCCTTGTTGATAATCGGGCGGCGCAATAAACAAACCTTGGCCTATGCCCCAAGTCAATAACACAATCGTGGCAAAACCTAACCAAGGAATTAATTTACCGGAGAAGTCATAAAAAAACTTCGGCGATGCTAGTAGATAAAACAGACGGGTAATCGCTTGCCACATAATGGGAATGCTCGGGCTGATGATAACGACGGGCTAGTTTACACTGATTTTTACAGCGGCGGCGGTGGCAATCGGCGCCAAACTGATAGCCAGTACCAAAATAGCGGCGAGGAAATAAAGAGGGGACGCATAAGGCAAACCTTGATCCGCCAAATTCACCGCACCGGCCGCAAAAATTAGCACGGGAATATACAGCGGCAGAATCACCAGCGATAACAAGGCGCCGCCATTACGTACGCTGAGCGTTAACGCAGCGCCAATTGCGCCGATCAAATTTAATACCGGCGTGCCTAAAGCCAAGGAGATCATTAACACCATAATAGTGTCGGCGGGCAAACCCATAAACATGCCCAACAAGGGCGCTAACAATATCAAGGGCAAACCTGTTATCAGCCAATGGGCAAATATTTTGCCGCCAATTAACAAGATTAACGGATGACGGCTGAGCACTAATTGCTCCAAGGTGCCGTCTTCATGATCGCTGCGAAAAAGCTGATCTAACGCCAACAAAGTTGCCAACAGGGCTGCAACCCAAATAACGCCGGGCGCAATCACGCGCAAAGTAGACGACTCAGGGCCAATGCCTAATGGGAATAACACCACTACAATGGCATTAAATAACAATGGATTAAGTAATTGACTACGATTTCGAAACGCAATCAAAAGATCGCGACGCACAATAGCCCAGACGGGTTTAGTCGCAATTAACGTCACGTTAACAACTCCACGCTGCGCAATGCACAGGATAATTGCACTTCTGTGTGGCTAGCAAAAATCACCATGCCGCCGCGCGCGGCTTGTTCAACAATTAAACGCTCCACCAAACGGCAACCTGCGGTATCTAATGCGGTAAAAGGTTCGTCTAAAAACCAAATGGGTAACGGCGAAACTAATAAACGAGCTAAGGCGATGCGGCGTTTTTGACCTGCCGATAAATTCCGTGCGGGCTCATGTTCAAAACCAAACAACTGCACGGCATCTAAAGCTTCATTAATGGCTGTTTCGTGAGCGCCATTCGCTAAGGCAGCGGCAATGAGCAAGTTTTCCCACGGCGTTAAATCTAACTTCACGCCGGGCAAATGACCTAAATAATGTAATTGATGAGAAAAAAGACTGTCGGCATTTGTAATAGCCATGTTATCAAAAAGAATATTGCCACTATCCGGCTGCAACAAACCACTGAGAATCCGCATCAAGGTAGATTTACCGCTGCCATTAGCGCCACGAACTTGCAGCACATCGCCGGCTCGCAACGCGAGTGTTAGATCTGCAAATAATGCGCGATCACCGCGAATACAGCTAAGATCAGTGGCGAGAAATTGATGCTGGGGGAAAGTCAAAATTCACAATACCTAAAAAAAGCGCTAAGTAATCGCAAAGTGATCTTAGCGCAGATAATTTCTGAAGGCATGATTTTCCTGCGAGCCACTACTGATGCGATCGTTAAATCTTTTGGGGTTTACAATTCAATGCACACTATATAACGATTATCTGCTGCATACGCTGTCACACCCGCCGCCATATTCGCGGTCGCCGTGTCTAATACTGCTCGTACAGAACCCGTGGCGCTGCCAGTCAATGCGCCCGTTTCATCATCTAAACGTGTATCAATAATCGTTGCCGCTTGAAAAGGCACATTGGACATACAAATCGCGACGCCATTAATACCCAAAGCATTTCGCTGAATACCAAAATCACCATCAAAAGGATTGCGCGGCGGCAAAAAAGCCTCGGCTGTATCCCTAGCACCTGGAATTAGGCCATCTGCTCGTAAATGCTGCCATAAAGCGCTTGTTTCCTGGGTTCCATCATCATTATTCCATGCACCTAAAAGTACTCGATCACCATCTGGGGCAGTAGAAGGATTGGTTAAACTATATCGCGCAGCCGCACCCGGATCATCCCCGGGAATTTGACGATATCGATCTATATAAAGGTAATACGCTGACGCAATATTTTTTTGTTCATTAATAGCGCTGCGTATTCTTGAATTTGTAACTAACTCTTGGCCACGCAAAATCGTGCCCAGCAATAAACCAATCACCACTAATACAATGGCAATTTCAATCAATGTAAAACCTGCTTGCTTACGCATCTCATTCCCCATTTACGGTTTCGCCCTTCGCCCATTGCGGAAATCTTCCGACCCCCTCCGCAATATAAATATTGCACCCCTACAATATAGCAAGTTCCAGCACCTAGCTAAATGCCTGAATACCGGCAAAATTCAACAGCTTAGCCTGAATGTTTGGCGAAATTTCATCGGCCGAGTGCCGAGTCTATAACGAATGAATTTAGAGCTATAGGCGCTCAATAACAAATGAATATTGTGCAAGCTTAGTCAATTTATATCTTCAGCTTGTATCATGCGATTATACTTTTATTGAACAATAAACAATCGAGGCCTTGCGGTGTTTGCACGATTTGAACAGCTGATCGAACAACACTCACAACGTGCGCTGGCGCTGGTGTTTGTGCCTTTGCATTTTTCTATTTGGCAGCCAAGCAACAGCAACTGGGCCAATATTTTATTTATTGTGCATCTCGGTTTGTTTTTATTATGGCAACCTTTTATTAATCGCCATACGCGCGTACACACGCGCCCCGCCATTATTGTTTTGCTCGCTGTTGTCGGTGTTGTTTATTTAGGTGCAGGCTGGGCACAAACTTTATGGTGTGTTTTATTAAGCGGAATTTTTGCAAGTTATCGCGGCGCACATTGGACAGATAAATCATTGCTCGCAGCCGTCATGGGATTTTTATTATGGGGTTTGTTTGCAGGCTTATTACCGACGCTTATTCCTAGCGCGCGCATAGAAGAGCCCTTGTTACGCAGTGCTTTGCAATGGGGACATTTAAGTTTGTTGTTATTGCCGATTTTATTACCCGCACGCTTAAGCACCTTACGAAATTATTCTGCTGATTTACTGTATTCCACGCTGGCGATCGCGGTAGTCGTGTTACTTACTTTGTTAACTTTATTAGGCGTATTAGTCGCGCAATGGCCTTATCTTAATTCTTTAATTTATGCCTTATTAAGTTTAGCTGGCGTTATTTTAGTATTTAATTTTATTTTCAAACCAGATACCGAACATGGTTTATTAGCGCAACTTAAACAACGTTATCTGCTCAACATAGGCACGCCTTTAGACCAATGGTTAAGCGAAACTTCATTGATCGCCGAGCAAGAAACCACGCCCGCCGGTTTTCTCGATGCTATTTCAGCACGCTTATTAAATATGCCGTGGTTAGGTGGCTTGTATTGGGAAATCAATCGGCAAAATGAATTACAAAAAACACTTAGCTATGGCAACACTAGCAATAGTGTTTTAAATTTTACTTTTGCCCATTTGCGCGCCCGCTTATATTTAAATGAAACCGCCAGTCCTGCAGTCCAAGCTCATGCGCATATGTTGATGGGCTTAGTTAATACGCTGTATGAAAGCAAATGGCGCGAACAAGCATTAGCGGAACGCGCGCATATGCAGGCCATTTATGAAACCGGTGCGCGCCTCACTCATGATGTAAAAAACTTGATTCATTCTTTGGGCTTAATTATTACTGTTACTCAACAAAAAACTACCGACATTGGTTTGTTGCGCAGTCTAGAAGTTTTACATCAACGCTTACAACAAACCTTGGTTAAATTACGCAATCCCGAAGAGACCTCTGCACAACGTGTATCTTTAGAAGAATGGTGGCAAGCTTTTTGTGGTGCGTATAAACAGGAAGATTTAATTTTTAGTGAAGACTTGCAACAAGACCGCGATGTGGTCGCGGAAGTATTTGATACTGTTGCGGAAAATTTGGTCAATAATGCATTAGCCAAACGCCGTGAAACGCCGGCCTTACAAATTCACGTTAATCTACGCTGTGATGCGGCTGGCATTCAATTAAGCGTTAAAGACAATGGCAATGCTGTACCTGTCGCCATTGCCGAACAATTATTAAAAAAACCCATCGACTCTAAACGTGGATATGGAATTGGGCTTTATCAAGCGGCTAAACAAGCACAAGCGCACGGTTATCATTTAGTGTTAGAAAAAAATCTTGCTGACAATGTAACGTTTTGTTTACGCGAATAATTTTTTAAAAACCTTCCGGCAACACACGTGCTTCTACCATCCGCGCCCGTAATTCAAACGGCGACAACCAAACAACAATATCATCGAAACGTGTTGCATTACTGCCATTCGGCGAATATTCGGCTTGTACATAAATTCGGTTAGCATCAATATTTTGATCTTCTATATCCGAAGCAGTCGCAAGTGTATCTGCTGTATTCGGTCCCAAACTATAAATAATCGCCGGCAAATCGGTTGCTAAAGGATTATCTGCCGCGTCTCGCACTTCAATAGTGGCTGATGGATCTTCTAAAGTGAAACTCATTTGTCCGGCATTATCATCTGCATACGCTGCCTGCACCATGTAACGATAAGGTTGCCCCCAAGGATCTAAACGACTCACACCCAACGTTACTGAAGGGAAAAATCCTTTTTCTCCAACACACGCGCCTGCGACGCGATCTTCTTGACCATCAGGAGGTCCTGCAACACCGCTGCCGGGAAAACCATTCGCATCGGGACAAGGCAACCGTTTTTCAATAATCGCAAACGCCATTATTATTTGTTTCATTTGTTGCGTGGTTTTACGCGCTTCATTGATGCTGCTTTGTATCCAATAAGTGCGGGCGCTTGCAATAAGTCCGGTCGCTAAAATGCTCAGAATAATCATGACCAGCGATAACTCAATCAAGGTAAAACCTTGGTGTTTTTTCATGGAGTGAAACTCATAAAGCGATCATTGTTGTGCGCATCAATTTTCATATTTTGATAAACAGCATCTGCATTGGTGTTTTCCACGCTATCAAAATAACCGCAAATATCTTGAGTAAGGCGCAAAGAAACTTGATTACCAGTTGCAGTATTACAGATGTTATTACCGTTACTTAAGGGCGCACCCCAAAATCCTAAAACCACTGCTTGCTGCGTTTTTGTATTTAACGTTAAGTAACTACCGCTGCCATCGCAGTTTTGACCATTAACGCAATCAGCTGCAACTGCGTAATAAATGTGTTTTGCCCACTCATCATCCAGCCACCATTGCTGTTTATTATTTTGTAATACCGCCGCTTGTAATACTGACGCACATAAGCGGCCAGTTAGTTGTGTATCGCTTATTCCACAATTTATCGCTGTTAATGCAGAAGCGGATGGAAAATAATTGCCTTCGGTTGTTATCGCTGGATTTGGGTCTGCATAAAATCGCAACAAAATATCACGCGTAGTCATAGCGACTTTCGGCCAAATAGCCGCAAAATATTCTTCTTTGCTAATTCCAATTAATACATCATTACCATCACCATTATAAAAACTTAATGTCGTAATCGGCAGACTAGCGTCGTACATTGCATTGCGCGTATCAAGATAATGGCTAACATTTGCATCGGCTTGACTGTCATTAACGGTACGTTGTTGTCCCGTTAATGGCGCGCCCGGTGCAATTAAAATGGCTACAACGGGTTTATTATCTAAGGTTAAAGTTGGTACAACATCGGGGTTAAGCCCGTTCGGTGCTTCTATTTGAAACGCAGGATCTACCACATACCATAAGCGTTCATTACTCGCGTCTCTAATATCATCTAAACGTACGCGTCGCCATGGAAACCAACCGCGATAGGTTTTGCAATTATTACCATTAGTATCGATAGGGGGGGCGTAATTACCATCATTATTAAAATCGGGACAAGGCAAACCTGGGCGAGTAGTTGCACTACTGTTTTTTTCGATCAACACACCTTTTAAAGCGGTCTTCGCAGTTTGCAATACGATCATGCTATTTTGTTGTCGCAACAAATTAACTTCATGTTCGTCATACAGACTTGTTAACCAAATACTCGCGGTCACGCTGATCATTAATAGCAATACTAATAAAGCTTGTCCCTGTTGTTTATTCTGCGGCGGCATTGCCATTATCAACCGAAGCATCATCAATCGAAGGCACTACGTAATTTTGACCCGGCTCTACTTTTATTTGGCGGCCGTCATCAAATTGAATTTTAATATGCGTTTGATCGGCATGCTGCGGCAATGTGCTTTCTTGCGTTTTCCGGCCGTTAATCCACACTTCGCGACGGCCATCGGGATGCACGATGATGCCGTTAACTTTTACATGACGTGTTTGCGCGTTGATTGGCACGACGCTCGTTTTATTAGGTGCTTCGACTACATTATTTAATTTTCTGGCGCGTGCGTTATCTAGCGCATTGCGCTGTTCTGCGCTGATAAATAAACGCGCTAAATCTTTTGAGGTTGCAGCCGTTTCTACTGCGCTCACAAAAGGCTGCCCCACAAAAAATAAAGCAATAATCGCAATCAAGTAATTAGGCATGGTTTATTTTCACCGTATACCATTTCAACTTGCAGTTCATTAGCACATTGGGCGCTGAGATCCCAGCTAGCGCCAACGTTGCTCCGAGAGGAAAATGATTGTCTAACTTGCAGCTTATTATTTCGTAATAACCTAAACGTGGATTTTTCAACTTATTTAGAATAGTTAGCAAATCGCCTTCATGTAACAAGCTCGCTTCAATTTGCATATTGGTAATATATAAACCAATATTGCCGCCGACATTAATACGCTGTGATTCCGCGATCTCTGCTATGCGACGCGGTTCAAAACTGTATTTTAAACTAGGTAATATTAAGTCCCGGCGTAATTCTTCTAACGCTTCTATCCAGCTCAAACGTGCTTCATCGCCGACTAATCCATTCGCAAGATAACGCTGATAAAGTTGTATATTATTTTCGTATAAGGATTTATTTTGCTGCGCTTCTTGCAAACGATTAACTACATCATCGCGTTGCTCTACTGCTTGCTGATAAATTTTATTTTGGACTTTGTGCAAATGTAAGCCAATGCCAATAATAATACTTGCCATTAATAAACATAGTAAAAAAACCACGGCAGGTCTCTGTAAAGCATGCCATTCAAATTGATGTTCATTAAATTTATTCATCGGCTGCGCCTTTGAAAATCAATACGCTAAATTGTGCGCTGGCACTGCGGTTGTTACCGTCGCTAGAAAAGCGCGTGTCTGGCGCAATATCAAACGGCATTTTAATTATTTGTACGCGCTTAACGTTTTTTATATCGCTCAACTGCTGGGTGAATTGTTGTACTTTAGCAATGGCAATACGCGGGTTGTTTTTAAAATCCGTAATTTCAGCTTCAACTGTTAGCTGCTCTTGAGAATTTTCTGCTGCATTATTTGCGCTGGTAGTGCTGCTCCACTCTATGCTTTTTAGTTGAATATCTGGCCACGCTGTCATAACCATGGAAAGATCAGTGAAGGTTTTTATAGGATCCAATGGTTTGTATTTAATTAAATCATTAACCGCCGATACTGCATTTTTGACGTCATTGACGTCTAACTTCAAATCAGAAACGTCATTCACCATCGATTGATATGCATGTTCTGCTGCTTGCGTTTCTGTCGCAATAGTAGGCAACTGGCTTTTTAACCAATATCCATGCGCAATTAAGGCTGCGCAAAGTAGCGTGGCTAAAATCATAAACGCTAAGCTCAGGCCCAATAATGTCCGTCGCGCTAAATATAAATAATATAAACGCCGCTGTTTGCTGATTCGGTAATGCGGTTTTGCATATCGATCTTGCATTAACCAATAGGCCAGGAGCGTTTCAAAATTTGGCGACAACGCAGGAATATTTAAACGTTGCGCTATTTCATTAACATGCAAGGCACTAACGTTAATGTCCGGTACTTGAGCAAGCGCGATCGCCCATTGCTCGGCAACCGCTGATTCCGCGATGACATACACCGCTAAGTTGGTGTCGCGATTAATATAACGTTGATTTTCTAAGAATCGCCGACTACGTTCCATTTCAAAACGTACATCTGTGCCTGAACTACTTTCAGTACCGAGCGCAGCAATTCTAGATAATTTTAAATGGCCGTTAAGATAAAATGATTGGCGTACCGCTTGTGTTCCAAACGGTGATAACAACAAAAATGTAGTGGAAAATATTTCCAAGGATTTCACTAAACGCGGAACCAATAATGGCAATGAATATAAACCTTGAATCGGTTTATTTTCTGCTTCTATTATCGTCAACCAATATTCTATTTTTTGCGTTTGCGTTAATGCGGATACCAATACTATATCGTCACGTCGTCCATCGAGCTGACGATCTTGAATGTGTAATTGCCGTAATTGGGTATCACGAAAATGTTTGTCTAATAAACGTCGCTGTACATCTTCTCGATCACGACCCGACACATGGGGCATGGTATCAACACGAATATCTTCATCGCTGATGTCTAATAAAATGCGTAATGGTTTGCGGACTTCTGCGCGCAACAAAGCACGAAACGCCGCTTCGCCCGTTTCATCTGAAGCATAAACACGCCGTTGCAATGTGTTGTCTTGCCAAGACAACACCTGCATTTCTTGTCCATTAAAATAAAATAGTTGGCGCATATCACATCGCTGAAATACTGATGACGGCATCCATAATCGGACTCAACATAGACAACAACACCCATAATATTATGCTGGCCAGCAAGACGGTAATCAGCGGCATTAATAATGGTTGCACGCGACCAATGGCATCTTGCACTTCACGATTATAATAATGACTCACGTTGTCCAAAGATTCATCCAAAGAACCTGCGCTTTCGCCTATGCGCAACATGCGCACCACCATATTGGGAAACACGCCGGTGTGCGCAAAGGCATCACTTAGTCGTTTGCCTTCGGCTATTTTTTCTTGTGCGCGTAACAACGCTTCTTCAAGCACTACGTTAGCAAGTACGGGGCGAATTAGCCGCATCGCATCAATTAAATTAATGCCGGATTTATACGTCAGCGCAAAATAATGACAAAATCTCGCTAATTTTATTTTATATAACACATTACCCAAAATAGGCGCACGTAATTTCCATTCATCAATTTTATAACGAAACGCCGGATATCGCTTTAAGCACCATGGATATAAGGCGATGGCCAAACCAACAATAGTAAATATTAACCACCAATATTTGACCGTCCATTTAGAGACACTAATCAATAACAAAGTATGCCACGGCATAACTTGCCCGGACATTTTCATAAACGGAATTAACTGCGGCACTAAGTAAGTCATGATTAATAATATGCCGCATAACACCGCTATTAATACAAACAAAGGATAAATTAACATGCGTTTGGATTGCGCAATCAATTCATCTTGCCATTCCAACATGCCGTGAATTTCTTTCATTACTTCGGCGAGCCGGCCACTGGCTTCACCCACGCGCACCATGTTTACCATCACAACATCAAAAACATCGGGATGTTGACTCAACGCTTCTGAGAAAGTTTTACCGGATCGAATCGCTTCAATTAAATCGGTGGTCACGTCTTTTAAATACGGATGCTCGATGCTTTCACGCAAATCTTGTAAGGCTTCCACAATCGGTACTTTTGCATTTATAAGCTGTTGTTGATGATAAATAAAATTAATAATGTCGCGCTGCCCAATCTTCCGTTTGCCAAACGTTAACAAAGAACGGCTGACAGGTTTAGCGCGGATTAAATCAAAGCCCATTTGCTTGACGCGTAACTCCACATCCGATTCATTAGCCGCTTCGATTTCGCCTTGAACGCGAAGGCCATCAGCATCCATTGCTTTATAAACGAATCGCGTCATGCTTGTAAGGCTGTTAAATCCACAACACGCGCAACTTCTTCTAGCGTAGTAATGCCATTGCGTACTTTTTCCAAACCTTGTTCTACCAAGGGTCGATAACCTTTGGTTAATGCCAGCTGCATTAATTCTCGACGGGTTGCGCGATGCGCAACCATTTCTTCTAAATCACCATCAAAACGCAAAACTTCGGCCATCGCTTCACGACCGCGATAACCTTGATGATCGCAATGTCGACAACCTTTAGCGCGATAAACAGTGAATGTTTCTGATAAAGGTAATTTCAATAAATGTTTTTCGGCATCGGTCGCGTTATCCGGTGTTTTGCATTCTTTGCATAAACGCCGCACTAATCGTTGCGCAACCACACCAATAATATTGCCCGCTAAAATATCCGGTAACACGCCTATGTCTAATAAACGCGGAATCGCGCCCGGCGCTGAATTAGTATGCAACGTAGAATAAACTTGATGGCCCGTCATCGCCGCACGAAACGCCATGTCAGCAGTATCACGATCACGAATTTCGCCGACTAAAATAATATCTGGATCTTGGCGCATAATGGAACGAATGCCATTAGCAAAATCTAAACGCGCGGCTTCATTAACGGAAGACTGACGAATCATCGGCATCGGATATTCCACCGGGTCTTCTAACGTCATGATGTTTACCCGTTCAGAATTTAAATTATTTAATATGGAATACAAGGTTGTTGTTTTACCCGAACCGGTCGGCCCGGTAATTAAAATAATGCCTTCGGGTCTCGCCATCATTAATTTCATCGTCGCCAATGCGTCTTCGCTATAACCTAAATCGGTCAACGGCACGATCGCTTTTTGTCTATCTAAAACACGCAACACAATATTTTCACCGTGCGTCGTTAATTGTGTTGATACTCGAAAGTCTACATGTCTGCCCGCAATCGTTAACGAAACATGGCCATCTTGTGGTGCGCGTGTTTCCGCAATATTTAATGCGGCAATGACTTTAATGCGCACCGCAATCGCAGAATAATAATGTTTATGCAAAGAACGAACTTGACGTAACACACCATCGATTCGATAACGAATTCGCAAGAAACCATCTTCTGGTTCAAAGTGAACGTCTGATGCACCGCGTTTTACGGCATCGGACAACATCGCATCTACCAAACGCACCATCGGATGACTGTATTGACCGCTGTGCGCTTGCAAACTGTCGTAATCAATTTCGCCGGTTTCAACTTCTTGCAAAATACCATCCATGGATAATTCATGGCCGTAAAATTGATCTATCGCATTTTCGATTTCAGCTTCGCCAGCCAGCACGGTACGAATTTGTATATGCGCGCCAATGTGTGCGCGCAATCTATCTAACTTTGGCAAATCATAAGTATCGACGGTTGCTAAACTTAACTCACGCGCTGCCAGATCATATGACAAGGGAATTAATTTCAAACTGCGCGCCATTTCTTTTGGGATCAGTCGCAAGGCATCAGGATCGGGAATCGTGCTCGCTAATTCAATACTTTCTTGTCCGAGCGCTTCACCTAAGACATCACGCATCACCGCTTCGGTAACAAAGCCTAATCCAACAATTAATTTACCTATAGGACTGGGTGTGCGTTTTTGTTCGGTTAATGCGATGCGTAATTGATCTTCCGTGATCACACGCTTTTCTAGCAGCACTTCACCTAAGCGTTTGCGTTTTGTGCTAATCATGGTGCGCGTTCACTCGTCAGTTCGCTAGCAAGTTGTTGGATACGATTTTCTACGGCGCTACTTGCAAAAGTCGCGGGGCGTTGTTTTGCGAGTTCTAAAGCGCTGCGATAAAACTGGAGCGCGTTAGTTTTTTGATTTAGTTGATCGTAACTAATCGCTAAATTATATGCGTAGTCAGGATTATTATTAGCTACTGAAAATGCGCGGTTATAAGCTTGTTGAGCTAACAACCATTGCCCGTCGCGGGCGTAATAATGGCCTACTGCAATTTGTAAATTGGCTTGTTGTGGATATTTAGCGAGCAACTCGCGTGCTTGATTATTATCCAAGGCTTGCGGCAAGCGATTTATGCTAATTAAACCGGCTAATGCTTCGATGTCATTTTTGTCTTTACGCCAAACGTGTAAATAATGCGTTTCAGCTAACTCTATTTGATTGCGCGTCGTGGCCAGCGCGGCCAAACCTAAATGCGCATCGCGATTTTGTGGCGCTTGTTTTAAAACAGCTGCATATGAATTTTCAGCATCTGCCCAATCGCCTCGTTGATATGCCGCATACGCATTAAGCAAATTATCGGCTACGCTGTTGCTAGCAGCTATTAACGTGGGTGCCGCAGGATTGGATGCTATATTTTGCCGAGGGTTTTTTAGGGCTGGCTTGGGCGCAGCGTCTTTAGTGAATCGCGGTTTTTCTACTACATCAGTTTTTTTATTTTGCGAAACTGTTTCTGCTTCGTATAAATATTCGTTGTAATTAATTTGTTCATAATTGCCAGTATCTGTATCGGTAGCGGACTCACGCGCTTCACTTAGGCTAGATAACTCAGATCGCGGTAAACGCTCAATAGCCAAATCATCCAGACTAGGTTGCCAGCCAAATAATAAATACACAGCTGCCGCCGCACCTACGCTCACCAACGCCCATGCTAAATAATTAGTGTTTTTATTTTTCGCGGTGTAACTGATGCGTTGCGCCCGCGCTCTTTCCGGATTTAGATCTTCATTATAAGTAGGCGCATTATTAACGCCGCGTTCTTGCGCAGCCCGTCGTAATGCATTTAGCAAGACGCTCACTGCTGCGCTGCTTTTGCAGGCATTACGTTGGCAGGCAACTGATGACGAAATTCTTTTAACTCGCCATTAATGCTGGCTTGTTGCACAACGATTGGTTTAAGAAAAATAACTAATTCTGTTTTAGTATTTTTTTCACTGCGGTGTTGAAAAAAACGTCCAATCACCGGCCAATTTGAAATCCACGGAATGCCTTGGGTAGTCGTGCTAACCGTGTCTTGCATTAAACCACCAATAACACCAATCTCACCATTGGTTAAACGCAGCACCGATTCCATTTCACGTACTTGTACTTCTGGCACCAAATTTTCAACATTTTGTTTAGCTAAATCTGGGTTAGGATCTTTTACAAAACCTAAAATTCGTGAAATCGTCGGACGTATATTTAAAACCACTTCATCTTTTTCACTAATAAAAGGTGTCATCGACATCACCAAACCCACCGGCACTACATGTGGGGTCGTCGTGAAAGTAGACACAGCGGGGCCATTGCTTTGTGTAACGGTTTCGGCTTCGATAGTAAAATAAACGCGGTTATCTGCTACTTTCAAAATCGCAGTTTGATTATTCAACGTCATAATTTTAGGGCTAGATAAAACGCGCGCATCACCAAATTCTTCTAACAAACTTACCGTCGCAGCCACATCGCCTACGCGCGAATTAGGATTGTCATAACCCGCTACAAATATCGGTGGAACGTTATTCGGTGCAATGGCATTTTTAGTAAATACTTGCTGATAGCTTAATCCATTCGCGCTTTGCGCAAGACGTTCCCAATTAACGCCGGCCTCGTATTCATTATTCAAATTTACTTCTACTACCGTCGCTTCGATCAGTACTTGCCGCTGTACGCTCGTTAAAATATTTTCAATAAGCACACGAATTTGTTCTTGTTGTTTCGCATTAGCGCGTACTGACAATAAACCTGCTTCGCGATTGACTAAAATATTGTCGCTGCTTAGCGGTCTTGCTGCATTTTGCGTAATATTTTTTTCATTAATAATTACTGCAATATTAGAAAACAACGTTTCCCAAAATTGATTGCTAGAACGATTCGTTAATCGCAGCATGGAATTATTGCCGCCTTGTGAATTGCTAACGCCGCCGACCCCTCCTTGACTCGCTGCTGCAATTTCGGTGGACACTTCTATACGACTTTCAGTTTCACGCGAGGTATTTAAATACGGGATTTTATACGTTTCAAAATAAGGAGCGTCTGCAGAAATAATAATCGTGTCATCATTAATACGGTAACGAATATTAGACTGCTGCGCTATGCGGCTTAAAATCTGTGGCAAGGTTTGTTCAATAGCATTTAAGGTAATACGCCCACGAATATCGTCATGCACATCTAAATTCATCTGGCTATTGCGCGCCAATGAAAACAATAAATCACGCACCGGTACATCCGTTACTGTCACGGTATAAACACCAGGCTTATTGCCCAACTGCGGCGCGGCTAATGTTGGCGTAATCACTAATGGCAGCGCGGTATTATTTTCTTTAGCAGAAGCCGCCGTTAATCCAACATGGCCTTCAGTAGGTGGATCAATGCGATTCGCACCGCACGCCGTTAATATCAGCAACAGTCCATAGATAATGACATTCAATGCATACCGCTGAACACGCCCAATAAAATAGCATCCGCTTTTCATTATATTTCTCCGCAAAATCTTATTGATCAATACTGACTAACAAAAATTAGATTATTTTAATAATAAGGAAACGGTTATTAAGGTAAGCGCAACGCCGGCACTAAGCCCTAACAATAACCAGCGCCATTGTAATATTTGTACGCGGCCTTGTTCGCTATCGCGTGCCGCTAGTTGTAAATGTTTAGGCGTTAATTGAGTGGTGCCGTCCGCGTACGCCGCTAATAACATTTTATCGGCCATGATATTAATGCGTCGAATTAAGCCGCGACTACCACGACCCAATTTTCGCGCTAGCTTAGCTTGAAATAAATCAGGCCCGCGATAACCTGCGCTGCGCAAACGAAAATTTAAATACGCTTGTACTGAAGACACATCCAGCGGATGCAAATAAAAGTGATGAGTAATGCGTTCGCGAAATTGTCGAATAGAGGGATTATTTAATTTATCGTCTAATTCTGGCTGACCAAATAAAACAATTTGTAATAACTTATGTTCATCGGTTTCTAAATTATTGAGTAACCGAATTTCTTCTAAGGTTTCTAGCGGCATGCTTTGCGCTTCTTCGATTAACAACACGACGGGCTTATTAAGTCGATACTGATCTAATAACCAAGCATGCAAACGTCGCATGACCGTTAATTTATCTTGCGGCACGTCGATTAATTCGGCTTCCAGCGCTATCGTATTTAAAATGTTTTCAGGGCTTACGCTAGGATTGTGTATATATATAGTGTGTACAGGTTCTGGCAAGGTAGTTTCTAACATACGGCACAACATGGTTTTGCCCGTGCCTACTTCACCGACGACTTTAATAATGCCTTCGCCATTCACGATGGCGTATTGCAATGCTTCTAATACGGCGCCACGTTCAGCGCCTGCGAAAAACGAGCGCGTGTCCGGCGTAATACGGAATGGCGGATAATTTAAGCCGAAGTGCTCTAAATACATTGATTACTTTAAACCCAGTTTTTGTAAACGGCTGTATAAAGTAGTGCGGTTAATTTTTAATAATTTAGACGCATGACTTAAATTACCGTCGGCTTTACGCAAGGCAACGCTGACGTATTGCTGCTCGAGTTTTTGCAAATGATGCTCTAATTGAAAGTCGTCGCGATCCATGACGCGCAAAATATCGTCTTCCGATAAATCCAGTTGCGGCAAATGATGAACGTCTTCGCCCATTTCTACTTCGCCCAACATTTGTTCAATCGTAATCGATTGACCAGGATATTTGGTACCTAAACGAATCACAACATTGCGTAGTTCGCGCACATTGCCCGGAAAATCATAGTCACGCCAAACATTCGCGGCCGCTTCGCTTAAACTAAATGGCGGTACGCTACCGGCATATACTTTACGAAAATAATCTAACAACTCGAAACGATCATCACCGCGCACCGATAAGGGCGGAACTTTAATCGTTAAGATACTTAAACGATGATAAAGATCGTGACGGAAACGCCCTGCGCGCACTTCGTCGATCATATGTTTATTGGTTGCAGCAATAATACGGGCACGAGATAAACGCGGGCGCGTTTCGCCTAAACGATAAAACTCACCGTTTTCTAAGACGCGTAATAATTTAGCTTGTAGTTCTAAAGGCAGCTCACCAATTTCATCGAGAAACAAACTACCATCACCGGCTTCTTCAAAAAAGCCCGCATGGTCGCGCGCAGCGCCAGTGAAAGAACCTTTTGCATAACCGAACAATTGTGCTTCTAATAAATCTTTAGTAAATGCGGCGCAATTAATAATTAAATACGGTTTACCGGCGCGCTGACCTGCATCATGTAAACGTTGCGCAACTAATTCTTTACCCGCGCCTGATTCGCCTTCGATTAATACTGGAAACGGCGCATCAGAAAATTGTTGGATTTGTTGAACGAGTAATTGCATCACTTTAGAAGAACCCACCCATTCATTGGTAGGCTGTATATGATTTTTATTTTCGGCTTCTAGCAACATCAACTGATGCTGTAAACGCGCTTTTAATAACGCGGCATCCGAAGGTTTAGGAATAAAATCAACCGCGCCTAAAGTAAGCGCATGACGAATGTTGGCGTGCTCGTCTTGTCCTGACAGCACTAAAATTTTCATATGAGAATTATGCGCCAGCAATTCTGGAATCAACGCAAAGCCTTCATCAGGACTGTGTTGCACCGGCGGTAAACCTAAATCAACCAAGGCCAATTGCGGAATGCGCGGCGATAGCTCTACTACTTCCCGCGCCGATTCACGATCACCCGCGGTGATGACGTCATAATCACCGCGTAATAAATAATCCATGGTTTCAGCGATCAGCGGATCGTCGTCTACCAATAAAAGTACGGGTTTATGTTTTGGTTTTATCTGTGCTGTCATTGTGTGATGCCGCCCCAACGGTGGCCTATGATAGACTCAAGCTTCTACGAATGCACCCCGGCCAGCTATGCTCCATATCGTTTTATACCAACCTGAAATACCACCGAACACCGGCAATATTATTCGCCTTGCGAGTAATACCGGCATGCAACTGCATTTGATCGAACCGCTGGGTTTTGAACTGGACGACACCCGCTTACGCCGCGCTGGATTAGACTATTTAGAATGGGCCTCGGTTAAAACCTATGCCGATTTAGCGCAGTTTCAGCAGCAAGTCCAACCCGCGCGATTATTTGGTTTCACTACCAAAGGCAGTCATTCATTGTATGACGTCGCTTTTCAAGCGGGAGATGCCCTGTTATTTGGCCCCGAAACCCGTGGCTTGCCGGAAGATGTGCGCGAATCTTTGCCCGCGTCGCAGCGTTTACGGATTCCGATGCAAGCTAACAATCGGAGCCTCAATTTGTCCAATTCGGTCGCGATTGCCGTATATGAAGCATGGCGCCAATTAGACTTTAAGGGTGCTGGCTAACGGTGCAGCTGAGCAAATCCGCTGCTAGAAAAAAATCGGCCAGCTATACTGTGCAGGCCACCCATTAAAAATGTGGTCACTGTAAAAGTTACTCGTTTCCACCATTAAAGAGGCGCCGCACGCATGCAACGACGTTTGTCCTTTTCTATCTTAACCGCGACACTCGCAACCAGCTTGTTATTAAGCGGTTGTAATAAAGATAATTCTCCCCCAGCACCATCGCCATCACCTCCCGCAACACGTAGTTTTTATATGGGATTTACGCCTTGGCCTTATGAAGCAACAATTACCGCTATTGATGATACTTATATACGTATTCAACAACGTGGCGATATAGTGAAACATCATTTAGACAGCGGCATTCCGTGGCAAGCCGCTTATGACAAAACGACTTATCCCAGCGAAGTAGAAAATGGTATTGCGGCACGTTTAGTCCGCACGCAATCTAATAAAATTATTTATCTGGCGATCGATCCTCTAAATGGCGCGCGCGATGATCTTGCTGGTGATTGGAATAGTAGCGGCACCAATCAACCACGCAGCGGTGCATGGGCAACGCGTAACTTAGATGATCCAGAAGTGATTGAAGCCTATACCAACTTTGCTTTAAATATGATTACGCGCTTTCAACCAAAATATTTTGATTACGGCACAGAAGTGAGTGTATTGATGCTTACGGAGCCGGCAAAATTTACTCAATTCGTCACTTTCGCCGCCGCCGTTTATAGCAATATAAAAGCAGTTCACCCACAACTACCATTGATTGCTTCTATTTCATTAAATGCACCTGGTTCAACCGAAATGCAGCAAGTAACTACAGATTTTGCACGCATTACCAATTATGTAGATATCGTCGGCATTAGCGCTTATCCCTATATCTTATATGACCCGGCTTATACTGCTAATCCGAACAGCTTACCCAGCAATTGGTTAACTCAAATTAAATCCATTGTCGGCAACAATAAGCGCCTCGCTATTTCGGAAACGGGTTGGATCGCACAGCCATTAACGATTACTAATTACAGTTACAGCGAATACAGTGACGCTAATTATCAAGCGGCTTATATAGAACGTGTGCTCACCGAAGCACAAAGTTTGGGTGCTGAATTCGTTATTTGGTTTGCGTTGACCGACTATGATGCATTATGGAATACCACCCTCGGTCAAAGCGATATTGGCGCTATCTGGCGAGATACGGGTTTATACGATGAAAATATTTTGCCGCGCACGGGTTTAAATAATTGGTCAGCCTGGTTAGCTAAAACCTATGCACGCTAAATATTTAATTTTGTTAAAATCCGCCGATAAAATTTATACGCTGCTTAAATAACATTCCTTTACCTCACCTCGGTTTTTACATTATGCAAATCAGCAAAAATACCGTCGTTAGCATTCACTACCGCTTAAGCGATGAACACGGCGAAATAGAAAACTCTCATAACGCTAGCCCTATGGCGTATTTGCACGGCCAAAATAATATTCTTCCTTCGCTCGAAAAAGCCTTAGAAGGCAAAACCAAAGGCGAACAACTCAGCATCACATTAGCCCCTGAAGATGCTTATGGTTTGCGTAACCCACAATCTCAACAACGAGTGCCTATTAAACATTTGGTTACTAAAGGTAAATTAACGCCGGGCAAAGCCGTCAAAGTGAATACACAACAAGGCGTTATTAATGCCACCGTTGTCAAAGTGGGAAAATTTAATGTCGACCTCGACACCAATCATCCATTAGCGGGCAAACAATTAACTTTTAATATCGAAATCGTTGACGTGCGCGGGGCTAGTGAAGAAGAACTTTCACATGGTCATGCACATGGCGTGGGCGGGCATGCGCATTAGTTAAACCTACGCTGTATTGCGTAACAGTATTTTTAAAATTCAAAAGCATTTCGCCCACTGCTACGCAGCTACGGCGAGTAACTTTTTGTCGTAACAAAAAGTCACCAAAAAGTACTCACCCGAATATTATGCACTTGAATGAAATACAATTTCATTCAAGCATTCCCTCGTCGTGTTTAAGGGCTAACGCGTCGCCTCAACGCAACATCCTGTTGCGCTCGGCTCACATGAACATCCCTGTTCATGTGTCGCTATCCCTTAAACACTGCTCGGCACACTATAACGGGCATTATCCCTTCGTTTAATGCCTTATAACTTACAATACTTCTGTACATTAATTTATTTCAAAAACCGAACAAAGCAAATACCCCTTATGGCTCGCCGAATGCTGCAAGACTTGTCGGGGAAAACAAACAGGGAGTTTGTTTTAGTTCCGCCGCGACAAGGACGTCGCGTCGGAACGACCCGTTACAAATCGTGCAATATGAGGGCACTGCGCGTGTGGTTTACGCGCAGCGAGACATTGGGGGAGAGTATTTTTTGGTAACTTTTTGTTACGACAAAAAGTTACTCGCTGTAGTCGCGTAGCGACGAGCGAAACGCTTTTAAAAGCTAAAGAATATCGCTGAACAAATTATCACAGCTTAATATCATCCGTTGTTCTTAACGCGGATTTGGCAGCCGCTAATAAAAGCTCTGGATCCAAGCGCGACTTGTAATTCGGATTAACATAAGCAAAACGAATTAAACCCGTTTGATCAATAATCCACACAGCCGGCACCGGTAATAAATGATGCGTATAACCCGACGTTGCTTCTAGATCAATGCCGTATTCTTTATATTTAGCATTCGTTTCATCGTCTAAACGAAACGCAATGCCCAACGCTTGTGCTGCTTCCATGCTGCTGTCTGATAACAATTGATATTGCAGGCTTTGTTTAGTCTTAGACTCGTTTTGCTTTTCAGGTTTATCAGGACTAACAGCAAGTACTTGATAACCCAATGCAACTAATTGTGATTCTATCGATTGCAATTGGCCTAATTGAAAATTGCAATAAGGGCACCAACCACCACGATAAAAAACCAGCACCGTGGGTTTTTCTGTCACTAAATTATTTAAACTAACGGCCGTGCCATCCATGTTGTTTAACTGGATCGCTGGCAATTTTTCTCCCACTAACAAAGGACGCACATCTTCTGCGTTATTAGGAATAGTTGACGTTGTTGTCGCAACATCAGCTGCGGGTTCTGCAGGTTTATTGCAGCTAATCGCGATCATGCTCAATACAATCAGTGATATAACAATATAAAGTTTCTTTAACATAGTATGTCTCCTGTAAATTTCATCTTATTTAACATCTTTAATATGACTGTTTTATTCGTTCACTCAATGCCCAATTTATCCCACAGCTCATCAACCCGTTTTTTCACATTCACATCCATGCTGATCGGTTTGCCCCATTCACGCTGGGTTTCACCTGGCCATTTATTGGTTGCGTCCATACCCATTTTTGAACCAAGGCCTGCAACGGGTGATGCAAAATCTAAATAATCAATTGGCGTGTTTTCGATGATAACAGTATCGCGTGCAGGATCCATGCGTGTGCTAATCGCCCAAATCACGTCTTGCCAATCGCGTGGATTCACATCCTCATCGACGACGATGACAAATTTGGTATACATAAATTGTCGCAAGAATGACCAGACACCCATCATGACGCGTTTAGCATGGCCGGGATATTCTTTACGCATGCTGACAACAGCAACGCGATACGAACAACCTTCTGGCGGTAAATAAAAATCAATAATTTCTGGAAATTGTTTTTGCAAAATCGGCACAAACACTTCATTTAATGCAACGCCAAGCACCGCAGGTTCATCGGGTGGTCGTCCGGTGTAGGTAGAATGATAAATAGGATTTTTACGCATCGTAATGCGCTCAATAGTGAATACGGGAAATTGTTCGACTTCGTTGTAATACCCCGTGTGATCGCCGAAAGGTCCTTCTGCAGCAAGATCATCTGGATAAATAAAACCTTCTAAAACAATTTCGGCACTGGCCGGTATTTCTAAATCATGCGTTATACATTTAACTAATTCTGTACGCGAACCACGCAATAAACCTGCGAACGCTTGTTCAGGTAAATTATCAGGTACCGGTGTAACCGCTGCTAATATAGTTGCAGGATCTGCACCGAGCACAACGGCAACGGGAAACGGTTGACCAGGATGATGGCGTTGCCAACTTTGAAAATCTAATGCGCCGCCACGATGTGATAACCAACGCATGATGACGCGATTGCGCGCGATCACTTGTTGACGATAGATGCCCATATTTTGGCGCGGTTTTTCCGGACCTTTAGTCACCGTTAAACCCCAAGTAATTAACGGCGCTGCGTCTTCAGGCCAACAGGTTTGAATCGGCAATTTATTTAAATCAACTTCATCACCTTGCCAAACTATTTCTTGGCAAGGTGCGCTACGAATTTTTTTCGGCGCCATGTCCATTACTTTTTTAAACATCGGCAATGCATTCCACGCGTCTTTCATTCCTTGCGGCGGATCCGGTTGACGTAACCACGCTAACAAACGGCCTACTTCGCGCAACGCTGTTAAATTTTCCGCGCCCATGCCCCACGCGACGCGCTCAGGTGTACCAAATAAATTTCCTAAAACTGGAATGGTTGAGCCTTTGACGTTTTCAAATAGCAAAGCAGGCCCGCCGGCGCGCAAGGTGCGATCACAGATTTCTGTCATTTCTAAATAAGGATCAATCTCGATGCTGATGCGTTTCAACGCACCGCGTTTTTCGAGTTGAGCAATAAAATCGCGTAGATCGTTATATTTCATATCTGTTTTTATAGAGCAAACTCTGCCCATACCGGTGTGTGATCTGAAGGTCGTTCCCAGGTGCGCGGTTCTTGGTCAATGCCGGCCGCAATACATTTCTGCGCTAACGCTGGGCTCGCTAATATTAAATCTATTCGTAGTCCTTGATTACGACGAAAACCACCCGCACGATAATCCCACCAGCTGTAAACACCGGCTTGCTCATGATGAATGCGAAAAGTATCAACTAAACCACAATTCATTATTTTTTGCAGTGCTTCGCGTTCGGGAACGCTGCATAGAATTTGATCTTTCCACGCCAGCGGATCATGTACGTCGCGATCTTCTGGTGCGATATTAAAATCACCGAGAATCACTACATTTTCATATTGTTTAATTTCGCTAGCAATATGCGCGGTTACGCGTTTTAACCAAAATAATTTGTGTTCATATTTTTCATCGCCAACCGCTTTGCCATTAACAACATAGAGATTGAGCACGCGCACACCATTGATGGTTGCGCTTAAAATACGTCGTTGTGGATCTTCTAAATCATCGACGTCGACGATCACATCCGTCATCGGGCTTTTACTTAAGATCGCCACGCCGTTGTAGGTTTTTTGTCCTGAGTAGACAACGTGATAACCGGCAGCTTCAATTTCGGCAACGGGAAATTTTTCATCGGTGAGTTTGGTTTCTTGCAACACCAAAACATCGGGTTGCGCATATTCTAAATAACTAAACATATGCGGCAGACGGACATTGAGCGAATTAACATTCCAGCTAACGATTTTCATATTAATAATCCATTACCAGACTTTGTAGCCGCCAAATCTATCTTGCATGCGTTTAGCCATTTTTTTATAGCCCAACAAAAAACCAAATCCTGCGCATGAAAATAAGGCAACTATTAACCACACTATTTGATAACGGTTTAATCCGCCGCCGCGATACGATAAGCGCTGTTGGTATTCCTTGTTTTCTTCTTGTGTTTCATTTAACGCTTGTTGTAAGTCATCACGTTCTTTTTCGATTACTTGTAATTCTTCCGTTACATCATTTTGACCATTGCCCAAAGCAGTTAAGCGTTCTTTCAGCTGAATGATTTCTCGATTCGCTTGCTGTAGGGCTTGCGCTGATTGTTCATCGGGTACGCCGCTGATCACGCTCTCTTCGGTGTTAGCGAGTTGTTCACGCAAAGTATCGCGTTCTATTTGCACTTCGCGTAATACCGCCGCAGTCGGTTTTTTATTCGTAATAAACGCGGCTCTGGTCCAACCTTCGGTGCCATCCGGCAGGCGAATTTTTGCGTGCATTTCATCGCGTTCTAATACTTCTACAATAGTGCCGCTTGCGATGGTTTTTACGGAATTTTGTTCTTGGTCTCTTTCTGCAAAAATATTAACTAATAAGCGATCACTGATGTAATTCGTTTGTTGCGCACTTGCGATATTGGCTAAACAAAAAACCATCAATGACATTAAATATTTCATGCGGCCAATCCTGTGTGACGCAGCAATGGTTCAATAGAAGGTTTGCGACCACGAAACATTTCAAATAATTCCATGGCTTTGCGTGAACCGCCGCGTTCGAGAATATTTTGCATAAACGCAGTGCCGGTAGCGCGATCAAAAATGCCATTTTCTTCAAATTTAGAAAACGCATCGGCCGATAACACTTCTGCCCATTTATAACTGTAATAACCTGCAGCGTAGCCGCCCGCAAAAATATGACCGAAACTATTTTGAAACCGCACAAAAACCGGCGGAATATTTACCGCTACTTGCTGACGTATTTCATCTAGCAATACTTGCACAGACTTAAGATTTTTCTCGGTGTACTCACCATGTATACGCAAATCGAATAAAGAAAATTCAATTTGTCGCATGGTTTGCATCGCCGCTTGAAAATTTCGTGCGTCGCGGAGTTTCTGAATAACATCGGCGCTTAAAGGTTCGCCAGTTTCATAATGACCACTAATGAACGCTAGCGCTTCTATTTCCCAACACCAGTTTTCCATGAATTGACTGGGTAATTCGACCGCATCCCATTCAACACCATGAATACCGGACACTGACGGATAATCAATTTGCGTTAACATATGATGCAAGCCATGACCAAACTCATGGAACAACGTTGTAACTTCATCATGGGTAAACATGGCGGGTTGTTTACCAATCGGCGCGGTTAAATTGCAGGTTAAATACGCAACTGGTAATTGCAAACCATTGTGTTGCAAATAGCGATTTTGGCATTCGTCCATCCACGCGCCGCCGCGTTTAAATTGGCGCGCATATAAATCCAAATAAAATTGTCCGCGCACAACACCGGCTGCATCACGAATTTCATAAAAACGCACATCGGCATGCCATGTGTCAGCAACGGCGGCTTGTATCGTTAAACCATATAAGCGTTGCACTACTTCAAACATGCCAGCAATTACACGTTCAGCAGGGAACCAAGGTTTTAAAGCTTCATCTGAAATACCAAATAATTCTTCACGCAATTTTTCGCTGTAATAAGAAACATCCCACGACTGCAATGCTTCGCCTTTTAACTCAGCCTCGGCATAGTCTTGTAAAGTTTTCCATTCTTGTTGTGCTTGTGGTTTAGCACGCTCCGCTAATTCCATTAAAAACTGAATGACTTCTGTGGGTGATTCCGCCATTTTAGTCACTACCGATTTTTCAGCATAATTGGCGTAGCCCAACAATTGCGCAAGCTCGTGGCGTAACGCTAAAATTTCATCAATGTTCGAACTATTATCATAGGGTTCTGTGCTGGCGCGCGTATTGTAGGCGGTATAAAACAGTTTTCTTAATTCGCGATTATCTGCATACGTCATCACCGCGATATAGCTCGGAAACTGCAAATCAAACAGATAACCGATTTTATTCGCTTGCTGCGCTTTTTGTGCCGCCATCGCTAACGCGGATTCCGGCAATCCTTTTAACAATTTAATATCGCGTTCATGATGTTGCCACGCGAGCGTTGCATCTAAAACATTTTGTTCAAATTTCGATTGCAGCTGCGACAATTTTTGTTGAATCGTTTTGAAACGTTGCTTTTTATCTGTCGGCAAATGCACGCCAGATAATTCAAATCCCAACAACGCATCTTGCAGAATTTTTTCTTGGGTTGAATCTAATTTTTCTATGCGCGCGTTTTGCGCTAATTGTTTAAACAATTGATACAGCAATTCGTTTTGGCCAATTTCAGTGTGATAGTCCGAGAGCTTATCCAAACACTGATCATGAACGTCGCGCAACGCTTCGGTGTTCATCACAGAATTTAAATGCCTCACTGGCGACCAAACTTTATCCAAGCGGTTTTCTAAGGCATCTAACGGATCCATTAAGTTTTGCCAGCTCGGCTGTTTGATATTCGCGATCAGCGCGGTTAATGCTTGGCGATTTTCCTGCAGCACGATTTCGATCGCGGGCAGTACCTGTTCTGGACGAATCTCCGAGAATATGGGCAAGCCATCAATTTTTAACAAAGGATTTGAGTTCATAAAAACACGCTACCGTTGGATCGTATATTAGTATATGGGCTGCGATGCTAACACGCTTCTGCGTTAAGCCAATATGCGCATTTGCACCAAATACGCCCCTGCGGTCGCTGCAAATATCGCCAGCAGCACCAGCGGCCAAGCACGGAGACGATAACGCTGAATTAAATAATCAGGGTCTCGATTAGATAATAAATACGGCAACTTTGCGCGCTCAGGTTTTTGTAAGACATGCACCGCCGCGATCGTTTGATGCTGATGCGCATCGATAATTTCTTGGTGCGCAGCTTTCCGAAGTTTTTGCCATTCTTGCAAATCGAGCTGCCCGTCGTGATTGCTATCAAATCGAGTCCATTCGCGAGGATCTTGTTTCCATTTGATGATGAGCTCACGAACCTCATCTTCAAGATTCAAAATGTCTTCACCCGTACCCAGCGTTTTAAATTCACCGATCGCATATAAAGGCTCATGTTCGAGCAATAAATATTCGGTATAACGAAATCCGCCGCCGCCGGCAAACAAAGCCGCGCGTTTGGCAGTATTCGGTTTTATGCCTTTTTGTGGATACAGGCTATCGCCATACCAGCAGTTTTTTTCTAGCACGATAACTTCCGCGCCTTCAGGATCAATAACGCAGCAACCGGTTTCGTCTTCTAGCAAAAATAGGTTGTCGCTGGTCCGCGCTTGATTCGTGTTCCAGCGACCTTCTTTAGCATTGTTTTGATATTCTTCAATCGTGTATCGATACCATACACAGGGCGTGTCGGTGAGCGGCGAAACAATTGGCAAGCCGTCCATTAATTTTGTGTGGCCAATCAACTCTACATAACCTTGCGCAGCCGAACGAACTTTCGCGGTAGCGGCATCTTGAATAATGTGCCCTTTCCGAATTCGCCAAAAACCTTTCATGGCAAAATAAAAACTGCCCGCAAATAATATGATCACGACCATGAAGAATTCAATGCGCGTACTGTTTACCGCAAAATCATGTAGCCCGGCTAGCACAAAAAATTAATTCTCTGAAAATATTTTTTTGATGTCGACATCGGACAATTCACTTTGCTCAAACTCCAGCAAAGGTTTTTCTCGAAAGCCCGTCAGGCGCGCAATGATGATATCGGGGAATTGTTCAATCCGAACATTATTAAGATTAACGCTGTCGTTATAGTATTCACGGCGATCAGCAATTTGATTTTCTAACGCAGAAATTCTTTGGCTTAAGTTGCGAAAAAGTTGGTCGGCTTTGAGCTCCGGATAATTTTCTGCAACCGCAAATAATTGACCAACACTTGTGCGCAAAGCTGCTTCTGCCGAACCAAACGCATTAATGTTTTTTTCTTCGCTGGCTTTAAATGATTGTGCGCGTGCTTGCATAACACTGTCTAAAGTTTGACGTTCGTGCTGCATATAACGTTTACACACTTCGACTAATTTGGGTAATTCGTCGTGGCGCTGCTTTAACAAAATATCAATGTTTGCCCACGCTTTAGCAACATTGTGTTTCAACATAACTAAATGGTTATAAAGCACGACGGCATATATAAACACCGCCAACATTAAACTCCAGAAAAAATATTTCGTTATTGCTATCTCCATTTCCATCTGGCTTTAGCTCATGTTTATTAAACGTCTAAATTAGAAACCATTAAGGCATTACGTTCAATAAACGCACGACGCGGTTCTACTTGATCGCCCATCAAGGTAGTAAACACAACATCAGCGCCAACCGCATCTTCAATTCGTACTTGTAACAAACGACGAGTTTCGGTGCTCATCGTTGTTTCCGCTAATTGTTCAGGATTCATTTCTCCTAAACCTTTGTAACGTTGAATTGCTAAGCCTCGACGCGCGTCTTCCATCAACCACGTCATCACTTCACTGAAATCATTCATGGGTTGTTTTTTATCGCTGCGCCGAATATGCGCGCCTTCGCCTAACAAGCCATACAAGCGACCCGCTAAACCGGATAACAATTTAAATTCTGCCGTTTTGAAAAAATTAGCTTCTAATATTTCAGGATGCGCAACGCCATGTACTGTCCGGGTTACTTTTACGGCAACCCCAATATCGCGTGGTTCGATTTCCACATCATAATGATTGGCCGGTGGTGCGGCCGCATTTAGACGGATTTTTAATTCATCAATCCACGGTTTAAACGCCGCGGCTTGTTCGATTTGATCTTCGGGAATACCGGGCAAATGCAGCAATTGTTTGATCAAGAGAGGATCGTTTTTGCGCGATAACCGCTCAATAAGTCGGGTGGCCGCCAAATATCGCTTGGCTAAATCTTCTAACGCTTCGGTGCCCACACTATCACCGGCTGCGTTAATAACCAGGCTTGTTTCTGTAAGCGCTTGATTTAAAAGATAATTATTTAAATCAGCGTCGTCTTTAACATAACGCTCACTTTTGCCTTTCTTAACTTTATAAAGTGGCGGTTGCGCAATATAAATATGCCCGCGTTCAATCAACTGTGGCATTTGACGGTAAAAGAAGGTCAACAACAGCGTGCGAATATGCGAACCGTCGACGTCCGCGTCAGTCATGATAATAATGCGGTGGTAACGTAATTTATCGATATTAAATTCTTCGCGGCCAATACCGCAGCCCAGCGCAGTAATCAGCGTCCCAACTTCTGCCGAGGCTAGCATTTTGTCAAAGCGCGCTTTTTCTACATTAAGAATTTTGCCTTTTAAGGGCAAAACCGCTTGGGTGCGACGATCTCTGCCTTGTTTAGCGGAGCCACCGGCCGAATCACCTTCGACGAGAAATAGTTCTGATTGTGCGGGATCTTTTTCTTGGCAATCTGCCAATTTCCCCGGCAAACCGGCTATATCTAGCACGCCTTTGCGGCGCGTCATATCGCGGGCTTTGCGGGCGGCTTCGCGGGCGCGCGCAGCATCAATGATTTTTGCGAGGATCGCTTTGGCGTCGCTAGGAGTTTCTAATAAAAACTCTTGGAGTTTTTCTGCCATTATCGATTCAACAGCACCTTTTACTTCCGAAGACACCAGCTTGTCTTTAGTTTGGCTGGAAAACTTCGGATCAGGCACTTTAACCGACAATACTGACGTTAGGCCTTCGCGGGCATCATCGCCAGTCACGCTGACTTTGGCTTTTTTAGCTTCGGCCTCGATGTAGGTGTTCATGGTGCGGGTTAATGCGCCACGGAAACCAGCCAAATGGGTGCCGCCATCTTTTTGTGGAATATTATTAGTAAAACAAAAGACGCTTTCTTGATAGGAGTCGTTCCATTGCATCGCTACTTCGACGACGATACCGTCTCGTTCGGCTTCAAAATAGAAAACTTTGGGATGTAACGGGGTTTTATTTTGATTTAAATGTTCAACAAAGGCGCGAATCCCGCCTTTATATTCAAAAACGTCTTCTTTGCCGCTACGTTCATCGCTGAGCTCAATTCGAACACCTGAATTCAAAAACGATAGCTCGCGTAAGCGTTTCACTAAAATTTCGTAGTGATATTCAATATTGGTGAAATGTTGAGCGCTGGCTTTAAAGGTTATTTCGGTGCCGCGGCGCTGGGTGTCGCCTTCTTCTTTTAATGGCTCGACAGGCACAGAGTCTTTATACAACTGGCGGTGAATTTTACCATCTCGATAAATCGTCAGTTTTAACCATTCAGATAAAGCATTTACTACGGAAACGCCGACGCCGTGCAAACCACCAGAGACTTTATAAGAGTTATCATCAAATTTACCGCCAGCATGCAATACCGTCATGATGACTTCTGCGGCGGAACGACCTTCTTCTGAATGAATATCGGTTGGAATGCCACGGCCATCATCGGTTACCGTGATTGACTCGTCACCATGGATAATCACCTGAACCTTAGAACAATGGCCGGCCAACGCTTCATCAATCGCATTATCCACAACCTCAAACACCATATGATGCAAACCCGTACCATCATCTGTATCGCCAATATACATTCCCGGACGTTTTCTTACGGCATCCAGACCTTTTAGCACTTGAATGCTGGAAGAATCGTATTTTGGGGTATCAGTCATTTCGGTGTTCCTTGGTTGTTTCCATTATTTCCGCAATATTTATATTAGCAACAGCGCTCCTCACCCTAAAGCAAGAAGGGCAGCATTATAGCACTGATTCAAGATTGCTCGACCGCAACCCCTTGTTCCACGTGAAACACTTTGACTCCCGTCCATCCCTCAACAGAAACACTCGCTTGTTCTACGCAGCTTATAAAAACTTGGCTGCCCAAGCTCTTTAGCGTAGCTAATAAATATTGCCGATGCCCTTCATCGAGCTCAGCAGCCAAATCATCTATTAACACTACAGGCGATTGTTGCGTTTTATTGAGGTGTAACTCTGTTTGAGCCAAAACCAGCGCAGCCACCAGCATTTTTTGTTGTCCTCGTGATGCCGTTTCTTCCGCGCGGCGCCCGTCGAGCTTTATTGAAAAATCGGCTCGGTGTGGGCCAGAAACGGTAAAACCTCTGGCGCGATCACGAACATAAGATGCATCAAAGACTTCTACTAACGTTTTCCCGCTATCCCAGCCTGGAAGATAGGTGATTTCCACCGTGCTAACGCCCGAAATATGGCTTGTGTATTTATTCAGGCTTTCTTGTAGTTCTTTTATGTAGGTTTTCCGTACGGAATTGATGCTTTGAGCGCCTTCTGATAAAACGCCATCCCATATTTTTAAGTCTTTAAGCGCCGCGCCTTGGCGCAAAGCCGCATTTCTTTGTTTCAATGCTCTTTCGTAATTTTGCCATGCGGGTAAAAAAGAAGGTTCCACGTGAAACAATCCCCAATCTAGATACTTCCGTCTTAGTTTTGGCCCGCCGGCGATCATTAAATAACTTTCCGGATGTATAAGTTGCGTGGGCAGCCAATGAGCCAGGTCAGATGCTTTTTGAATCTTTTGCCCTGCTACCTTTATTTGGATTTTCTCGCCTTCTCGCTCTATTCCCAAAGGAATCTCTCGACCTTCGTGAAATATTCTGCCGGTGACTCGAAAAAGCGTTTTGCCGTGTTGGATAAGCTCTTTGGGATTGCGCGTTCGAAAAGATCGTGTGGTTGAAAGAATATGAATAGCTTCAAGAAAAGAGGTTTTACCTGCGGCGTTATTACCAACAATAAGATTTAAACTCGGCGAAGGCGTAATCTTCGCCGCTGTTATATTTCTTAGTTGTGAAATTTCTAATTGGCAAAGACGCGCCATTACAAATAATAAAACTATAGACGCATAGGCATAATGACATAACGACCATGTTCGTTAGTCGGATCTTGAATTAAACAGCTGCTGTTGGCGTCTTTCAGTAAAATATTGACGTTGTCGGTCACTAAAACATTTAACACGTCTAATAAATAATTTACGTTAAAGCCTATTTCTAAAGACTCTCCGTCATAATCTACTTCAACTTGTTCTTCTGCTTCTTCTTTATCGGGGTTGTGAGTTTGAATTTTCAGTAACCCACTTTCCAAAACCAGACGTACGCCTTTGTATTTTTCATTCGATAAAATAGCCGTTAACGTTAACGATTGTTTTAATTTCAACCGGTTTGCAACTAATAATTTATCACTGCCTTGTGGCATGACGCGTTCATAATCAGGAAAACGACCGTCAATTAATTTTGAGGTGAAACGTAAATCACCAAATTCAACGCGGACATGATTGCTACTAAAACCCAACGTTACCGGTTCATCCTTGTCTTGCAACAAACGTTGTAATTCCATAATTCCTTTACGAGGCACAATAACTTGTTTATTGCTTGGTAAAGATTGTTCATTTACTGCTTCTGCCATAGCTAAGCGATGACCATCGGTTGCGACAGCGCGTAATAGGCCATCGGCATTTTCTAACATCAAGCCATTTAAATAATAACGCACGTCTTGTTGAGCCATTGCGAAGGCGGTTTTTTCAATCAGTTGTTTCAAACTCTTTTGCGCTACGCTTAATTGCGAATCTAAACGAATGTCTTCTAAGCTCGGGAACTCTCCCGCAGGCAAGGTTGCTAAAACAAAACGACTGCGCCCAGCTTTTACTGTTAAGCGATCTTCAGCAGCGTCTAAAATTAATTCCGTACCTTCCGGCAAGTTTTTACAAATATCCAGTAGCTTTCTTGCGGGTGCAGTGGTTTCACCGTCTTTTTCACCCATGATATTTATTTGTGCAACTAGTTCGATTTCTAAGTCGGTTCCCGTGATGGATAAAACACCTTTTTCCAAACGCATTAACACATTTGAAAGGATGGGCATTGTTTGACGTTTTTCAACAGCACCAATAACGTTTTGCAAAGGGCTGAGTAATTGTTCACGAGTTATATTGAGTTTCATGCGTTTCTCTATTATTTAATTAATTAAAGATATAAGAGCTTATTATTACTATTAGAGCAGACTCTTTTTGTGGATAACTTTTTAAATCCTTTATATTTCATAACCTTACGAGCTTTTTTGGCTGTTATCTAACGCTTAATTCAGCACCTGTTCGTCTGTGCGCGACCTGTGGATAAAAAAAGACGTTGATTTAGCAAAGGCTAAATACTTTATTTATCCACAGCTTATGTACTTAATATACGCAACAAATTCTCAAAATCTTCAGCAATTCTAAAGTCGGTTTCTTTCAATTCGATCACTTTTCGACAAGCGTGCAAGGCCGTTGTGTGGTCGCGTCCCCCAAAAGCATTACCAATTTCTGGCAAACTGTGGTTAGTTAATTCTTTCGCTAAGCTCATCGCTATTTGACGGGGTCGTGTAATTGAACGACTGCGACGTGGTGAAAGCAAATCTGCGACGCGGATTTTATAATATTCCGCAACGGTCTTTTGAATATTTTCAATGGTTATCAATTTATCGTGCAAGGCCAATAAATCGCGCAAAGCATCGCGCGCAAAATCCATGGTTATCGGTTGACCGGTAAATTGAGCATTCGCAATGACTCGACGTAATGCGCCTTCAAGTTCTCGAACATTGGACCGAATTCGTTTAGCAATAAAAAAAGCGACTTCGCTTTTTAGATCAACGCCGACTTGTTCCGCTTTATTTTGCAAAATGGCAACCCGTGTTTCTAATTCGGGCGGCTCAATTGCAACCGTTAAACCCCAACCAAAACGCGATTTTAAACGTTCTTCTAAACCATCTACTTCTTTAGGGAAGCGATCACAAGTCAAAATAACTTGCTGCTGACCTTCTAATAAAGCATTAAAAGTATGAAAAAACTCTTCTTGTGAGCGTTCTTTGCCGGCAAAAAACTGAATATCGTCAATAAGCAAAGCGTCAACCGAGCGATAAACTCGTTTAAATTCATTCATCGCATTATGTTGTAGCGCTTTCACCATGTCAGCGACAAAACGCTCGGAGTGCATATAAACAATGCGTGCTTTAGGGTTGCGCGCCAACATGGCATTACCCACAGCATGCATTAAATGAGTTTTACCTAAACCCACACCCCCGTATAAAAACAAAGGGTTATAAGCGCCACCGGGATTTTCGCTAATTTGCAAAGACGCGGCTTTAGCCAGTTGGTTTGATTTACCTTCGACAAAAGTGTCAAAGGTGTAATCATGCTTTAAATTATGCGGGATATCCGGTAAACGAGCTTCAACCAATCTTTCAGAACTGCGTTGAATAGCAGGTTCTACTATTGTCGCCGTACGTGAAGAGCCAATTTCAAAAATGGCTTGATTAGCTTCGGCGCTATTAAATTCACTTAATAAAGCATTAATTCGACTGGAAAAATGTTCTTTTACCCAGTCCAAAACAAAACGATTAGGTGCGAATAAGCGTAAAACCCCATGATTAAGCTCAGCTTGAAGTGGCCGAATCCAAGTATTGAGCTGTTGTTCACTCAATTCTGATTCAAGCTTTTCCAAACAACGGCTCCAAAGCGGTACGCTCAATGCCGGCTCCTTATTGAATGGGCACTATTTTCAAACATTTAAAATATTTGAAGTGTTAGGGGGTGGACAGGAAAGGCGCAAGTCTAACGTGCAGCAAAGGACTTATCCACAGTTATTCGGCCGTATTTTTAAGAACAAATCAGCATTAGAAATAGAACAAAATATTCAATTTGGTTGACAGCGTGCCAGGACCTCGGTATGTTTCGCGTCCTTTTCGTGCGCCTATATAGGTTGTGCGAACGATAGCCTGAATTCCGATGGATTTTTATCATGAAACGTACATTTCAACCCAGCAATGTCAGCCGTAAACGCACCCATGGATTTCGTGCTCGCATGAAAACTCGCGGTGGCCGTGCTGTGATACGCGCACGTCGCGCAAAAGGCCGCGCACGTTTAACGGTTTAGTCTTATTGGTGGCTTTGCCGCCAAGAGACTAATTGATGATTGATCCGATTGATTGGGGACTTGAGCCATGGCCGCTTTCCCCCGTCAAGCAAGATTGTTAACAGCAAAAGACTATCAGACTGTTTTTGCCAATGCGCAACGCTTTAGCACACAAACATTGATCGTATTATATAGTCCGACCGAAGCTTTACAGCCACGCGTTGGATTAGCTATTTCAAAGAAAGTGGCACGTCTTGCCGTTCAGCGAAATATAATAAAACGCTATGTTCGTGAATTTTTCCGACAAAACCAGTTCCATATAGGATCCTACGATTTAGTGTTTTTGGGTAAGCCCTCAGCAGGCCAAGCCAGCCGCACCGAAATTCGTCAATCACTGGATTATTTGTGGCGCAAACTAAAAATAACATGCGGCAACTCATTACCTTCCCAATAAAAGTTTATCGGCTTTTTATCAGCCCCTTTTTGCCACAAGCGTGTCGTTTTTATCCTAGCTGTTCTCAATATGTCCAAGAAGCGGTAGAGTGCCACGGCATTTGGCGCGGTGGTTTATTAGGCATAAAACGACTGTGTTCTTGTCACCCTTGGCATGTCGGCGGTTTTGATCCGGTGCCGGAGAAAGCAACCAACGCGCAAGATCAACAAGAAACAAATGAACACCACCCAACGAACTCGTAACTTACAAAGAACAACGACATCATGATGGACACTCGCTTATTTGGTTATTTAACTTTTGCTTTTATCATGATGCTGATTTATCAGGCGTGGATGCAAGATTATGTAGTGCCTGCTCAAACCGCAGCAAGTGTTACGCAAGTAAACACGGATAAAGCATCTGCATCACCAGCAGAAGATTTACCACAAGCAAGTATCGCATCTGCGGCAACTACAAATACAAATTCAGTGGCGCAAGTAAACGCAGCGACTGTTCCTGTTATCGCAAGTGAGCCAAGCAATAATGCAGATGTTGTTAGTAGCGCAAGCCAACAGATTCATGTGCGCACCGATACATTAGACGTATTAATTGATACGCGCGGTGGCACCATCGTACAAGCCGATTTATTAAATTATCCGCAAGAAGTAAATAAACCCGAATTACCTGTGCGTTTATTTAACACCGAAGAAAGTACTTATTATGTTGCACAATCTGGATTAATTGGCACACAACAAAATGGTAATAACCGCGCACCCACGCATCACGCAGTTTATCAAGCACCATTATTAGATTACCGCTTAGAAAATGAAAAATTAGAAGTACCATTAACTTGGCGCAGCGAAGACGGCATTGAAATTACCAAAACGTATATTTTTCATAAAAATAGTCATGTTATTGAAATTGCTTACTCAATAAAAAATAACAGTACACAAGCATGGCAAGGCCAAGCGTATACACAATTACAACGCCGTCATGTTGAGCAAGGCTATAGTCTGTTTGGTATTTATACCTATACCGGCGGCGTTATTTATAGCGCTGAAAAAAAATACGAAAAAAGAGCGTTTTCTAAATTACACGAAGAGCCGATTGATAGAGATGTAACGAATGGCTGGGTTGCGGTTATAGAACATTATTTCTTATCCGCATGGCTGCCCACTAAAGACCAACCGCAACACGCTTATAGCAAAGTTATTGGTGATACCAATCCTTTGTTTGTGGTTGGTATGAAAACCAACATACAAGAAATTGCAGCAGGCGCTAGTGCACAAATCGAATCGCGTTTATATGTAGGCCCCAAAGAACACGAACGCCTAGAAGTTATCGCGCCATTTTTAGATTTAACCGTAGATTATGGTTGGCTAACCTTTGTTTCTAAACCGTTGTTTTTAGCATTAAATTGGATAGAGAATTATGTAGGTAATTGGGGTTGGGCGATTGTGATATTAACTATCGTCATCAAACTCGCATTTTATAAGCTCTCTGAAGCGCAATATCGCTCGATGGCGAAAATGCGCAAAGTACAACCTAAGCTGATGGCGATACGTGATCGTTATAAAGACGATCGTCAGCGCCAAGGTGTAGAAATGATGGAGCTATATAAAAAAGAAAAAATAAATCCTTTAGGCGGTTGTTTGCCTATGATTATACAAATCCCGGTATTCATCGCTTTGTATTGGGTGTTGCTGGAAAGCGTAGAACTTCGTCAAGCGCCGTTTATGTTGTGGATTAAAGATATGTCTGCAAAAGATCCGTATTTCATCTTGCCTTTAATTATGGGCGTGACGATGTATATTCAGCAAAAACTAAATCCAGCACCGCTAGATCCAATCCAAGCAAAAGTATTTATGGTGTTGCCGTTTGTATTTACCGTGATGTTCGCGTTTTTCCCGGCTGGTTTGGTTTTATATTGGGTGACCAATAATACGATCACCATTATTCAGCAGTGGTATATCACTAATCGCGTTTTAAAAGATTAATTTTCCTTTAGCGCATTTAACAAAATACATAAAGAGAAAAGCTCGCGCGTATAAACAATGAGCACACAAGATACCATTGCAGCAATTGCGAGCGCACCCGGCAAAGGCGGCATTGGTATTGTGCGAATCTCTGGGCCCGCTGTGCCGATGATTATGCAGCGCTTATTTGCTGAACAACTCAAACCACGGTTTGCAGAATACAAACCCTTTCTTGATACCCATGGTCAAATAATTGATCGCGGTATCGTAATTTATTTTGTTGCGCCACATTCATACACGGGCGAAGACGTCTTAGAACTACAAGGTCATGGCGGCCCAGTCGTACTCAATTTATTACTTAAACAAATTTTAGCCTATGGTGTGCGCCAAGCGCGGCCTGGTGAATTTACCGAACGCGCATTCTTAAATGAAAAACTCGATTTGATTCAAGCCGAAGCAGTCATTGATTTAATTGAGAGCAGCTCAGAACAAGCAGCCAAAGCCGCGGCACAAAGTTTAGAAGGCGTTTTTTCTGAAGTGCTGCGCGCATTACTGCAAAAATTAATTGAACTGCGCATGTATATAGAAGCAGCTTTGGATTTTCCCGAGGAAGAAATAGATTTTTTAAGCGATAACGAAATTCAACTGCGCATGGATGGTTTAGTAAAAGCATTAGACGCTATTCGTCAACGCGTAAAACAAGGCCGTTTATTAAAAGACGGTATGAGCGTGGTTATTCTCGGCCAACCCAATGCAGGCAAAAGCAGTTTATTAAATCAGTTGGCGGGACGCGATACGGCGATTGTCACCGAAATTGCCGGCACCACGCGCGACGTGTTGCGTGAACATATTCATATCGATGGCATACCTTTGCATATAATTGACACCGCAGGTTTGCGTGACACTCAAGACGTGGTTGAAAAAGAAGGTGTACGTCGAGCGTGGTTAGCTGCGAATCAAGCGGACAGGATCTTATTATTAGTTGATGCGCGTACTGGCATTAGTGAATATGAAACTACAGTGTTACAACAAATTCCTCCGCATTTACCTGTTGATATTATTTATAACAAAATAGACTTATTGAGTTCGCCCGTAGACCTAGCAGTGATCAGCCATGCACGTGGTGCCGTTATTTTATTATCTGCAAAAACAGGTACTGGTTTAGAGAACTTAATTGAACATTTAAAACAAAGCATTGGCATTGAACAAACCAGCGAAAGTTTATTTTCCGCACGTCAACGTCACGTTGATGCATTAAATGTGGTTAATGAGCGTGTGGCCAATGCACAAGAATGTTTAAACTTAGGCCAGGGTGAATTAGCCGCTGAGGAGTTGCGCATGGCGCAACTGGTAATGAGCAGCATCACCGGTGAATTTTCTAGCGATGACTTATTAGGCGAAATTTTTTCACGGTTTTGTATTGGTAAATAAATAATCTTCTTAGCGCATACAAGAGGTTTGTCAGATGAAAAAAGCAGTTAATTGGGTAATCGGCATAAGCCTTATTTTGGCCGTAGTTATTGTTTGCGGTTATTTATTAGCCAAACAAGGCCCAGGCATCGGCCGTTACGGTGAAACGCATCAACAGGTCATTATGTACAGCACCACTAGTTGTGAGCCGTGCATGATTAAACGTCACGAATTAGCGCAAGAAGGCATTCCTTATATTGAATATGCAATGGATCGTGAGCCGGAGCGTCGTGATGAAATGCATGCAAAATTAACCGCAGCAGGTTTTCCGCAACAAACGTACGGCACTCCGATCATGGATGTGCATGGCGTTATGATGCCGAATAATCCTTCTATCGCCACAGTTAAGCGTTATATGCAGGAATAGTCTGCATAAAAGCGGTTTTTTAAAAGCTATTCGCTAGAGCTTTAAGGCCGAAGTTGGGTAGAATCCGCTCCCAATGAGCAAAGTTTGACCAGCTGTTTTTTTACAGCAGGTCGTTCCATCACAGAGTTATTAAGCAATGTCACAAAGTATGGGTCATTACGACGTTATTGTTATTGGCGGCGGACATGCCGGCACCGAAGCTGCGTTAGCCGCGGCGCGTGCGGGTGTGCGGACGTTATTGTTGACCCATAATGTCGAAACCTTAGGTCAAATGAGCTGTAATCCGGCGATTGGTGGCATTGGCAAAGGTCATTTAGTTAAAGAAATTGATGCTTTAGGTGGTGCGATGGCGTACGCGGCCGATTTGGCCGGTATTCAATTTCGGATTTTGAACGCAAGCAAAGGGCCAGCGGTACGCGCTACGCGCTGCCAAGCGGATCGTGCGTTATATAAACAAGCCATTCGTAATCTGCTCGAAAACCAAGTCAATCTGGAAATTTTTCAGCAAGCCGCTGATGATTTGATTGTTGAAGGTGACGCGATCAAAGGTGTGATCACCCAATCGGGATTACGTTTTAGCGCTACAACCGTGGTATTAACGACCGGCACATTTCTAGATGGCCGCATTCATATTGGTTTATCTAATCACAGTGGCGGTCGCGCCGGTGACCCGCCTTCTATTGCGTTAGCCAAACGGCTGCGCGAATTACCGTTTAATGTAGGACGTTTAAAAACCGGTACTCCGCCACGCATTGATAGACGCAGTATTAATTTTGCTGGCTTAGTTGAACAAGCGGGCGACATGCCCACGCCTGTGTTTTCATTTTTAGGTAATGCCGCGCAACATCCGCAACAAATCAGTTGTTACATTACTTATACGAATGCAAAAACGCATGAGATTATTAAAGCAGGTTTAGATGAATCGCCGATGTTCACCGGTGTCATCGAAGGCGTAGGTCCGCGTTATTGCCCGTCGATTGAAGATAAGGTTCATCGCTTTGCGGAAAAAGATCGACATCAAATATTTATTGAACCCGAAGGTTTAAATACCAACGAAATTTATCCGAATGGTATTTCCACTAGTTTGTCATTTGCCACACAAGTTGCGTTTGTGCGTTCTATGCAAGGTTTTGAAAATGCGCATATCACGCGACCAGGTTATGCGATTGAATATGATTATTTTGATCCGCGTGATCTAACGGCATCATTAGAAACTAAATTCATTCGTGGATTATTTTTTGCCGGTCAAATTAATGGCACCACTGGTTATGAAGAAGCCGCTGCGCAGGGTTTGTTAGCCGGCATTAATGCGGCCTTACAAGTTCAAGAAAAATCTGCTTTAACTTTGCGTCGTGATCAAGCGTATCTCGGCGTGTTAGTCGATGATTTAATTACACGCGGCACGACAGAACCTTATCGCATGTTTACTTCGCGTGCGGAACATCGTTTATTGTTGCGCGAAGATAATGCTGATTTACGTTTAACCGAATTAGGTCATCAAGTGGGCTTGGTTAATGAAACGCGTTGGCAAGCGTTTTGTGAAAAACGCGCAGCAATTGAGCGCGAACAAGCGCGTTTAAAAAGCACTTGGGTGCATCCTAATACCGCAGCAGCAGAACAGATTCAAACCATTACCGGCCAGGCATTTGCCCGCGATGTGAATGCACACGATTTATTACGTAGACCCACATTAAGTTATCAACAAATCACCCTGCTTGAAGGTGTGGGCGTTATTGAACCTACAACATCGGCGTATGATCAAGTGGTTGAGCAAGTAGAAATACAAGCAAAATATTCTGGTTATGTAGAACGCCAACATCAAGAAGTAGAAAAAAATCTGGCAAATGAAAACACGCGTTTGCCTTTAAATATAGATTATAAGCAGGTCAAAGGCTTGTCGATGGAAGTGCAACAAAAACTGGTGCAGCATCAGCCGCAAACATTAGGACAAGCATCGCGCATTCCTGGCATGACGCCAGCAGCGATTTCTATTTTGCGTGTACATTTAAAGAAAGGGCAGTTGCCCATTTTAAAAACCGCATAAATATATTTGTGATAAATCGCATCTATAAAAAAGGCCGCAGATAGCGGCCTTTTTTATAGATCAAAAATAAAGCTAAAGGACTAGGTCCACTCGCTTTGTTCCCAGCGCCATTTATTTTCTGCTAAGAATTGACGCATCTTAGTGGGCGGACGACCCAACAGTTGTTCGAGGTCGTTGCTCATTTGTTTGTTATTGCCAGAACGCGTCAGCATGTACACCATCGTCATGAAGAAAATAATGTCCCACTTAACACCGCGACGCAACATGCGCCACCAGAAATGTGGCATTGATGGATTGGTGTAACGAATGGGTTTTTGAAACACTTCGGTCATTTGTTCGGCGACTTGATAAAAATCTAAATTTTCAGGGCCCGTCAGCAAATAAGATTTGTTTTTATGCGGCGCTGGATTTTTCAGAATGTCGAGTACGACTTGTGCAACATCGCGTGAATCGATGAACGTGGTCGTACCGTTTTTAGCGGGTATAAATATTTGACCAAACTGCCACGTATCAACACCGTGAGTGGTAATGCCGCGACACAAGTTTTGCATAAAGAAAGTAGCGCGTAGGAAGGTGTAATCTAAACCGGATGCTTCAATGTGACGTTCTACTTTGTAATGCGGCACGATGGTTTTGGTATCAGAACCTGGAACCGAGACATAGATGATACGTTTTGCGCCGGCTTTAACCGCGGCGTCAATAAAAGGTTTCATCCATGTGTGTACGGTGCGCGGATGAGGTAAGGGAAATAATAAAAATAAAGTTTCAACGTTTTGTAATACGGCATCCCAGGTACTGCGATCGCCGTAATCAAATTTAACAACAGGCTGATGTTCACCGTATTTCTTTTTTAAGCGAGCTGGATTATGTGCCGCAACACGAAAAGGAATATTGTGACTCTCGGTCATCAATCGGTCAGCAACTTGAGCGCCGACATTACCCGTGGGTCCAGTAACAACTAACATGTTATTTCCTCTTTCTGTAGTAGTGCAGGCATTTAACCCGTTAAAGGTTAAAGACCATGACAGGGATCAGGGCGCAATTTTATATGGCTATGGGAATAAATACAGCGAAAAATGCCCTGAATGTATCCATCAAAGCCATTCTTCTCATTGCCAAGGTAATAGACAAAGGGAATAGAGCGGCACAAAATTGCGTTTAGTAACGAATCGCAATATAACAAGCAACGCTTGCTGTTAGCGAATTCAAATTTTACAGGGATATGATAATGATTTTTTTACGTCGTGCGGCGGTCGTGGTAATTGCATTGCTGCTCTTAGTAAGCGGCATTATTTTGTTTTTAGGCCGTACTTCACCGTTAGATACGCATTTTACGATAGAAGTCGTACCCATCATTATTCCTAACGATGCTGTAGCCGTTGAGCGCGGTCGTTATTTAGCCAATGGCGTGGCCGTCTGCGTGGTGTGTCATGGCGGGGATTTTGGCGGACGAGAAATGGTGGATCATCCTATTTACGGATTTATCCACACGCCGAATTTGACCACGGGCGTTGGCGGAGTTGGGCGTTATTACTCTGATGAAGACTGGGTGCGAGCGATTCGCCATGGCGTCAATCCGCAAGGTCGAGGCATCGCGTTTATGCCCACCGATCATTATTGGCACTTAAGTGACGCCGATTTGGGCGCCATCATCGCGTATTTAAAACAATTGCCACCGTTTGATAACGATAAAGCCGGCACGCGTTTGAATATTTTTACGCGTGCGCTGATTAATAGTGGTGCGAAAGGCAATCTGGTACGCGCTTCTTTTATTCCGCACCAAGGCCCTCGGCCTGCAACATCCAACAACCAAGCGGCTTATTTATTACAAATTGGTGGCTGTGATTTTTGTCATGGCGCAGATTTGCGCGGCGGCCAAGGCCCCGAACCTGGCGCGCCACCGGCGCCATCATTAGCAAATGATGGTCCCTTAGCCGATTGGGTGGTAGAAGATTTTGTGCGCGTGATGCGCACCGGCCAAACGCCCGATGGCCGCGTGATTGTGCCGGCGTATATGCCGTGGGTGGGTTATATGCACATGTCAGATGCAGATTTAGTTTTGATTTGGGATTATTTGCGCCAGCTTCCACCTACGTCGTGATGTTAAGTTGACCGAATATTAAATCTCGCCATAATGCGGGCCAGCCCAATGGCGAATTTCTTGTTTCATAACCTGTGCGTGAACTCATGCCTATCATTCAGATAAAAGCTTTACCTTTTGCTCAAAAACCCAACATGACGAATGTTTTGGAACAATTAACCACCGATTTTGAAACATCATTAGGCATTGGTCGCGAACAAATTAATATTGTGTGGCAATGGATAGAGCCTAATCACTATGCGGCAAAAGGCGTGGTAGCCGCGCAACAAGCTCACGATTCACATCCTTTACTGGTTGAAATCATTGCGCCCGATTTCAGTAAAAAAACTAAAATCGCACAAATGTTGATTTGTGTAGTGAATAGCTTGGCTGCGTCGACGGGTTTGCCGCGTGAAAATGTTTATGCAATGTTTCGTGAAATTCATACGGGTTGCAGTTATCACCGTGGTGAAATTGTTAAGTGGTAAATTCTGGCATGCCATCTGCACTCACTCCGTGGCAACAAACGCGATTTGCTTTAGCGCAAGCCGGCCAATTTTTTAAAAATTATTGGGGCGCATTATTGTGGCTAAGCGCGCCTATTATTTTATTAGATAAAATTTCTTTATATATTATTTCGCGGTATTACACGATTGAACAATCCACCGTTGCTATTATTGTAATAACCTCGTTGTGGATGGCGTGGTTAGCCGGCGCACAAATTTTATTTATTCGTGATATTGCTATGGGTACACCTAAACCCTATAGCCATTATTGGCGTGCGGCTGCGGCTATTTGGGCGCGTTTATTTTTCTTGCGGCTGCTTTGCGGTTTGTTAATTGGTTTAGGTTTTGTGTTATTGATCGTTCCCGGCATTATTGTTGGCGTGCGTTTGGTTTATGCGGAATTTATTTTGGTTTTAGAAGACCGCATGATTAATGATTCCATTCAACAAAGTTGGCATCGTAGTCAGTTGCAATTTGCGGCATTGTTGTTTGGTTTATTAGTTCTTTATGGTGTGTTGATTTCATTGGCAGTATCGGCAAGCTATTTTACAGCGGCTGCGGAAACCATGAATGTGTTGTCTTTAGCTGCCGATGCAGTGGTAGATTTTCTCACCGTCATACCGATGATTTTTTTATATCGTTTATTTTCACAAGCAGCTATCCCATCGTCACAAGATGCCAATGGTAATTCTAATGGCAGCGCGTCATGAATGTGTTTTCTTTTTTATTCGTTTTGTTCTAGTTAAACGTGCCTGTTACTGCGATTAATAATGGTTTGCGCGCCATGTCGCTTGAGGCATCGTTGTCGCAAGTGGAACAATTAGCGCAGTATTTAAAATTATTATTAAAGTGGAATCGGCATTACAACTTAATTGCGGATACGGACAGTGAATCTGCGGTTGTTGTACATATTCTCGATAGCGTAAGTATTTTGTCATTGCTACACGGCGAGCGCATCGTTGATGTTGGCACTGGCGCCGGTTTGCCGGGTATTCCCTTAGCCATTTTGTGTCCGCAATGGCGGTTTACGTTGGTGGATAGCAACGGTAAAAAAATCCGTTTTATCCAACAAGTCATCATTGAGCTCGGTTTAAAGAATGTTGAAGCGATCCAAAGCCGCATTGAAGAGTACCGTCCGCCTCAGCCCTTTGATACAGTGACGGCTCGCGCCTTGGCGAGCGTGAGTGAGATTTTGCGCCAAGCTGGCCATTTATCTGCGCCGCAGGGTCGATGCTTGTTGATGAAGGGCAAATTGCCCACGCCAGAATTAGCGGATTTACCCGCTTCTTGGCAGCTGATAGCGACGCATTCGTTGACCGTGCCGGGCTTACAAGCCGAGCGCCATGTCATTGATTTACGAAAGGCTTTGGATTAAATACGAATAACTTGGATAGCATTCTGGCAACACCATGAAAACAATCGCAGTCACTAATCAAAAAGGTGGTGTGGGTAAAACCACCACCAGCGTTAATTTAGCCGCGTCGCTTGCGACCACGCGCCGCAAAGTGTTGTTGATTGATATTGATCCGCAAGGCAATGCGACCATGGCGTGTGGCGTGGATAAAAATGCCGTGCCGGCGACCATCTGTGAAGTGTTATTGGGTGAGTCATCGTTAAGCGATGCGCGTTGTACCTTAAGCGAATACGGTTTTGATTTAATCGCGTCGAATAGTGATCTGACCGCTGCCGAAGTTGATTTGATGCAAGTGACGCAACGCGAACAGCGCTTGCGCCAAGCGTTAGATACCGTGCGTGATCAGTATGAATACGTGATTATCGACTGTCCGCCCTCATTAAATATGCTGACTTTGAACGCATTAGTCGCCGCGAACAGCGTTTTAATCCCCATGCAGTGCGAATATTTTGCGTTGGAAGGTCTAACCGCGTTGTTACAAACCGTAGAAAAAGTAAAAGCCACGGTGAATCCGGAATTACATATAGAAGGTTTGTTGCGCACTATGTTCGATCCGCGTAATAATTTAGCGCAAGACGTTTCCGAGCAACTTAAAATTCATTTTCAAGACCGTTTATATCGCACGATTATCCCGCGCAATGTGCGGCTGGCCGAAGCGCCTAGCCACGGAATCCCGGTCATTCAATATGACAAAACCTCACGCGGGGCTTTGGCCTACTTGGCTTTGGCCGGTGAAATTTTACGTCGTGATGCGAAGTTACGACATGATCAAGAATTAAGCGTTTAACGGAGAAGATGAGCCATGGCCATTAAAAGACGAGGATTGGGGCGCGGTTTAGATGCTTTGTTGGGCGATGCTAAAGCTGAAATTGCAGCCGAAATTGCGCCTATCAGCGCCGAAAAAGACGCGGAAAGGTTGCGTCGTTTACCTATAGAACAAATTCAACGCGGTGTTTATCAGCCCCGTGTGCATTTTGACCCCGATGCTTTAGCTGACTTAGCGAGCTCTATCAAAGCCCAAGGCATATTGCAGCCTATTGTGGTGCGGCCGGTAGGTGCGGGCTATGAATTAATTGCGGGTGAGCGCCGTTGGCGCGCCGCGCAATTGGCCGGGTTGCATGAAATTCCAGCAATCGTGCGCGATTTGCCCGAAGCGGCGGTTGCGGCAGTTGCGTTGATCGAAAATATTCAGCGCGAAGATTTAAATGCCTTGGAAGAAGCCAATGCTTTTCAGCGTTTAATCGCCGAATTTGAGTTAACCCATCAAGAAGTTGCCGATGCCGTTGGGCGTTCTCGCGCCGCTGTGTCTAATTTGCTGCGTTTATTAGAATTAGCACCCGAAATTAAAACTTTTATTGACGAAGGTAAATTGGACATGGGCCATGGCCGAGCTTTGTTGGCTTTATCGATGCCAGATCAATTACGAGTGGCTAAAGAAGCGGTGGCTAAACAGTTATCGGTACGAGAAGTAGAGCGCATGGTAAAACAAGGCACACTGATCAAGACTGCTAAAACCGCGCCTAAACAAGATCCCAATATTGCGCGTCTTGAACGCGATTTAGCCGATAAGTTAGGTGCGAGCGTGGAAATTCAGTATGCCGGTAAAGGCAAGGGCAAATTAGTCATCGCTTTTCGTAGCAATGATGAGCTTGATGGCATCTTGAAGCATATTCGTTAACTAGCGCTGCTTTAATAGCGTGCAAAAGCCAATTAATTGCAATGCTGCGTTGACCCATTTTCGCCCAGCTCTGTATAATGCGCCGCCTTCACTAGCGCCGGCTCGGCAGGTTTTTGCGGTACGGCTTGTGGTAATGACCACACCCAGCGAGGCGATTGCGAATGACAGCGGGTACTAAAACAGCGTTGATTATTATCGCCACGCAGTTAGTATTAACGCTTCTTATTAGTGCGTTATTGTTCGGTCTGTACGATCTGGCCACCGCGGTGGCGGGTTTGGCAGGTGGCGCAATTAGCATGATTACCACGGCATTTTTGAGCGCTAAATTATTTTTAAGGCGCGCTGATTTTGCGGCCGATCGGTTTTTGCGACGGTTGTTTGCGGCGGAAATTCAGAAAATCGCGCTGACCGTCATACTTTTATACATAGGCATTGTTTGGCTGCGTTTAGCGCCGATGCCGTTGATAGTGACATTCATGGTAAGTTTGATGGCCTATTGGCTGGCACTGCCATTTTTAAGAACCGAGCGTTATTTAACAGGTGATCGAAACCCATGAGTGCTGACGTTACCACCGCACCCACAGCCACAGATTATATCGTCCATCACTTGACGCATTGGACCGTGGGCGAAGGATTTTGGTCGTTTCACGTCGACACCATTATTTATTCTTTAGTATTGGCAGTTTTGTTCGCAGGTACTTTTTGGTTAGTTGCGCGTAAAGCCACTGCCGGCGTTCCTGGTAATTGGCAAAATTTTGTTGAATTGATGGTTGAGTTCGTTGATGGCCAAGTAAAAGATTCTTTTCATGGCAAAAGCGCCATGATCGCGCCTTTAGCCTTAACGATTTTTTGCTGGGTGTTTTTGTGGAATTTCATGGATTTATTCCCCGTCGATTTATTGCCTTTTATTTTTAGTGAAGTGTTTCATGTGCACTATATGCGCGTCGTGCCGTCAGCCGACGTGAACGCAACATTGGGTTTAAGTTTGACGGTCTTGTTGTTGATCGTTTTCTACAGCTTGAAAATTAAAGGCGTAGTGGGCTATAGCAAAGAACTTATGTTTCATCCGTTTGGCAGCAATCCCCTTATCGTCCCGTTTAATTTGGCGATGCAAGCAGTTGAGCTAATTGCCAAACCTATTTCGCTAGCTTTGCGTTTGTTTGGTAATTTGTATGCGGGCGAAATCATTTTTATTTTGATCGCGTTATTTACCTTAGGTTTGGGTAACAACATTCAAGATATGTTTACTACTGTAGCTGGTGTGGGCGGTTTGATAACGCAAACTATTTTAGGTTTGGCCTGGGCCATTTTTCATATTCTCGTCATCACCTTGCAAGCATTCGTCTTTATGGTGTTAACCATTGTGTATTTAAGCATGGCGCATGAAGATCACTAGTAGAGTGTGAAATAGAATTTATTTGTAAAACGTAGTTTATTTATTATTTAGATTTAACTTTTTTGGAGGCTCCATGGAATTAGCAAGCTTGATCGCAAACGTACAAGGTCTAACAGCAATTGCTGTTGGTATTATTTTAGCTTCAGCTGCAGCAGGTACCGCAATTGGTTTCGGCTTGTTAGGTGGTCGCTTTTTAGAAGGCGCAGCACGTCAGCCTGAAATGATTCCTACTTTGCAAGTTAAAATGTTCATCGTCGCAGGTTTATTAGACGCGGTTTCAATGATCAGCATTGGTTTCGCAGCATTGTTAATGTTTGCTAACCCATTCATTGCTGCTGTTAAAGCGGCGGCAGGCGTTTAATTTACGTCAGTTTATCGAATCGCTTAAAGACGCATAGAGAGCAAAGCCGTGAATATTAATGCAACGCTACTAGTGCAAATGATCGTGTTCTTGTTATTGGTCATTTTCATGATGAAGTTTGTTTGGCCCGTTATCATTCAAGCGCTGGACGAACGCCGCAAAAAAATTGTGGACGGTTTGGCCGCTGCTGAAAAAGGCGCGCATGAAAAAGAATTGGCTGAACAACGCGCTAAAGACTTGTTGAAAGAAGCGAAAACGCAGGCGGCAGAAATTATTGCGCGCGCGCAAAAGCAAGGTGGTGATTTGGTTGAAGAAGCCAAAGAAACTGCTCGTACCGAAGGTGATCGCATTAAGACCGCGGCGCAAGCGGATATTCAACAAGAAGTGAATCGTGCAAAAGAAACCTTGCGCCAACAAGTAACCGTGATCGCTATTGCCGGTGCGGAACGTATTTTGAAGCGTGAAGTCGATGCCGCGAAACATAAAGATGTGCTCGACGATTTGGTCGGACAAGTATAAGCGCCGACATTAACCAGCCCAGCAAATTAGCGTAGCGACGAGAGACATCATGGCAAGTTACACCACAATAGCGCGGCCTTATGCGAAAGCCATATTTGAGTTGGCGCAAGCGGGTAAAGCGTATGCTGCTTGGTCGGAAGCGCTAGCCTTACTCGCACAAGTAGTGAGTGATGAACGCGTTAAAGTGATGTTGAAAAACCCGAATGCTGCACGCGCACAACGTGCCGAAATATTGTTAGCGATTATTGAAGGTAATGTTAATAAAAGCATTGTTACGCAAGTTAACAACACCTTGAGTTTGTTGGCAGAAAATGGCCGTTTATTGGTTTTGCCTGCGATTGCCGAATCTTATGAAGCCTTACGTGCCGAAGCGGAAAGCAGCATTACGGCGATAGTGATTGCCGCGCAGCCGGTGGAAAGCCAGCAGTTAACTGCAATTGCCGATGCATTAGGTAAACGTTTAAGCAAGAAAGTAACGATTGAACAAGAAATAGACCCTTCCTTAATTGGAGGTGCCATTATCAAAGCCGGTGATTGGGTGATTGATGGCTCCGTGAAGGGACAATTAACCAAGCTCGCGCAAACGTTAATTCGTTAAGCGTAAGTTTAAAAATAGTTTAGTAACGAGGATATTCGCGCATGCAACTCAACCCTTCTGAAATCAGTGAGCTGATTAAAAAACGGATCGAGAACTTCGATGTAAAAGCTGAAGCTCGCACAGAGGGCACGATCGTAAGTTTAGCGGACGGCGTGATTCGAATTCATGGTTTGGCTGATGTAATGTACGGCGAAATGTTGGAACTGCCGGGCAACACATTTGCGTTGGCGTTGAACTTAGAGCGTGACTCAGTCGGCGCGGTAGTATTAGGTCAATATGGACATTTAACCGAAGGCGCAGCCGTTAAATGTACCGGCCGTATTTTAGAAGTACCAACGGGTCGTAGTTTGTTAGGTCGTGTAGTGAATGCATTGGGCGAACCTATTGACGGCAAAGGCCCGCTTAAAGATCCTATTTATACTGCGATTGAAAGAATTGCGCCGGGCGTTATCGAGCGTCAATCAGTATCACAACCCGTGCAAACTGGTTTGAAGTCTATTGATGCGATGGTGCCAATCGGTCGCGGTCAACGCGAATTAATTATTGGTGATCGCCAAACCGGCAAAACCGCGGTTGCGATTGATACCATCATTAATCAAAAATCTACCGGCGTTAAATGTATTTATGTTGCAACCGGTCAAAAGCAATCATCGATTGCTGCAACGGTGCGGAAATTAGAAGAACATGGCGCGATGGCGCATACCATTGTAGTTGCTGCATCCGCATCTGAATCTGCGGTTATGCAATACATCTCACCTTATTCCGGTTGTGCAATGGGCGAGTTTTTCCGTGATATCGGCGAAGACGCGTTAATTGTTTACGATGATTTATCAAAACAAGCCGTTGCTTATCGTCAAATTTCATTATTGCTACGTCGTCCACCGGGTCGTGAAGCGTATCCAGGCGATGTATTCTATTTGCATTCACGTTTGTTAGAACGCGCTTCGCGTATCAATGCCGCAGAAGTTGAACGTTTAACCGGTGGCAAAGTAAAAGGTCAAACCGGCTCATTAACCGCATTACCTATTATTGAAACGCAAGCAGGTGACGTGTCCGCATTCGTTCCCACTAACGTGATTTCAATTACTGACGGCCAGATCTTTTTAGAAACCAATTTATTTAACTCTGGTTTCCGTCCCGCTATTAACGCAGGTTTATCAGTATCACGCGTCGGCGGTGCTGCGCAAACCAAAATTATTAAAAAATTAGGCGGTGGTGTGCGTTTGGCATTAGCGCAATATCGTGAATTGGCTGCATTCTCACAATTCGCATCGGATCTTGATGAGTTTACGCGCAAGCAATTAGATCGCGGTCAACGCGTAATGGAATTGATGAAACAAAAACAATATGCGCCTTTATCTATTGCTGATATGGCTATTTCATTGTTTGCTGCGAACGAAGGTTTCTTAGACGACATCGAAGTGAAAAAAGTTGGCGCTTTTGAAAGCGCATTGCACAGTTATTTCCAAGCAAATGCTGCAGCATTGCGTACCAAGATAAATGATTCAGGCGATCTTAATGCGGAGATTGAAGGCGCATTGAAAAAGTTACTGACTGAATTTAAAGCCAATGGCGTTTACTAAAGTCCACGGAACTCGAGTGATTTAACGAATGGCAGCTGGTAAAGAAATTCGCGCAAAGATTGGCAGCGTAAAAAACACGCAGAAAATCACTAAAGCGATGGAGATGGTTGCGGCAAGCAAAATGCGCCGTGCGCAAGAACGTATGCAAGCGTCGCGTCCTTATGCACAAAAAATTCGTAATATTATTGGCCACATTGCGCATGCCACTCCGGAATATCGCCATCCCTATATGGAAGTGCGCAAAACCGTAAAAGCCGTTGGCTATATTGTTGTTTCTTCTGATAAAGGTTTGTGTGGCGGTTTAAACGTCAACGTCTTTAAAGCCCTTATTCAAGACATTAAAAAATGGCGCGACCAAGACGTTAACATTCAATTGTCTTTGGTTGGCCGCAAAGCCAATGCTTTTTTCCGTCGCGTCGGCGGCAAGGTTGTTTCTAGTGTTAGTGATTTAGGTGACGCGCCACGCTTGGAAGATGTAGTTGGCTCGGTAAAAGTTATGTTAGATGCTTATAAAAGCGGTGAAATTGATCGTTTGTTTATTGTGAATAGTCGTTTTATTAATACGATGACGCAGCGCCCCGAAGTAATGCAGTTATTGCCGTTGGCGTCTGATAACGAAGAAAAAGAATTGCAATATCACTGGGATTATATTTATGAACCTGATGCGCAAACAGTGCTCGAAGGTTTGTTAACCCGTTATATAGAATCACAAACCTATCAAGGCGTAGTAGAAAGCGTGGCGTCTGAAATGGCAGCACGCATGGTCGCTATGAAAAGCGCGAGTGATAATGCCGGTACACTTATTAAAGAATTGCAATTGATGTACAACAAACAGCGTCAAGCAGCGATTACCCAAGAGCTGTCAGAAATTGTGGCAGGCGCGGCAGCCGTTTAAATTAGGTTAAGTTAAACCACACCTTATTAATAATGCACGTGTGATGCGTGCAGAAGAAACAGATTAAATTTACTGGTAGAGGAATCAAGAAATGAATACCGGAACAGTTGTACAAATCATTGGCGCGGTGGTGGATGTTGAATTCCCTCGTAATGCAGTGCCTAAAATTTATGATGCATTAAAACTAGAAGAAAGTGGTTTGACTTTAGAAGTACAAGGTCAATTAGGCGATGGCGTAGTGCGCACTATTGCCATGGGTACTTCTGATGGTTTGCAGCGTGGATTAAAAGTTAAAAATACAGGCGCGCCGATTTCTGTGCCAGTAGGCAAAGGTACTTTAGGCCGCATCATGAATGTCTTGGGCGAGCCGATTGATCATGCCGGCCCAGTAGAAGCAAATGAGCATTGGGCGATTCATCGTAAAGCACCGAGCTACGATGAACAATCAGGCGCAACTGAAGTATTAGAAACTGGTATTAAAGTAATCGATTTATTATGCCCGTTTGCAAAAGGCGGCAAGGTTGGTTTGCTCGGCGGTGCTGGCGTAGGCAAAACCGTTAATATGATGGAATTAATTCGTAACATCGCGATTGAACACAGTGGTTATTCAGTGTTTGCGGGTGTTGGCGAACGTACTCGTGAAGGTAATGACTTCTATCACGAAATGAAAGATTCAAATGTACTCGACAAAGTAGCGCTCGTGTATGGTCAGATGAATGAACCGCCGGGCAATCGTTTGCGCGTCGCATTAACCGGTTTAACGATGGCGGAATTTTTCCGTGATGAAGGCCGTGACGTATTATTATTTATCGATAATATTTATCGTTACACCTTGGCAGGTACCGAAGTATCGGCATTGTTAGGTCGTATGCCTTCTGCTGTAGGTTATCAACCTACCCTCGCTGAAGAAATGGGCGTATTGCAAGAACGCATCACCTCGACCAAAAAAGGTTCTATTACTTCTATTCAAGCGGTTTATGTTCCCGCCGACGATTTGACCGATCCATCACCTGCAACGACTTTTGCGCACTTAGACGCAACCGTTGTATTGTCGCGTCAAATTGCTGAGTTGGGTATTTATCCGGCGGTAGATCCATTGGATTCTACGAGCCGCCAATTAGATCCTTTAATTGTTGGTGAAGAGCATTATCGTACGGCGCGTGATGTGCAAAATGTATTACAACGTTACAAAGAATTACGCGACATTATCGCTATTTTAGGTATGGATGAATTGTCGGAAGACGACAAACGTGCGGTTGCACGCGCCCGTAAAATTCAACGCTTCTTCTCACAACCGTTTTTCGTTGCGGAAGTATTCACCGGCAGCCCTGGCAAATACGTTGCACTGAAAGATACCATTCGCAGCTTCCGTGCCTTGGTTGATGGCGAATACGATCATTTACCGGAACAAGCCTTTTATATGGTTGGCGGTATTGATGAAGTGATTGAAAAAGCCAAACAAATGTAATGTGCAAAGGCTTGCTTGAGGCAAGCCTTGCAACATATAAAACATTCAGCAAAAGGTTCACAAAGTAATATGGCAAGCACATTTCATGTTGATATCGTAAGCGCAGAACAAGCCGTATTTTCTGGCGTGGTGGAAATGTTAGTTGCGCCTGCGATCAACGGTGAGTTGGGCATTATGCCGCGCCATAATCAGTTAATTGCGCAGCTCAAGCCGGGCGAAATTCGGCTTACCTTGCCTAATCAAACTGAAATTCAGTCTATCTATGTTTCGGGTGGCGTATTAGAAGTGCAGCCACATGTGGTCACAGTATTGTCCGATACGGCCGTGCGTGCGCATGATTTGGACGAAGCCGCCGCGAGCGAAGCAAAACGTCACGCGGAAGATGCGTTGAATAATAACAATGCGGATATTGATTATGCGAAAGCGCGCGCCGAATTGGCTGAAGCGGTAGCGCAATTGGATTTAATCAAGAAATTTCGCGGCAAATAAAAACGTCATCAAGATATCCCCTGCTCTTACGCCTCTGCTTGGCGGAATTCCCTGTTAGAATCGACTCGCGTAAAATTGATATATTAAATTTACAAAGAACCTGCTGACGACATAAGCTGGTCGTTAATCAGATGAGGATATTCATGTGAGTTTAGCCGTCGTAATTCTAGCTGCTGGCAAGGGCACGCGCATGCGTTCCCAGCAACCCAAAGTATTGCATAAACTGGCGGGTCAGCCATTATTGCGTCATGTGTTGACTACCGCGCAATTATTAAATCCTGAAAAAATCATTATTGTTATTGGTCATGGTGCTCCGCAGATTCGCGCAGCTTTTGCTGATGAGCCTAACATTCAATGGGTAGAACAAACTCAACAATTAGGTACTGGCCACGCGGTGCAACAAGCGTTGCCGTTTATTTACGAGAGTCAAAAAACTTTAGTGTTATACGGCGACGTACCTCTGACGAATGTTGAAACCCTAAAAGCCTTAGTCGCAGATTGTAGTGAAAAACATCTGGCCTTATTAACCGCGGTTTTAGATGATGCAACCGGTTATGGCCGCATCGTCCGAGATGCACAAAATCAAGTGCAACGTATTGTCGAACAAAAAGATGCGAGTGCCGCTGAATTAGAAATACGCGAAATTAACACGGGTATATTAGTAGCGGCATCTACTTTATTAAAGCAACAACTCCCTTTATTAAAAAACAATAACGCGCAAGGCGAATATTATTTAACCGATTTAATTGCTGCAGCCGTTGTGCAAAATGTTGATATTAAAACCACCTTTGCTAAACGCCCACAAGAAATTACCGGCGTAAATTCGCGCAGTCAATTGGCGGCTTTAGAGCGCGTGCATCAGCGCGAATTAGCAGAAGCTTTAATGGACGCGGGCGTGACTTTGGCAGATCCTAATCGCATCGATATTCGCGGCGCATTAAGCAGTGGTGAAGATAGTTTTATTGATGTTGATGTAGTGATTGAAGGTAACGTCACGTTAGGACGAAATGTTCGCATAGGGCCTTTTGTGCATCTTATTAATTGCAGTATTGCGGACAATAGCGAAATAAAATCGCACAGCGTAATCGAATCTGCCGTGATTAGTGAGCATTGTACGGTCGGACCTTTCGCGCGCCTGCGGCCAGGCACACGCTTAGCGGATCATGCAAAAATTGGAAATTTTGTTGAAACCAAACAAGCCAATATTGGCGAGCATTCTAAAATTAATCATTTAAGTTATGTCGGCGATGCGTTGGTAGGGCGTGATGTGAATATCGGTGCAGGCACGATTACGTGCAATTACGATGGCGCAAATAAACATCAAACCATTATTGAAGATGGGGTTTTTGTTGGCTCGGATACGCAACTCATTGCACCCGTAAAAATTGGCCGCAATAGCACGATAGGTGCAGGTTCAACGATCAATAAAGATACAGCAGAAAATAGTTTAACGTTATCTCGCGTCAAGCAACGTAGTATTGATGATTGGCAGCGTCCTCAAAAAAAACCTGACACAAACAAAAGCGATTAATTATGTGCGGCATTATTGGTGCAATAGCAGAACGTGACGTTACGCGAATCTTAATTGAAGGTTTAAAACGCCTTGAATATCGTGGTTATGATTCTGCGGGATTAGTCGTGTTAGATGACAGTAATCAATTACAGCGCTTGCGCGCCACCGGTAAAGTATCAGTGTTAGCAGATTTGCTCGCCAACAATCCGGTGCGCGGTTCTATTGGCATTGCACATACACGTTGGGCAACCCATGGTGCACCGGCAGATCGTAACGCGCACCCCCATATGTCTGCTGGCCGAGTTGCGGTTGTGCATAACGGCATTATCGAAAATCATGAAGTCTTACGCGAACGCTTAATTAAAGACGGTTTTGTTTTTGAATCAGAAACTGACACCGAAGTGATTGTGCATTTAATTGAACAGCAGTTACGACAATCGGTAGATCTAGTAACAGCGATTAGAAAAACCATAGTTGAATTAAAAGGCGCTTATGCGATTGGCGTAGTTTCTAGTTTATTTCCTGAGCAATTAATTGCCGCCCGTAAAGGCAGCCCGCTCGGCATTGGATTAGGTATAGGCGAACATTTTATCGCGTCCGATGTAAATGCTTTATTGCCCGTCACCCGCCGTTTTATTCATCTAGAAGACGGCGACATTGCGATTTTGACGCGCAATGAAATTCAAATCCAAAACACGCAAGGTCAGCGCGTTGAGCGACGTATTAATGAATCGAGCTTAAATAGTGACGCGGTTTCCAAAGGTGAATATCGTCACTTCATGGAAAAAGAAATTCACGAACAAGCAGAAGCGATTAGTTCTACGCTCGAAGGTCGTTTAGGTGAAACGCGAATCGATCCGGCTATTTTTGGTTTAAAAGCCAATGAATTACTTAAAGACGTGCAGCATGTCCACATAGTTGCATGCGGTACTAGTTATCACGCGGGCATGGTGGCTAAATATTGGATAGAAAAATTAGCTGGTTTGCCTTGCCAAGTAGAAGTCGCATCTGAATATCGTTACCGCGATGTGGTGGTGCCGAAAAATACTTTATACGTAACGATCTCGCAATCGGGTGAAACTGCGGACACATTGGCAGCTTTGCGCTTCGCAAAAACCTTAGGTTATCGCGCGCAGTTAGGTTTGTGTAATGTGCCGGAATCTTCCTTAATGCGCGAAGCAGACCTTAATTTATTAACGCGCGCCGGCCCGGAAATTGGCGTGGCTTCTACTAAAGCCTTTACTACACAGTTAACCGCCTTATTATTATTGACCTGTGTGTTAGCGGATAAAAATCCCAAAATACATGAAATTATCGAACAGCTACGTGAGTTGCCAAGTTTAATTAATGCCACCTTAGCAGTTAATAAAACCATCGAAAAAGTCGCGGAACGTTTCGTACAGAAAAATAACGCACTATTTTTAGGTCGCGGCGTCATGTATCCGATTGCGTTAGAAGGCGCATTAAAATTAAAAGAAATTTCCTATATTCATGCCGAAGCTTATCCCGCAGGCGAATTAAAACATGGACCACTAGCTCTGGTTGATGAAGAAATGCCGATAGTCGCCATTGCGCCGGCCGGTGATTTGTTGGAAAAATTAAAATCAAACTTACAAGAAGTTCGCGCACGTGGCGGTCAGTTATTCGTGTTTGTTGATAGTGAAAGCGATTGGAAGGCAACCGAAGGTATTGAACTAACGGTTATACCGCATTGCGGTGAATGGATAGCGCCGATTATTTATACCTTACCGTTACAGTTATTGTCGTACCACGTTGCGGTATTGCGCGGCACCGATGTGGATCAACCGAGGAACTTAGCAAAGTCAGTAACAGTTGAATAATTTTTACAGTGATAGCATTATGTTTTGATTGCATCAATCAACATTTAGGCTTTTTATGGCAAAAGCAATTCCTGCCCCTCATGTTTCAGTATTTAATCTCCGTCCCGGCCGAAAAATTGGCCGCATCTATGAAGTAGTGAATAAATTAGGCGCTGGCTGGGAAGGAGAAGTTTACAGAATTCGAGAAATCAATACCGGCATTGAGCGCGCCGCCAAATTATTTTATCCGCAACGCAATATTCGTAATAAAGCCTCGCGTTTTTACGCACAAAAACTTCATAAATTACGTCAATGCTCGATGTTGATTCAGTATCACACGGAAGAAGTATTTGCTTTTAAAGGGTTGCAAATCACAGCTTTAATATCCGAATATGTAGAAGGCGATTTATTGCTAGATTTTGTGCGTGCTGCGCCTGCGGGTCGTTTGTCAGCTTATCGAGGTTTGCATTTATTATATGCCATTGTTAAAGGCATTGAAGAAGTTCATGCAATGCATGAATATCACGGTGATTTACATCCTAAAAACATTATTGTTAGTCGATTTGGTTTACGGTTTCATTTAAAGCTGCTGGATTTTTATCATTGGCATGGCTCTACTAAAAGTAATCGCCAAGATGACATGATTGATGTGATACGAATTTTTTACGAAGCGATTGGCGGCAAACGCTATTATGCAAAACAGCCCGACGCGGTAAAAAATATTTGTTGTGGTTTAAAGCGCAGTTTAATCTTAAAAAAATTCCGTGACATTGCGCAGTTGCGTGAGCACTTAGAAATGTTGGAATGGGATACTTATTAGTATTTTTGACAGAATTTAAAGTGACATAAAGTCTGAATATTGTGCGTCTAAGCGGATCCCGAAATATTGTTGTAATGCTTGAATATAATCTTCTCCGGGCGGCAAGATAATATTCTCTATGTTGCCGTCACGATAAATAGTCAAATTGAAATTGATTAACGTAATACGCCCCCAGCTTTGTGCTAACGCTAACCAACGACGTTTTCTAAAAGGTGAGTCAGGCCAAGTGGAAGTGAAATGATTAGCCATAATAAAATCAACCGGCAAAGTTGTCTCATCGGCAAAAGTATATAAGTCTAGCCACTGACCGTGCGATTCTTTTTGTAATACCGTATTAACGCCGTCTTGCTGAAAACGAAAGCAGTCACCAAATTGTTCAAAAATTTGATCGACTATTAGAGGAATAGGTTTGCGCAAACCCGGACCACCAAAACCGACATCTGTTAACCAGCGCTGTCCGTCGATAGTGACAAATAAAATTTGATGCGTACGTGGACCAGAAGCACCCCATGGATTGTTATAAAGCACTCTGGCGATATGTCGCTGTACGATAAAACCAAAACTTTCTAATGCCAGTGCTAATAATTCATTGAGTTCAAAACAATAACCGCCGCGTACTTGATAAATCAATTTATTAAATAAACTAAGCGGGTCAGTTTTAATTTCTCGGCTTAAATGAATATCTAAATTTTCAAAAGGCAATTTATAAAGTTGACGTGTGTGCAGCGCAAACAAACGCTCATGAATGTCATCGGGCAATTCATCGAGACCAATCCGCGCTAAATAATCGATTTGTGGAAAAGAGACGGTGTTCATATTCTATGGGTTACGCGTATTAAGCGTCATGCCTTTAAGCACGGTAAGTGCTTGATATAAAGCAAAATCACTTTCTACCAAATCGGCATTAGTTTTAAGATCATCTTTAGATTTTTTATCGTCGAGATTCTCTAAATGCCGACTTAGATCGCCTTCATGCACAGAACCTAAGGTTTCATTCACTACAGAAACATTCAGCTGTTTTAATTCAATATCCGGTTCAATGCCGTGAGCTTGTATGGAAACACCGGCTGGCGTGTAATAACGCGCGGTGGTTAATTTTACCGCAGTACCATTTCCTAAGGCTTCGATGGTTTGTACGGAGCCTTTGCCAAACGTGCGTTGACCCATAATGACTGCGCGTTTATGATCTTTGAGCGCGCCGGCAACAATTTCCGATGCGGATGCCGAGCCTTCGTTGACTAATAAAACAATAGGCGCGCCGTTGAGTAAGTCGCCAGCATGGGCTTGGTATTCTTCAATATTTTTATTAATGTTCCGACCTTTTAAACTAACAATCATGCCTTTGTCTAAAAAGAAATCGGAAATATCAATGGCTGCTTGCAGCACGCCGCCAGGATTGCTGCGCATATCTAATATTAAGCCTTTAATGGGCTGTTTATTTTCTTTAATTAATTGCGTTAAACCTTTTTCTAAATCTGCAGCGGTGTGCGATTGAAACTGCGCAACACGCACATAAGCAAAATCTTTTTCTATTAATTTAGTACGCACACTGCGTGATTTGATAATGGCGCGCTCTAAGGAAATTTTCTTAGGCTCGTCGCTGTTGGTGCGCAGAATAGTCAACGTCACGGTGGAGCCAGGTTTGCCGCGCAGTAATTCAATCGCTTCATTAAAATTTAAACCTTTAATAGGTTTATCATCGATGCGAATAATAATATCGCCGGGAAGAATGCCGGCGCGTTTTGCAGGGGTATCATCAATCGGTGAAATAACTTTAATAAATCCGTCTTCCATACTGATTTCAATGCCGAGTCCGCCAAATTCACCGGTGGTTTCACTTTGTAATTCTTCAAAGTCTGCTTTATTAAGATACGCGGAGTGCGGATCTAAACCTGCCAACATGCCGGCGATCGCATTTTCTAATAATGTTTTACTATCAACTTCGTCAACGTAATTATTTTTTACTAGACTCATGATATTGGCAAAGTCTTGTACTGATTCATAAAGGCCGCTGTTGTTCTTAGTGGAAGCGACTGCTGCTGTATCCGCTAATACCATTTGCATACTGCCGACCAAAATAGTTATTAGCGCTAAACCAGAAATGAGTCGTGAATGTTTCATGCGGTACCTTTGCGTTAACGTTTTGTTTGACGATTAAGCCATTTAATAGGATCAGTGGGAACGCCATTGTGTCGGATCTCGAAATATAAAGCAGTTTGGTTTTGGCCGCCACTGTCGCCCACAGTGCCAACCGTTTCATTAACGTTGACCCAATCGCCACTTTGTTTTAACAGTTCACGGTTTTGTGCGTACAAAGACATATAACCATTTTGATGATCTAAAATCAGTAACAAACCAAAACCGGATAACCAATCTGCAAATACCACACGACCAGGAGAAACAGCGCGTACCGTTTCACCGGCCGGCGCGGCAATGCGTAAACCGCGCCAGCGTAAATCACCAATGCCTTTTGCTTCGCCAAAACGATTTAACAATGTGCCTTTTACTGGCCAGCCGAGTTGACCTTTTTGTTTGGTAAAGTCGATTGGCTTGGTGTTAATGCTCGCTTTAGGCGGAATATCGGCAAACAATTTTTTTAATGAGCCCAGTAATTTTTGTAATTGCTGTTCATCTTGACGAAGTCGCGCGAGTTGATTTTTAGAAGTATTAATTTCTTTGCTTAAAGCGCTAACCGCCTGGTTACGAATGGCTAATTGTTTTTCCAGCGCGAGCTTTTCTTTCTGTTGAGAAGTTTTGATGATAGTTAAATCAGCCAAAGTATGTTTAATCGCTAACTCATTATTACGCAATGCGATTAAATTAGTTTCAGTGGTTTTAATCGCGCTTAAGCGCGCATTACTCAAATAATTGTAATACGTTAGTACGCGATTAACGGAAGCAGGATCTTGTAAATTAAGCAGTAGTTTTAATTGCTCATCATGTCCCGCCATATACGCCATGCGCAGCATATCGCCGAGTTGATTTTGATGTTGTTGGCGGACAGCTTCTAATTGCCCACGTTCTTTCCGTAATTGTTGTAGTTTTTGTTCCGCGCGCTGGGATTGTTTTTCAAGGCCGCGTAGATTTTTACGAATGTTACTTAACGATAACTCCGTCGCGCGTACTTGTTTTGCTGCGTTGGAGCGTTGTGTTTGTTGTTGTGATAAATTTTGACTGAGCTGCTGAATTTCTTGCCGCACTTGTTTGAGCTTGGCTTGATCCGGTTCATTGGCTGCGTAAAGGGTGCTGCTAAATAACAGCATCATCGCTAAAACGCCCCCGAATTTTTGCATGGGCAAACAAAATGGCCTGCTAATATAACGGCGGCCATAATAAAGGAGTGACGTGCGTAGCATACGGCCGCCATCATACCGATCTGCTGCCAGAACAACGAGGGGATAAATCGCCTAGTCGTAAATTAGTCGTGATAGGATTTGCCAAGCCGCAGGCGGTTTCCTACACTGCCGGCCTGTTCGGTGTTGTTACTTTGCTATGAGGTTGTATGGAACATTTTCCTGAATTTGTAATAAATCATCCCTTTTTGTTTGGCGGCGCTGCTTTAGCGTTAACGTTTACCTTGGTGGCTGAGTTTCGTGCACGTCGTGGACCTAAACCCTTAAGTACCGGCGAAGCAGTTTTGTTAATGAATCACCAAAATGCCGTGGTGCTTGATGTGCGAGAAGCAAATGAATACAGCGCAGGCCACATATTAAATGCTATCAATGTGCCTTTTTCAGCGCTTAAAGAACGTATGCCGCAACTCGACAAATATAAAGACAAGCCGATTATTGTCTGTTGCAAAGGTGGAACCCAAGGCCTTACTGCCGCCGCGCAATTAAAAGATGCGGGATTTACCCAAGCGCGCTATTTAAAAAATGGTGTCTTCGCTTGGACCACTGATAATTTGCCTTTAGAGAAATAAGTTACTACGAGGATTGGCATTGATGGCACGGGTTATTGTGTATTACACGCCGAGTTGTCCGTATTGCATGCGTGCACGGCAATTGTTCGACGCAAAAGGTGTAAATTACGAAGGCATCCGAGTGGATACAGATCCTGCGCTGCGCCGCGAAATGCAGCAAAAATCCGGGCGTTATACTGTTCCGCAGATTTTTATCAATCAACAAGCGATTGGTGGTTGTGATGAATTGTATGATTTAGAAGCACAAGGCGAGCTGGATAATATGTTGGCCGCTAACACCCCTAATTAAACAAATTAAACATTGATAATTTCAAGGAATTTTCATGAGCGAACCAGCCAGCAGCCCGCAGTTTTCTTTACAAAAAATTTATCTTAAAGATGTATCGTTTGAGTCACCGAATCCATTAGAAAGTTTTCGTCTAGCCAATCAGCCGCCAGATGTTAATTTGAATATGAATACAGAAGCCAAACAACTCAAAGATGATTTGCATGAAGTCGTGTTAAATCTCACGATAACGGTTAAAGCAAAAGGTAGTGATACCGTATTATATTTAGCAGAAATAAAACAAGCGGGTTTATTTAGTTTGAGTAATTTTTCAGATCAAGAACGCGCCTATATGAGCAACGTGCAATGCTCCAATATTTTATTTCCCTTTGCGCGCGAAGAAATTGCAAGCTTAGTAGCGAAAGGTGGTTTTCCGCAGTTACTATTAGCGCCGCTAAATTTTGAAGCGCTCTACAATCAACACATGCGCAAAATGGCGGAAGCCGAGCGCAACAACCCCTCTACTGCAAAACATTAATTCATGAGCAACGCCTCACCGAACATTCTTGTATTAGGCGCGGGGTCGTGGGGCACGGCTCTTGCCAAGTTGTTAACAGAGAATAACGTTGAAACTTATTTGTGGACGCGCGATGCTGCGCAAGCAGCAGATATGCGCACGCAGCGACGCAATCTAAAATATTTACCTGAGATTGTTTTGCCTGATGCTTTGCACATTAGTGATGATTTAAATTCCGTTATTCAAACAAGCGATATCATTTTGTTTGCGTTACCGTGCGCGGCATTTCGTGATGTATTAACCCAACATGCACAAATCATAAAAAATAAAAAAGGTTTAGTGTGGGCCTGCAAAGGCTTAGAACAAAATAGTTTAAAACGTTTAGATGAAGTTGCGCGTGAAATATTAGGTGAGCAGATTCCGCTCGCGACTATTTCAGGGCCTAATTTTGCAGGCGAAGTAGCGCGGCGTGTGCCTACTGCAACAACAGTGGCGGCGTCCAGTTACGTATTCGCAGAACAAATAGTCAGTTATTTACATAACGATTGGTTTCGCGCTTACAGCACCGATGATTTAATTGGTGTGCAAATGGGCGGCGCTTTAAAAAATGCGTTGGCGATTGCAGTCGGTATTGCCGATGGTTTAGGTTTAGGCGCGAATACGCGCGCGGCTTTAATTACACGCGGCTTAGCTGAAATTGTGCGTTTGGGCGTGGCCATGGGTGGCCGCACGGAAACATTTTTAGGCTTAGCCGGCATGGGTGATTTAGTTTTAACCTGCACCGATGACCAATCACGCAATCGTCGTTTTGGTAAATTATTAGCGCAAGGTTATACCGTTGAGAAAGCTATACATGAAATTGGCCAAGCGGTGGAAGGATACAAAACTGCGCAGAGCGCGCATCTATTAGCAAAGCAATTACAGATTGATGCGCCGATTATAGAACAGACTTACCAAGTGTTATTTGAAAACAAACCCGCACAAAATGCTGTGCGAGCGTTGCTGACACGAGATCCAAAACCAGAACACCACCGGTAGTTAATTTTTATAAACTTTTGCACATAACTATTCTTAGCGCTGCTATTAAGCTGGAATGATCTCCTCTAACAAATTTTTTAAAAGGCTATTACTGCCCCGGCATTCACAGCGCTTTCTTCTAAATAAAGATGTTCTGATTTTTTTTCGTACTGAAAAAACAGTTGACTGTTGTTATTAAAAGCCAGCACAAGTGAAAATTCAGAATGATAAAAATCTCTATCGGGCGCATCTGTAGTCAAAGTAAAAGGCGCCTCATCTGGTAATAATATTAAATGCGCATCAATAGTTTGCGAGTCGTTTTTATTTTCTTGGACTTTTGAAAAACGCACAGAAGGGATGAGCGATACATTATCGAAGCCTATGATGTAACCAAGCTTAACCCCCGCGCTAGTAAGATCGGAATCATATTTTTGGTGACCATAACTTAGTTCTAGATCAGTGTCGCCATTTTCAGAGTAAGGATCAATATCTGTTTCAGATATGTCTTTAGCGATAAATACGCCTAGAATAAATTGAGCAATAGTTTTATCCCAATTGATAGAAAGACCTGCAATATCTTCTTCGCTGGTTGATGAGCTAGTGATTTCACCTTCTATATTGCTGCCAAAAGTAGCGTACTTTGTGGAATCGATAGAAGAACTTACACGGCCTTTATAAATATCAAAAGACAATTCGTTGATGGGTGTCCAGGTCGCATAGATAGTTTTGGAATCATTATCGCTTTTAGAAGAACCGATAATTTCAGTAAACTTTATGTCGTTTTCGGAATTACCTAGGGCGAAACCGATAATGAAACTGCTCGTAGGGCTGTAATCAAGTCCTAATATTAACGCGCTATCTTTTGCTCCATAAGCATTTTCAAATTCAGTTTCGGCGCGATCAGCTTCGCCATTGCTAGCAGCCAATAGGAGACCCCAGCTGCCGGTGGCGTCTTTTTCTCGTTGCTCTAAGTGTTTTTCGACTTCTTCTTTTTGATTGCCGCCAATAGAAGAGCTCAAACCTGCGGCACTGCTTGGATTGGTTGCGCTACTAAAACTAGCTGAACCATCATAGATGGAGCCGGGAAATGCTTTGTCACAAAATACAAATAATTCAGGATCAGTAATCGGTTCGGCTGAATACACGCAAATCTTTGCCATGTAATCTTCGAATTTTTCATTGGTGCGAGTGGCGCTCGCAGGGGACGTGATAATGCTGCCTGTGATTAAGCTCCCAATAAAAATTACCAGCCTATTGTTATTCATGACGCTATCCTTAGGTAATGAGTGTGATGGATGCCGCAAAGTCTATCATTAAGAACCCTTGACAGGAATGAGGCCATCTCTGATTATGCTTGCCAAGTAACGGGGCTATCTAGTAAAACTTTTTGATATTGGTTGTAGGCGCATATAGCGGATATAGCCAATGGGCTCTCGGAATAAATTTGAACTTATAATCACGGAGTGACGTATGACCATTCGACAAACTATTTTTGTTACTTTTATCAGTCTTTTTGCCATCAGTTTACCTGGATGCAATAAATTCGCAGATGAGCCCTCAAAAGGCAATTCGAATGTCGTTTCGTCTTTAATTGAAACGCATTTTGTAGCTGTTGAGGGCAATGCAGATGCCTTCACTGTAGAAATTAAAAATGTAAGTGGACGTTCTTTTGCGGGCCCCGTGGTATTAGAAGTCCAAAATCAAAAAGCACAGCTATCAAGCTATCTTTTATATAACAAAGATTTACTGATTAGCCCGGGCGCTAGTATTTCCTCATCTATTGTTATTAATACAAAAAAAGAAGCTATAGATCACTCACAAATGGATGTCGCATGGCGTTGTTTGTCATCTACGCGTTTAGATTGTCCTTTCTCGTTGGCAGCAGGCATTAAGGCAAAGTTTCAATATCGGATTAAAGGCCATATTCCTCCTTATGTGGTCGCGCCGCGTTCTTATCCCTATGCGGTAACAGGAAATAAATCGATCGAAGTGCTTTTTAAAGTGCAGATACTAGATTCACTGAATGCCAGTGAGTCAATAGAACTAATGGAAACGTCCGCTATTACTCGCGTTGCCGCAACTAAAGTAGAGTGCGGCGCTAATCAATCTTGTCGCGTTTTTGACGTTGCTAACAAAACACCTGTTAAAACCTATGAATTAAATGATCTTGGTAAAGATGGCGATCTTAAGAAAGGAGATGGGTTTTATGCGGGCAATATCAGAATAGATGCGTCTAAATTAAATGATAATCAATGTCTGGTTTATCGTAGTAAAACTTCTTATAAAAAAGAAACAATAGTTTCTTTGCCATACCTGCTTTGTAAAACGCCTTTTCCGTTAGAGATGGCAAAAACTAATTCGACAATTAGTAATTTAGTCACTACCAAAGACGGCGTTAAAATCATTGCTGACGAAGTTTTGGTAAGAATGAAAGGAAATAGCGCTGTTCAAGATGTATCTACATTAACGCAAGCTGTGAATGCTCGGGTCGTTGGCAGCATTTTACCATTAGATTTGTATCAATTTCGTTTCTCTTCCGCAATGACATTAGAAAAGTTACAAGCACTAGTTGCGCAATTGAAAGCGGATCCGACAGTTGATGGTGCGTATTTAAATACGGTTGGCGAATTAAGTTCCATACCCAATGACACGGATTTTAGTTTGCAGCACGGATTAACGCGTGTGAAAGCAAATGACGTATGGGATATTTCTGCAACGGGCACTGGTCAAACAGTTATTGCTTTGGATACAGGTATAAATCGAGTTCATCCTGATTTTATTAATGCTGATACAACATGCCAATTAATTGGTGGATGCGCATCAGGTAATAATGATACTGCTAATCATGGTACTGCAATTGCTGGAATAATAGCGGCGGCGACTGATAACGCGTTAGGTGTTGCGGGTATTGCACCGAAATCACAAATTCAATCTATCGTGATGACTACAGACGCTGCAGTAGATATGACAGAAATGGTGCAAGGTTTTCAAAATGCAGCGAGTACGGGTGTTGGTGATATTGTAAATGCTAGCTTTGGACAGACACTGGCGCCAGCAGGTTCTGATTTCCCCGGCATCAATGATCAATTTGATCTTTGTCGAGCGATTAATAATTTAGTTGTTGATGGTATGGGCAATCCAATTGGTTTAGTGGTGCATGCTGCAGGAAATAGTAATAGTACCGGCAACCATTATCCAGGCCGCTGCAATGACAGCACACAAACCGCACACGCTGAATTAACCCGCAAAGATCTATTGATCGTAGTCGGCAATAGTGTGTCTTGTACTACAGGCTGCACTAATGATATTCGCTATGACAATGCAACAGAAGGTAGCAATTTTGGAAACTGGTTAGATGTGTTTGCGCCTGGTACCAACATGCGAGTTCTCAATAATGCTGGTGGTTATAGTGATCGTACTGGTACGTCATTGTCGAGTCCAATGGTGGCGGGTGCGGCAGCGGTGTTGCGTTCGTGCGGTGTGCCGCTTGATCAAATAGAATCTACATTAGTTAGCAGTGCGCCAGTGAGTGTTGCATTTACGGGCGGCAGCAAAGGCCGTATTGATGTTCATGCTGCATTACAATCGCGCAATATTGCGCCGACAGATGTGAGTTTGTCAGCAACAAGCATTGCGGAAAATACGAATACAACAGCGGGCACGGTTATCGGTACTTTGGTTGCGGTGGATGTTAATACCTGCGACAAGCATACGTTTAGTATTAATGGCGGTGCTGATGCATCATTTTTCTCGATTTCGGGTGCTGCGAATAATCAACTAACGTTAACAAACGGCATTTTAAATTTTGAAACCAAACCTAGTTATGCGGTTACGGTTAGAGTGACTGATTTTTTTGGTCAAACATTTGATAGATCACTGGTCATTAATGTGATTAATCAAAATGAAACTCCTGTTATCAGCAATCAAACGTTTACTATTAATGAGAATGCAGCGAACGGCAGCAGTGTCGGCACAGTAACAGCGGCTGATCCTGATGGCGATAGTTTAAATTTTTCGATTACTGCTGGTAACACAGGCAGTGCGTTTGCAATTAATTCTGCTACCGGTCAGGTGACGGTTAATAACAGTGCTGCTGTTGATTTTGAAACCACACCTACTTTTGCGCTGACCGTGCAAGTTGCGGATGCTGCGTTGAATGCAAGTGCGACAATCACGGTTAATCTAAATGATGTAGCCGAAGGCATTCCTAATCCTATTATCGCGTTTGTAAATCCGGTGCCGTTTGAAACGTACACGGATGCATTTGGTGGTTTGTATGATCGTTATCGTTTTGAAGTGACGAATCGCAGCGCGTACCCGAGCAATTTCTTTGATGCCGCGCCTGCATTGCCCGCTTGTGGGTTAAATACGAATGCTGCGCGTACTTGGGTGCATATTTACAGAGCGGCAGACAACAGTTACATCTACGGTTTCTGCGCATTGGGTACGCCGAACAATCTGGGTCAACTATGGTTTGCAGTACCGGCAGGTACAACGCCGCCCGCTGCGTTTTATATAAAACTCATTGATCGTCAAACGTCGATTGAATACACGTCGAATACATTAACGATACCTTAAAGTGATGCAACAACAAGGATGATAGCGATGATGCGTAAAAAAAGTTTATGGATGTTGCTTGCGTGTTTAGTGATGACACCGATGGCGTATGCCGCGGAGTCAGCCGGCACGATTGAAAATATTTCTGGCAAAGCATGGGCGCAGCTCGGCAATGATAAATATCAGCGTATTTACAAAGGCGCTGCAATATATGATGGCACGCGTGTCTTAACAGATAAAAAAGCTGAATTAACGATTCGTTTTGCTGACCAATCAGAATTTTCATTGGGTAATAATACGTCAATCGTGATTGAGAAATTTAATTATACGGCGAATGCCGACAATAATAATTTTGTGACAAGAATTACTAATGGCACGTTTCGATTTGTATCAGGTTTAATTGCGCATAAAAAATCAACGGCTATGACGGTGAAGATGGGTACAGTTGCAACGATTGGTGTACGCGGAACAGATGTCACAGGTGAAGTGACAGAGCGTGTTGAAAAAGACGGTAAAGTGGTTGAAGAATCCGCGCGCGTGGTGTTAATGGAGCCGGCAGAAGAAAATAAAAAAACCGCCATCGAAGTGTCTAATCAATTTGGTAGTGTTGTGATTGATGAACCTGGTTATGGCACAGAAATTCCCGATGAACATAGTGCGCCAACTGCGGTAAGAAAAATGCAAATTCGCACCATCAATAACGTAATGCGTGCGGTGCGATCTGCTACACCCCGAGCGCAGCCTCGAATGCGCTAATTGCCATATCAAAAACAAGTTTTCTACAAACATTGCCAAGCCGGCATCCCATCGACATAATTTGCTCGCGTTGATAAACACGTGCTTTATAAAGCACGTGTATTGATCAGACGTTTTGCGGGTGTAGTTCAATGGTAGAACTTTAGCTTCCCAAGCTGATAGCGTGGGTTCGATTCCCATCACCCGCTCCATATGTGGTAGAGAGGGTCGTGTATGTTGCAGAAAATCATTTTAACTTTCGTGTTGGCAATGGCTGTGGTCACTTTAGCCAGTTGTGAAACGACACGTGGGTTTGGCAAAGATTTAAAAATATTAGGCGAGAAAATTGAAGGCAGTCCTGCTTAATGCACCTCTTTCTGATTACTCCTTAGCTATAGCAGTATGAAACAAGCACTTATCATTGGCGCCGGCGCGGTTGGTTTGCTGACGGCCTATTGTTTAAGGCAATACGGTTGGCAAGTGACGGTGCTCGATCAACATACCACTGGCAGCGAAGCTTCGTGGGCCGGCGGGGGTATTCTTTCGCCTTTATATCCATGGCGGCAATCTGCCGAGATTAACCAGTTGGCGCATTATTCGGCGGGGCTCTATGCCGAATGGGAAAAGAGCTGGCGAACCGATGGATATGGGGATATTGAATATTTAAGATCGGGCATGTTGGTGTTAGATGCTGCGAATGAGCAGGCATTAGTTGAGAACTGGGCAGTGCAGTATCAGCAAGCAATTACTTGGCATAGCCACCCTGAGACACAGTGGCCAGGTGTGGCATTAATGAATCAGCCTGCATTGTATTTACCGCAGGTAAGCCAAATTCGCCCGCCGCGTTTATTAAAAACCTTGGTTAATGTTTTGCGTGCGCAGGGAGTGGATATTCAAGAGCATCAAACCGTTCGCCGCTTGAAAACTAGCGCGCACGGTTGCGAAGTTATGATGGCCGATGGCACGCAAAAAACGGCGGATGTGGTGATCGTGGCTGCCGGTGCATGGACAGGATCGTTGTTAGCCACTATCGGCATTGAAATACCCATTAAACCGGTTTATGGCGAAATGTTGTGCCTACAAAGCCCCGTAAAAGTACCCTGCATGATGATGCGGGACGGTTTTTACCTGATTCCACGCCAAGACGGCAGCGTGTTAGTCGGCAGCACGTTGGAAGATCGAGGTTTTGATAAAACTCTTAGCGATGATGGCGAACAACAATTGCGCCGCGCCGCGCAAAATATCTTGCCCGCATTAAAGCAAGCTGTAACCGAACACCATTGGGCAGGACTTCGGCCGAGTTCCCCTAGCGGCATACCCTGGATAGGCGCAGTAGCCGGCGTGTCAGGTCTCTATATAAATAGTGGGCATTTCCGTAATGGTCTAGTGATGGCTGCAGGCAGCGCGTCTTTATTGGCGGATCAACTTGAAGGCAAGCAGCCAGCTTTATCTTTGGATCATTATCATTGGTAAAGATTATTGGGGCATACATGGGCAAGAACTAAAAGCTTGCCTATAATGCCCACCCTCCACGCCGGAGTAGCTCAGTCGGTAGAGCAACTGATTCGTAATCAGTAGGTCGGGTGTTCGATTCACCTCTCCGGCACCATTTTTGTAATGCCACCCATCGGCTTATTTGCAGAGTTGTATTTGAAGCCATTTTTTTCGGCTTTTCTGCTAAAAATGACGACATGTCGACAATTCGTCACTTATCTGACAAACCTTTCCGTTCGTACTTTGGTTTGCTGCTGGTAGTGATCCCCCCTTGCTATAGTCGCGTTCCACTAAAAGAACAGCTGAATGCGGGTAACCCAAAGCTCGGACAAACAACACGTTCCGTCCTATGTCGCTAGCGCAATGACAGAGCAATGCTAAAACTATGAATATGAAACGAGAATCTGGATTTACTATTATTGAACTCATGATCGCTATCGCAGTTGGTGGCGTGTTATTAGCTTTAGCCGTACCAAGTTTTATGACGATGATACAAAACAATCGCATGACAAGTTCGCTTAATGGTTTTGTTGGCGCTATCCATGTCGCTCGCTCCGAATCTATTCGTCGCGGCAGTAATATCGTAATTTGCAAAAGCTCAAGTGGCACCGCGTGTACAGCAGGGTCGCAGTGGGAAGCTGGTTGGCTGGTGTTTGCAGATACGAATGCTAATAGTTCATTTGATGTAGGCGAAGATATTATTTTAATTGGCGAAGCATTAGATCAAACACTCACCTTGCGCGAAGCGCCTACTCTCACTCAAGTTATATATTCTGGTCGTGGATTTGCGGTGGGCTTAGCGCCAACAACGTTTACGATATGTGATGCTCGAGGATCTAATGATGCTAAAGGTTTGGTGTTGTCTAGTGTGGGTCGTTTAAGCCGCACAGAAGATACCAATGGCGATACACAAGAAGATGTCGGCGGAGTTAATTTAGTATGTCCATAAAACGCCAAAAACAAGAATATGGTTTTACCTTAATAGAAGCGTTAATTACCTTATTGGTATTTTCGGTTGGTCTATTGGGTATTGCCGCTTTGCAATTAAGTGCTATGCGCGGCGCCGCAAATGCTTATGACAATACCCGAGCAGTTGCTTTGTCGTATGACATTATTGATCGGATGCGCGCAAACCCAGATGCATTGCTCAGCGGCGAATATGACGATGTTGATACTACCGCTGCTCCTACTGCACCGGACTGTACTGCCGGTTGCGCAGCGAACGAATTAGCTAAATTAAATATTAGTGAGTGGGCTGCTGCAGTCGCACAATTACCATCGGGTCAAGGCCAAATTAAAGGTGATAATGGAAGTTTTGTTGTAACGGTGCTGTGGGATGACGCGCACACGGGTGCAACAGGTACTGATTGCAATCCTACATCGTCTAGTTCTTTGACCTGCTTCCGGCTCGAGGTGGATATATGATGAAGCAGTTTAAACACCAATCCGGTTTTTCACTTATCGAAATGATGGTGGGATTAGTTTTAAGTTTATTTTTAATTGGCGGCGTTATTCAGGTTTATATTGCTAATAAAGATAAATATCGTTTTGTAGAAGCTGCTGCACGCGTACAGGAAAATTTACGATTTGCTGTAGAAACTATCACCCGAGATGCTCGGCAAGCGCGCTTTTATGGCTGCATCAATAATCCAGGGAAAGTCGAAATCCATTTAGATCCAGCAGGAGCCGGTTATAACCCTGTTATACATGCTTTTCAGCATGGTGTAATTGGCGAAGATGCTACAGGATTAAATGGCGCCGATGGCATTACGCTCCAAGGAGCATTTCAACATCGCTTACCTTTACTCTCGGTAGTGAGCCCCGGTGTTTTAATGACATCGCCTGATCATGGCATTATGGCCGGTAGTTTTTTTGCGATATCTAATTGTAATGCTTTTGCAAAAAAATCAAGAGAAATTTTTCAAGCAACCGCGGGTGATCAAGCTTCCGGACAAATCGATTTTGGTATTGGCGCAGGTATGCCTGGCAATAAAACTAATACTCCCATAGCTAATGCTTATAACAACAAAGGTGACGCTTCTGTTTATCCGCTCTCCACAATTACTTATAGCATTGCGCTTTCTACACAAACGAATGAACCATCTTTGTTTCGTCAAGCGGATGAATTAGCCGCCGGTATTGAAAACATGCAAATTCTATATGGCATTTATAGAGACACTGGCGTTTATGAATATAAAACAGCCACAGAACTTCTAGCGGCGAGTGCTTTGGCGAATCCAGCCGAAGAATTTAATAATGTAGTCAGTATAAAGCTTTCGATTTTGGCCGTTTCTCAAATGCAAAATGTACTAGAGGAACCTCAGAAGTATGAATTTAATGGCGCGCAATTAACCGCGCCTGACAGACGCTTGCGCCACGTGATTGAGACGGTTATAGCCGTTAGAAATCGGTTATCGACAAATTGATAAGACAACAGACAGATGAGACTCATGAAAAAAATACCTATTAAAAATCATTCTTCCGAAGGCGGTGCTGCGCTCGTCATCGGATTGATTATTTTATTGGTAATGACGATGCTTAGTTTGTCTTCTATGACAACAAGCCGTATGGAATACAAAATGGCGGGTAATAATCGTGATGTATATGTGTCGTTTCAAATGTCTGAAGCTGCACTAATAGCCGCCGAGAAATCTTTAAAGGCAACACCTACTATTGATTTATTAGGCCGGTTAGGCGTTGTGACGGGTTATAGCGACACGTCCAATACACCGCAAGCTGATTTATATTTAGATCAAAATGCAGCATGGTGGCAAACCGTTGGAGTTGAATATGTTCCTCCGACAACAGCGTCCAATGGTGTAGAAACAGCCAGTAATCCACGCTATTACTACGAATACATTCGAGAAGTAAAAGGCTCGAATGCTATGGGAGATCTCCATGTTATCGATATGTATAGAGTCACAGTATATGCCGAAGGCCAGACCACTAACTCTGCAACTATTCTGCAGAGCGTTTATGGCACCATGTAAAAATGAAAGAGGACATTGTCATGTTTAGAAAAATACGTGTTTGGTTAAAAACAGCGGCTATAGCTGCTTTTATTAGCATGGTTTTTAATCCGGTAGCGATGGCTGCTGAAATTGCCCAGGTGCCTTTGTTCTTATCAAAAACAGCTGATCCGTTGGTGATGTTACAGCTATCACGAGATCATCAGTTATTTTATAAAGCTTATAATGATTACAGTGATATTGATGATGATGGTATTGCTGAAACAACTTATAAACATGATTTCGAATATTATGGTTATTTCGATTCTTTAACGTGCTACACCTACACAGGCGGCGTATTTGTAGCGTCTTCCGATGCTTCGGCCAATGAATATCTGGTCGACGGAGTCACTAAAAATCCAGATTTTAAATATTGCAATCTCGGCGCAGCCTCGGGCGAATGGAGTGGTAACTTTTTAAATTGGTTGTCGATGTCACGAATGGATGTCGTACGTAAAGTATTGTATGGCGGCTATCGCAGTACCGATACTGCTTCTCAAACAGTTCTTGAGCGCACCTCTCTTCCGAACGATGCGCATAGTTGGGCAAAATATTACAAAGGCGCTGATGTTGCTAAATTAACGCCGTTTGGCTCTAGCGTAACGCTTACAGACAATGATTTGAAAAAAAACGGACTTACTTTTTGTAATACCACGTTCGCGCCTAATGCTGATAGATCACAAAGTACCACGCAGCCACCCTTAATTCGTGTCGCTAAAGGTAACTATTCTTTATGGGCTTCCAATGAGCGTTGGCAGTGTTTGTGGCAAGAAGAAATTGGAGGCAAGAGCGCGGGTGGCGGTGGCAACTCAAATACAGCCGCATCTGGTATTGATGCTTATAATTCCAGCCCTAATAATGCGGGTGCGCAAAACAAATCTCTTGGTGCAGCTAATTACTACGCGCGCGTAGCAGTCTGCAAACAAAAAGCCGCCAATCAATTTTATGGCGGAGAAGCCGCTTCATGTTTTCGTTATGAGTATGAAGTAGCGGGAACCCCATATGAAAGCTTTAAGCCGCACGGCTTGTTGCAGCAATATGCAAGTACAGTACGTTTTGGTTTGCTAACCGGTAGTTATAATAAAAATATTTCAGGTGGTGTGTTGCATAAAAATATTTCGTTAATGGGTAATGAAATCAATGCTAACGGCACGTTCAATAAATCAGGCTCTAGTTTAATTGGCGCCATCGACGCTTTGCGGATGTATGGTTATAACTATGGAAATGGTACTTATATCGGCGGTGGTACAGTCGATGATTGTAATTTCCAACAAACAAGCTTTGTCCAAGGAAAATGCAGAAGTTGGGGCAATCCATTATCGGAAATGTTTTTAGAAACCATTCGTTATTTTGCGAACAAAGGGACTACTGTTGCTACGCCAGCATTTGATACGGATGACTCGACCGTTTTCCCTGGTTTAAAAGTAACGGCGTGGAATGCACCATTAAATACAGATAATTATTGCGCGTCCTTAAATACAATTGTGTTTAATGCGAGTGTAAGTTCTTATGACGGTGACCAATTGGGCGGTTTTTCAGCGTTACCTGATCAAGATGGCAAAGATTTAAATGCGTGGGTTAATCTTATTGGCGAGACAGAAGGCATTAATGGTAAGTCAGTATTTATAGGACAAATCCCCGCTACACCTGTGGATGAAATTTCTTGCTCTCCTAAGACATTAGCGTTTCTTTCAGATGCCAAAGGCGTATGTCCTGAAGCACCGACGTCGGAAGGAACTTATAATGTTGCAGGCTTAGCTTATTATGCGCGCGTTCGTGATTTGCGTGATGATTTGGCTGATAAACAACAATTAAATACTTATGCTGTTGCTTTATCTCCTGCAGTGCCCCGTATCGATGTGGTCGTTGCGCGAGATGCTAGTAATAAACCTACCAAAGTCGTTTCCATATTACCTTCTTATGTTTTAAAAGTAGGCGGACAAATTGGTGCGGGCACCTTGGTTGATTTCAAAGTTATTTCCCAAACGGCAACTACCGGCACCTACTATATAAATTGGGAAGACAGTGAGCAGGGCGGTGACTATGACCAAGATATTTGGGGCGTATTAAAGTGGACTTTAATTGGCACCGCAGGTAATTACACCGGCATTAAAATAGAGACAGATGCTATTGCCGAATCCACGGTTAATCCACAAGGTTTTGGGTATGTCATTTCAGGTACTACGAAAGATGGTTTTCATGCGCATTCGGGTATTGAGGGTTATAACTTCATAGATGCTACCGGTGCTTTAGGTTGTAATAACTGCCAGGTAGGCAATGCGATGACGGCCTATACCTATGATATTGGCGCTAACACAACAGCGTTGCTAATGGAGCAGCCGTTATATTACGCCGCTAAATTTGGTGGTTTTATTGATGCCAATGGCAATAACAAACCAGAACCTGTAGGTGATCCGATTGCTGCACAGGAATGGGATAAAGATAAAAATACTATTCCTGATAATTACTTTTATGTTACCGATCCTAGCAAATTAGTCAGTGAATTAAGTAAAGTATTAAATAGCATTGCTAAACAACGTGCTTCTGCGGCGTCGGTAGCGGCTAACTCAGTTTCCTTGGGTACTGAAACTACTATTTATCAAGCTGTATTTAACAGCGGTGTCTGGGAAGGCGATTTGATGGCGCTGAATATAGATCCCACCACTGGCGCAGTCGGCGTTGTAAAATGGCAAGCGGCGACAAAGCTAAATAGTAAAACTTGGTCGACTCGGCAAATTGTGACTTATGATCCTATCAATAATAAAGGCATCCCTTTTGAGTGGTCAGCATTAAATGCCGTACAACAAGCGGCGATGAATATTAACCCGGATAACTTAGCCACTGATGGTCGTGGTGAAGATAGGGTGAATCATTTACGCGGTGATACTTCCAACGAATTAAGACAAGGCTCTCAAAACGCGGTGTTTCGTAGTCGTGATTCTTTGCTAGGTGATATCGTGGGTTCTACACCGGTTTATGTAGGTAATAAGGCTTCACGATATCGTTTTAACGGCATACGCCCTGCGGATTATTATGCTTTTGCTGCAGGTTATGCTGGTCGTCAATCGGTTGTTTATGCAGGTGCAAATGACGGTATGTTGCATGCATTTGATGCTGCGACGGGCGAAGAACTTTTTGCTTACGTTCCTAGCCAAATATTTAACAAATTAAATGAATTAACCTCAAATGCTTATGCTCACCAATTTTATGTGGATGGTGATGCCGTAGCCGCAGATGCGTATGTCGATCAATTAGGTGGTTGGGCGACAGTGTTGGTGGGTTCGTTACGCGGCGGTGGTAAAGGTTTTTACGCATTAAATATCACCAACCCCGCGCAGTTTACTACTGGGAATGCCGCGAGTGCGGTGATGTGGGAAGTGAATGCGGATACAGATCCTGATATGGGTTATAGCTATAGCAGACCGAATATCGTAAGACTGGAAAATGGTAAATGGGGCGCAGTCTTTAGCAATGGATATAAGAGCGTCTCGGGTAAAGCCGTCCTTTATATATTAGATATCGGAGACGGCAGTATTATCAAGAAAATCACCGTTCCTTCTACAGGTACGAATGGTTTATCCAGTCCCGTACTCGTTGATATAGATGATGACGGTATTGCAGATACTGCATATGCAGGAGATCTGCGCGGTAATTTGTGGAAATTTAATTTAAGTTCGAGTAATGCTACTGATTGGACTGCCGTTAGTCATAATGGCACGGTAAACGAACCATTCTTCGTGGCGAAAGATGCTGCGGGTAATCGTCAGCCGATTACATCCAGACCGACAGCGGGTGGTGATAAAGTATTATTTGGTACAGGTAAATATTATGAAGAGGGTGACGATGCTGATGCATCTCCGCAAACGCAAACTTTTTATGGCGTCACAACGTATAATTCTTCAGTGCCTACCAGCACCATCACGCGGGATGCTTTAGTAGCACAAACCATTACGACTCAAGAAATGGCCACTATTGAAGGTTTGGACGCAGACGGTAAAGAAACCAGCGTTACTCAAGAAGTGCGCCTGATCAGTAATAATACGGTTGGCTCATCAAGTATGGGCTGGTATATGGATTTAGTGTATCCAGCGGGTTCTGCTTCAGTGGGCGAAAGAGTAGTAACCAATCCGCAATATTTCTTTGGTCGGATTATGTTCGCTACGCTAATACCCTCTGTTCAACCTTGTGAAGCCGGCGGTACAGGTTGGTTAATGACCTTAGATGCAGAAACCGGTAAAGAAGTACCAGGTGGTGCACTAGACTCTAATGGCGATGGATTAATTAATTCACGCGATAAGTATAAAGGTCAGTATGTTGGCGGTAGTTTCTCGCCAAATGGTATACCACAACCACCAACCATCATTGTGGATACAAAAACCAATACGATTAAATTATATTCTGTCGCATCGGATGGTAGTTTGATTGCTCTCCCAATTGATCCTTCGAATAATCCAGCGCCGGATCCACTCTGTGATACAAATGGCGATGGCGTCTGTGACTGTAAAGATACTAATACATGCCCTCCTGGCGGTGGCGGTGGCGGTGGTTCAGTTGTTCCACCCACAGGCAAAGGCCCAGCTGGCTTAGGTCGAAATATGTGGCATCAAGTACGCTAATAGAGGCATGTGTTATGAAAAGAAGTGAGCAAAAAGGTTTTACGTTAATTGAGTTGATGATCGCTGTCGCTATTGTGGGATTGTTAACCGCGATTGCGTTGCCTGCTTATGATGAGCAAATGCGCAAAACGCGGCGTGCTGATGGTAAGGCCGCGTTGTCAAATGTTGCGCAACGCTTGGAAAAGTGTGCAGCGGTTTACGGTGTTTACAATAATGCTAATTGTGGTGTGACGCTGCCTGTAAATTCTGACGAAGGTTATTACGAAGTTAGTAGCACAGCATTGACCGCCTCTACTTATACAATACAGGTTCAACCTCGTGCAGCGGCCGCGCAAAAAAATGATACGGCCTGTTGGACAATGGCATTAAATAATCTTGGCCAGAAAACAGCAACAGATGATGGCGGTGCTGCGGCTCCTAAGTGTTGGTAAACGCTAAGCGGTTATTTCTGTAACGCTTTCGGCAATGTAAACACTACATGTTCTTCACGCCCGCGCAATTCGCGGGCGTTTTTGTATCCGCTAACTTGTAATGCTTCGATTACTTCTTTAACTAAAGTTTCAGGCGCAGATGCGCCGGCAGTTACGCCGATGCGAGTTTTATTGTTGAGCCATTCGGTTTGAATATCTTTTGCGCCGTCAATTAAATAAGCATCACAACCATCATGTTGTGCGGCAATTTCACGTAAGCGATTTGAATTTGAACTATTATTTGAACCGACGACTAAAACCAAATCGCATTGTTTGGCGAGATCTTTGACGGCATCTTGACGATTTTGCGTAGCGTAGCAAATATCATTTTTACGTGGGCCGGAAATATCAGGGAAGCGTTCATTTAATATATCAATAATCGCTTTAGTATCATCCACAGACAAAGTAGTTTGAGTAACAAACGCCAAGTGTTTTGGATTACGTACATGTAAATTTTTCGCATCATTGATTGATTCGATCAGATACATATCGCCGGTTTGTCCGCCTAATTTGCGATATTGACCCATGGTGCCTTCAACTTCAGGATGGCCTGCATGACCGATCAGAATAACTTCGCGACCATCACTGCTGTAACGCGCTACTTCCATATGTACTTTAGTCACCAATGGACACGTTGCATCAAACACACGTAGGCCGCGACGATCCGCTTCTTCACGAACCGCAATAGATACACCGTGCGCACTAAATACAACCGTTGCGCCATCAGGAACTTCATGCAGTTCTTCAACAAATACCGCGCCTTTATTTCGCAGGCCGTCGACTACAAAACGGTTATGCACAACTTCATGACGCACATAAATAGGTGCGCCAAATAATTCTAATGCGCGATCCACAATGTCGATAGCACGATCAACACCTGCGCAAAAACCCCGTGGGTTTGCTAATAAAATTTCCATACTAACCTCAACTAGCAGTAGTCTGCGGTGATTTCATGAAGATGCTTTGACTAATTAGAATAACAGCACCGATGGTAATAGCGGAATCGGCGATATTAAAAGTAGGCCAGTGATAGCGGCCATAATACACATCAAGAAAATCGATGACATGACCATACGCTAGACGATCAATAAAGTTGCCAATTGCGCCGCCTAAAATAAGACTAAAAGCGGCGCCTTCCCAATACGCTTTGGCAGATAATCTGCGAATCCAAATAATTAAACCAATGCTAATAACGGTAGTTAAAATAATAAAAAACCAACGTTGCCAACCACCTGCTTGGCTGAGAAAACTAAAAGCAGCGCCGCTGTTATAAGCAAGCACTAAATTAAAATGTGGAAAAATTTCTAGTGCGGAATAACGCGCTAAATAATGCTCAGCTGCTATTTTGGTGAGTTGATCCAACATAATAACCAACGCGCTTAGCCAAAACCAAATATTGGGATGTTTAAAAATGGATGTGTTAAACATAAAAACGTTGCTCACCTTTACCGCTAATGTTTTCGATGCAGCGTCCGCAAAGTTCTACGTGCGCAGTGTGTTGACCTACGTCGTTACGATGATGCCAACAGCGTACACATTTAGCATGTTTGCTGGCAGCGAGATTTAGCCATAATTTACCGAGATTGTTGTCTAGTGTAATAGCGATACTGTTTTCAGGCGGTGCGTTGGTTTTGTACAGGCGCGCATCCGACGTTAATAAAGCAAAACGCAATTCATTCGTCATTAAAGACAGCTGATTATATAAAGGCGCGTCACAATAAATATCAATTTCCGCATCTAAACTACTGCCGATAGTTTTGGCACTGCGTAAAATTTCTAGTTGATTATTAATAGCGTTGCGCACTATTTGGATCATTGAAAAATAATTCTGCAAATTAACTTGTTGTGCACCGATTTCAGTTGGGCATATCATGCTTGGCAATTCATACCATGTGGTAGTGAACACAGATTCATTGCGTGCATCTGCACTATGTCCGGGAATGTGCTCCCAAATCTCATCCGCAGTAAAACTTAAAATGGGCGTAATCCACCGCGTCATCGCTTCAACGATATGATACAAAGCCGTTTGTGTAGAGCGACGTGCAAGACTATTGTGCGCAGTTGTGTATTGACGATCTTTAATAACATCTAAATAAAAACCGCCCATTTCAACGGCGCAAAAATTATGCACCCAATGATAAATCTGATGGAATTTATATTCACCATACGCGGATTGAATTTTTTTCTGTAATTCATTGGCGTGCTCAATTGCCCAACGATCTATCCACAACATATCAGCAGGCGCGACTTGATCACGGGTTGGGTCAAAGCCATCAAGATTCGCTAATAAGAAGCGGCTAGTATTACGAATGCGACGATAGCTGTCTGACATACGATTGAGAATTTCGGTAGAAACACTCATCTCGGTACTGTAGTCGGTTGCAGATACCCATAAACGCAAAATATCTGCGCCTAAGGTTTTAAATATTTGCTGTGGCGCAATTACATTGCCTAAGGATTTAGACATTTTCCGACCTTGCGCATCCACAGTGAAACCATGCGTTAACACCGCTTTGTAAGGCGCGGTATTGCGAACGGCCACACTGGTTAACAAAGAAGATTGAAACCAGCCGCGATGTTGATCAGAACCTTCTAGATATAAATCGGCAGGTTGTTGCAAGTCTGCGCGCTTTTCTAAAACGGCAGTATGCGTCACGCCTGAATCAAACCACACATCTAGAGTGTCAGTAACTTTTGTATAATTTTGCGCATCTGCGCCTAAAAATTCTGCCGTATCTAATTCAAACCACGCATCAATGCCGCGTTGTTCAATTCGTTGCGCAATTTTTTCAATGAGCGCGGGTGTATTGGGATGCAGTTCTTCCGTTTCTTTATGAATAAATAAAGCAATCGGCGCGCCCCACGTGCGCTGTCTAGAAATACACCAATCCGGTCGATTGCGAATCATGCCATCAATACGTGCTTCGCCCCAGCTTGGCATCCATGTAACTGATTTAATAGATTGCAACGCATGCTCACGCAACGCATGCTGATCCATGCTAATAAACCATTGTGGTGTTGCGCGAAAAATAATTGGTGTTTTGTGGCGCCAGCAATGCGGATAACTATGTCGCAAAGTATTAACAGCTAATAAACTGCCGTTGTCGCGCATTAAATCAATTAACAAGGTATTCGCTTTGTTGACGTGTTCGCCGCCCACAATTTCCGTGTCGCGTAAAAAAACGCCACTGCCATCCACTGGATTATAAACTGGCAAGTTGTAACGCAAGCCAACCGCATAATCTTCTTGGCCATGACCCGGCGCGGTGTGCACAGCACCAGTACCTGCTTCGGTCGTGACATGATCGCCGAGAATGATCGGCACTTGGCGCATATAAAAAGGATGTTGTAATAATAAGCCTTCTAAAATTTTGCCCGTGGTGCGCGCAATGATTTTAGTGTGTTCAAAGTTATAACGTTGTAATGCGCTATCGGCCAAGGCTTCCGCTAATAACAAACATTGATCACCAACATCAACCAACACGTAATCTAAATTTGCATTAAGCGCTACCGCTTGATTCGCAGGCAACGTCCACGGCGTGGTTGTCCAAATGACGACAGCGCAGGGTTTGGTTTGTTGAATATTTAAACGTTGATTAAATAAATTATTATCGATGACATTAAAGCGCACATCAATTTGTGAAGAAGTTTTGTCTTCGTATTCAACTTCAGCTTCGGCTAATGCTGAGCCGCAATCCATGCACCAGTGCACGGGTTTATAACCTTTTAGCAAATGTCCATTGGCGATAATGCGTCCAAGTGTGCGCAGAATATCCGCTTCAAATTTAGGCGCCATCGTTAGATAAGGATTTTGCCAATCACCGAGCACGCCTAAACGAATAAAATCTTCGCGTTGTTTATCAACTTGTTGCGCTGCATAGTCGCGACAGGCTTGACGAAATGCAGGCGCATCAACTTTCACTCCCGCTTTGCCAATTTTTTTCTCAACGTTTAATTCGATCGGCAAGCCATGACAATCCCAGCCAGGTACATAAGGCGCATCAAAACCATCCAGTGTTTTGCTTTTAACAATAATATCTTTAAGAATTTTATTAACCGCATGACCAATATGAATATCGCCATTTGCATAAGGAGGGCCATCATGCAGAATAAATTTTTCTTGCCCAGCGCGCGCCGCACGAATTTTTTGATAAAGATCTTCTGCTTGCCATTGCGCTAAACGTTCGGGTTCGCGTTGCGCCAAATTCGCCTTCATCGGGAAATTGGTATTAGGAAGATTCAAGGTGTCTTTATAATCGGTCACAGTTGGCCTATAGAAGATTTAAATTTTTTAAATAGATGTGTTTTCGCTTTAGCTGCATGGTTACTGCGTCCGCGTTAATAAATGTTGTTGATGAAAAGCGCGTGCTTGACGACTGTCTTCATCCATTTGCGTGATTAATGCAGGAATCGAAGCAAAATATTGTTCATCACGTAATTTGTGTAAAAAATGTACTTCCACATGGCGCCCATAAATATCGCGCTGAAAATCAAATAAATGCACTTCTAATAAACATTGGCCACCACCAAAAGTAGGGCGTACTCCAATGCTCGCAACACCCGGCAAAGCTTGCGCATCAATACCACTAACAGTGACAGCAAAAATACCCATCACGGGTGTTTGCCGTCTTTTTAAATGAATATTTGCGGTTGGATAACCTAATTCGCGGCCGCGTTTATCGCCGTGTGCTACGCGTCCTGCCATATGATAGGGACGTCCTAACAAATGCGCCGCCGCATCCATTTCACCATTTTGTAAATGTTCACGAATGCGCGTGCTGCTAATGCGTAACACATCATCTGTTAACGTTTGCGTGTTTTGCACACTGAAGCCATGGATCGCGCCCATGTTTTGTAACAACTGAAAATCACCGGCGCGTTTATGGCCAAAGCGCGTATCGTCGCCGACGATTAAATGTTTTACGCCTAAACCGTTCACTAAAATGCGTTCAACAAAATCTTGCGCGGGCATATTCGCTAAGCGCGCATTAAAACGTTGGCAATAAACTTGTTCAATGCCTAACTGTTTAAATAAAACTAATTTTTCGCGAAAACGCGTGAGTCGTGGTGGCGCTTTGTCGGGCATAAAATATTCGTTAGACAAAGGTTCTGAAGTAATGACAGTGGCGGGCAAGCCGCGCATTTTTGCGTTTTCCAACAAACTTTTTAATACCGCTTGATGACCTAAATGCACGCCATCAAAATTCCCCAAGGTTGCAACGCAAGCAGGTTGAGCAGTCGTCAAATTATGTTGATCACGAATAATATTCACGGTCGCGATTATACGGCACGTGCTGATTGCCGTGGCATTTCCTCGTCTAATTAGGCCTAAATTAGCAAATTTAATGACGTAAATGGCGTGGGCGTACACCTAAAGCAAACAGCGTAATCGTGAACGCAGCAGCACCGATGCTGATAGTGAACAATAAACCTACACCGCGTTCGAGGATGGAGAGTGTTTGCCATTGCTTCGACATCACCAGCCATAACACCACGCCCATAATTGTCGAAGCCGTTAGCACTTTTAAAAGCCACGTGCGCGCATCAGCATGTGGCTGGTGAATACCTTGTTTACGTAAACCACGCCATAACAAGCCCGCTTGTAACCAGGCGGCTAAACTAGTGCCGAAGGCTAAGGCGGCATGAGCCGCGTGAAAACCCGCTAAAAATAGGGGTATGGCTAACACCAAGCTACAAACGATATTGGCGGCAATCGCGTACATACCAATTTTGACGGGCGTGCGTGTATCTTGTCGTGCATAAAAACCGGGCGCGAGTACTTTCAGCAAAATGAAGGCAGGCAGACCGATGCTATACGCTATTAATGCCCACGCGGACATAGTGGCGTCTTCCGCGCTAAATTGGCCGTGTTGAAAAAGGCTGATCACAATAGGTTCTGCCAACATAATTAAACCCACCGTGGCCGGCAATGCAATTAACCACGCGAGTTTTAAAGCCCACGCTAAGGTAGTCGCAAAAGAATCCATGGATTGGCTGGCATGCTGACGCGATAAACGCGGCAAAATAATGCTACCTAAGGCCACGCCAAAAATACCTAAGGGAAATTCTACTAATCGGTCCCCGTAGTACAACCACGTCACGCTGCCGGGCCGCATAAACGAAGCAATGATGGTGTCTACTAACAAATTAACTTGTACTACGGCTGCGCCGAATAAGGCCGGCACCATCAGGCTAATTATTTTTTGTACGCCGGTATCGCGCCAACCCCAGCGGGGCCAGCTTAATAATTCGAGTTTGGCTAAAAAAGGTAATTGAAAAAGTAATTGCACCACACCCGCGACAAATACACCCCACGCCAAGGCTAAAATCGGTGGATCAAAAAATTGTGTGCAATAAATGGCGGCTACTAACATGGAGATATTCAGCAACACTGGCGTAAACGCGGTCACACCAAAGCGATCAAAAGAATTTAAAACGCCGCTGGCGAGCGCGGTGAGTGAAATTAATAATAAATAAGGAAAAGTAATGCGCAGCATATCGCTGGCTAAATCAAAACGGCTGGGATCACCAATAAAACCTGGCGCAAAAACACTAATGACTAAAGGCGCCGCGAGCATAAAAACGATGGATAACAGACATAACACGCCACCTAAGGTGCCGGCTGTGCGAGCGACTAAGAGCCGTAATTTGGTGCGATCTTCTTGAGTTTGGTATTCGCCAAAAATGGGTACAAAAGCCTGTGAAAAAGCACCTTCTGCAAATAAACGCCGGAAAAAATTGGGGATTTTAAAGGCCACAAAAAAGGCATCAGAAGCCGCACTGGCACCAAATATATTGGCAATGACCACGTCACGAACAAATCCCATGACCCGTGAAAGTAAGGTAAACACGCTAAAAATCAGGCCTGAACGCAATAAACCGGGTCTTTTAGGATTATTGCTGATGTTAAGTGGCGCGGTAGTCACAGCGGATTAATTCCTACGAAATAAGGCGCGCAGTCTAACGGGTTCGCGGACATCCTGCAGCTGGTCTGAATCTCATCCGAATGAACCGTATTGTTAGTTTGACGAATTGACTTCGGCCCGCCAGTTTGCCAGAATCGCGTCCCCTTAAATCCAGATAGGCACGAGGTATTCCGTGGCTAATACAGTACAAGCTAGAAAACGCGCACAACAGGCTGAAGTTCGCCGCCAACACAATACGAGTTTACGTTCACGTTTTCGTACCTCTATTAAGCGTGTCTTAAAAGCGGTTCGCGCTGGTGACAAAAGTGCAGCTCAAATTGCTTTTAACGAAGCGCGTCCCATCATTGATGGCATGGTTAATAAAGGCTTAGTGCATCGCAACCAAGTTGCGCGACATAAAAGTCGTTTAAATGACCGCGTTCGTGCGATGGTTTAATTAATAAAATAGTGCGAATTAATTTTGCATAATAAAAAAACCGGCTTACGCCGGTTTTTTTATGTCTGGTATTTCATAAATCTTTAAGAATGTGCGGCGTGAGGCTTGCTGAAGTGATGCGTGAATAAACTCAGCGGCCAAATGACCACGGGTGAATACAATAGGCTGTAACTTAACCACGTCCATTCTGTTAGTCCTGAAGAATGAATCGCCACGCGCAATAAAATACCTAAGCCTAATAAACCGCCGCCTACCGCGATAATGAATAAACCCTGTAAGAGTCGACGTAAATGGCGACGCGGTTTGGCATTAAAAAATAACGCGAAGTGCGCGATGATGACAATGATGAGTACAGTAGCGACGATATTCATATGATGTTCCCTCTAGCCTTTGCAGCAGCATAAGCAATAGACGCGCAATCCTTGCTGGTTTTAAAAATACTATACGTCTGAAGATAGCACTAAATTATCGCGATGTATTAATTCGGGTTCGTCGATATAGTTTAATAATGCTTCTATCTGATGTGAGGCATGACCTTTAATACGAGCGGCTTCATCGGCATCGTAGTTAACTAAACCGCGCGCAATTTCTTGGCCATTTTTATCTACACAACGCACTAAATCACCGCGTTGAAAATCACCTTCAATCTCAATTACGCCGACTGGCAATAAACTTTTGCCGGCTTGGGTTAATACTTTAATTGCGCCATCGTCTAACACTAAAGATCCACGTGGCGTTAAACCGCTTGCTAACCAACGTTTGCGTGCATTTAAAGGCGCTTGTCCTGCTTGTAACCACGTACCGATATTTTCACCCGCGAATAAACGCGGTAACACATTTGATTCTCGGCCACTTGCAATTAAAGTGTCAGCGCCGGAGCGCGCAGCGATACGGGATGCGCGAATTTTAGTCAACATACCACCACGACCTAAAGCGCCGCCGCTAGAGCCTGCCATGGTTTGTAATTGCGGATCACTCACTTGCGCTTCGCTAATGAGCGTTGCATCACTGTGTTGACGCGGATCTTTATTAAATAAGCCTTGTTGATCGGTCAGAATAACTAAAGTATCCGCTTCAATTAAATTCGCAACCAATGCCGCCAGTGTGTCGTTATCACCAAATCGAATTTCTTCGGTGGCCACTGTGTCATTTTCATTAATGATCGGAATGGTTTTTAACGCGAGCAAGGTTTTCAAAGTACTGCGCGCATTTAAATAACGTTGCCGATCCGATAAATCTGAATGCGTTAATAAAATTTGTGCGGTTGCTAAGCCAAATTGTTTAAACGACGTTTCATAACATTGGATTAAACCCATTTGTCCAACAGCGGCTGCGGCTTGTAATTCATGCAAGGCATGCGGTCTTTGCTTCCAACCTAAACGCGCCATACCTTCTGCTACTGCGCCGGATGAAACTAAAACAATTTCACGTGGCGTTTGCGCAAGTTCTGCTAACTGACGCGCCCAATCGGCCATGAGTTCAACCGCTAAACCTTGGCCATCGCGCGTAATTAAAGAGCTTCCAATTTTAATTACTAAACGACGTCGTTGAGTCAGTGTAGCGCGTGTGTTCATAAGCTTGATTGTTTACGTTTTTGTTCTTCAAGATAATCCATGATGCGACCGCATAACTCACGCGTGCCGTTAGCTTTAATCGCTGAGATATCAAATACCGGTCCTTGCCAATTTAACGCTTTTAACAATGCAGCTTTGCGTGCAGCGGTTTCTTCGGCAGGTAATAAATCAGTTTTATTTAATACTAACCAACGCGGTTGAGCGGCTAAATCCGCATCAAACTTTTCTAGCTCGTGGGCAATAATATTAATGTCATCCAAAGGATTATGTTCTTCGTCAAAAGGCGCAAGATCCACCACGTGTAACAATAACTGCGTACGCGAAACATGCTTTAAAAATTGTATACCTAAACCTGCGCCTTCTGCGGCACCTTCAATTAAACCAGGAATATCCGCGATCACAAAACTGCGCAAGGCATCAACCATCACTACGCCCAGTTGGGGATGCAACGTTGTGAAAGGATAATCAGCTACTTTAGGGCGCGCGGCTGAGACCGCACGAATTAAGGTCGACTTACCTGCGTTTGGCATGCCGAGCAAACCGACGTCTGCCAACACTTTTAATTCCAAATGCAATTCACGGCGTTCGCCGGGCGTGCCGGCCGTAAATTGACGTGGCGCGCGATTGGTCGACGTTTTAAAACGTGCGTTACCAATCCCGTGAAAACCACCTTGCGCGACTAACAGACGTTGACCATCTTCAGTAAGGTCGCCAATAAGTTCTTCAGTGTCGGCGTCATACACTAAAGTACCTTGGGGCACACGCACTTCGCGATCTGCGCCACCTCGGCCGGTGCAATCAGCACTCCCGCCGCCTTCACCGTTTTGTGCTTGAAAAAAGCGTTCATGCCGAAAGTCGACCAAGGTATTTAAGTTAACGTCCGCAACCAAATAAACGCTGCCGCCATTACCGCCATCGCCGCCATTGGGGCCGCCAAAAGGAATATATTTTTCACGACGAAAGCTGGCAATGCCGTTACCGCCATTACCTGCTTGCACAATGATGTTGGATTCGTCGATAAATTTCATGATGATATTCTGCTCATACAAAAAAGCCTCGTCCAGGGACGAGGCTTTGATTCATTCCTGGCGAACATGCTACTGCTTAAGCAGCAGCAGGGACAACATTCACGAAGGTACGCTTGTGGGGACCTTTAATTGTGAATTCTACGCGGCCTTCGCTGGTCGCGAACAAGGTGTGGTCTTTACCCAAACCTACATTCAAACCAGGATGAAACTGCGTACCGCGTTGGCGCACAATAATATTGCCCGCTTTAACGACTTGGCCGCCGAAACGCTTAACACCCAAACGCTTGGAATGGGAATCGCGACCATTACGAGTACTACCGCCTGCTTTCTTATGTGCCATTTTATAAGGCTCCTGTTAACCGCTGATGCCGGTAATGTGCACTTCAGTATAGTGCTGGCGATGACCAGCCTGTTTACGATAATGCTTACGGCGACGGAATTTGATGATGTCGATTTTTTTGCCACGGCCATGAGCGGTGACATTGGCGGTGACTTTGCCGCCATTGATAAAAGGTGCGCCTACTTTGACTGTGTCGCCGTCTGCGATCAACAAAACATCATCAAAATCAATGCTTTCGCCTTCATTGGCGAGCAATTTTTCGATGCGAATGGTATCGCCTTCAGAGACTTTGTATTGTTTGCCACCGGTTTTGATTACTGCGTACATGGGATTTTGCCTAGGCTGTAGTTCATCACTAAAAAGGGTCGCGATTCTATAATTTCGCTGAGCTAAGGTCAAATGCTGCTTTCGCCCAACGGCTTTAAGCTGTGGATTGCTTGACAGTTGCTCACCCCCTTTCTAGGATGCCCGGCCGCATTTATTAGTAAAAATGCCATTAAATTCCGCGAGCAAGGTAACCCGTAAGCATGCTGCTATGACATTGGATGAAATCCGCGCCTTGACGGCTAACGACATGGCCGCAGTGAATGTATTGATCACAGAACGGCTGCATTCAGAAGTCGCGTTGGTTGACCAATTGGCCAGCTACATAATCCACAGCGGCGGCAAACGACTGCGTCCCCTGTTGGTGCTGCTAGCAGCGCGTGCGTGCGGTTACCAAGGCCAACAACACATTCAAGCCGCCGCCATTATTGAATTCATTCACACCGCCACTTTATTGCATGATGACGTTGTCGATGCTTCCGATCTACGTCGCGGCCGTGATACCGCCAATGCCTTATGGGGCAATGAAGCGGCAGTATTAGTTGGTGATTTTTTATACTCGCGCGCATTTGAAATGATGGTCGAACTCGACCGCATGAAAATCATGGGTATCCTCGCACACGCGACCAACATCATCGCCGAAGGCGAAGTTTTGCAATTGATGAATATTCATAATGCAGATACTAGCGAACAAGATTACCTAACCGTCATACGCAGCAAAACCGCCAAACTATTTGAAGCCGGTACTCAATTAGGCGCCGTATTAACAGAGCAAGCTATTGAAACCGAACGCGCATTAGCCGCCTATGGTTGTCATCTAGGAACCGCGTTTCAATTGATTGATGACGTCTTGGATTACAGCGCGACGGTAGAAAGCATCGGCAAAAATGTGGGTGATGATTTAGCCGAAGGCAAACCAACCTTACCGTTGATATATGCTTTGCGCCAAGGTGACAGCACGCAAATCAAAACAATTCGTGAAGCCATTGAACAAGGTGGCCGTGAACGTATCACCACTGTATTAGCAGCAATCCAAGCAACCGGCGCATTGCAATACACGCAAAAAATGGCGCAACAAGAAGCGCAACTAGCACGCGATGCGTTAACCGTATTACCCGACAGCGAATATAAACAAGCTTTGCTGATGTTAGCGGCGTACGCAGTCGATCGTCAGCAATAAGTTAAACTCGCCTGTTCTAATAACGCGGCGTTATAATGCGCAACAGTATCGGAGTGTAGCTCAGTCTGGTAGAGCACTGCCTTCGGGAGGCAGGGGCCGTAGGTTCGAATCCTATCACTCCGACCATTTATAATTTGGGCGTCTGTTTGTAAATATCCGCATAAAGTAATACGCAATGTGTTGTGCTTATTGCACTGTATGTTTTAGTTTAATTAAAAACTAAAGCGTTTCGCTCGTCGCTACGCGACTACAGCGAGTGACTTTTTGTCGTAACAAAAAGTCACCAAAAAATACTCCCCTGATGTCTCGCTGCGCGTAAATATTACGCGCAGTTCCCTCTCGGTTGATCTGTTGTTACGGGTCGTCCCGACGCGACATCCCTGTCGCGGCGTGACTAAAACAAACTTCCTGTTTGTTTTCCCCGAGCACAACTCAAACACTCGGCGAGCCATAGGGGCATGTTCTTGGTTCTATTTTAGAAATAAATTAATTCACAGAAGGGTTGTAAGTTTTCAGAAATACTAAGCGAAGGGACAGCGCCCGTTATGATGTGCCGAGAAGTGTTTAAGGGATAGCGACACATGAACAGGGATGTTCATGTGAGCCGATCGCAACAGGATGTTGCGTTGAGGAGGCGCGTAAGCCCTTAAACACGACGAGGGGATACTTTAATGGAATGTTATTCCATTAAAGTACACAACAGCCGGGCAAGTATTTGATGAACAGGATGTTCGAATGCCGCGATTGCAGGGATGCAATAAAGCAGCGTTGGTGACTTTTTGTTACGACAGCAGATTTTTGCTCCTGCAAAATCTGCATTCATGCCATCCATGGCAATCAAAAGTTACTCGCTGTAGTCGCGTAGCGACGAGCGAAACGCTTTTGTTCTGTTGTTAAAATCAAATCTCATTTCTTGAATGTACGTAACATCATAGTGGAGTAGAGATTCAATGGGGGGGGGGGGGGGGGGGGGGGGGGGGGGGGGGGGGGGGGGGGGGGGGGGGGGGGGGGGGGGGGGGGGGGGGGGGGGGGGG
>JACDDA010000002.1:156251-363918 GCA_013817245.1 Gammaproteobacteria bacterium
CCCCCCCCCCCCATTTACTTTTCTAATAAAGACGCTTTAATACCTTCAGCTAAATTTCTATATCGCAATACCGGCGCAATTTCTTTTTCCAGTTTATTAATCCGCAAACGCCGCGCTTCGTTGATGAAGCTTAAACGCATGGCGGAAAATTGCTGTTGCGCTTCTGTTAGTGAAATAAACGACGGGATCGGTAAGCCTGCAAGTTTTGCGACGGCTAAATAATAATCGCTGTTACGAAGCGGTGTGCCGTCGCTGACGTTGTAAATGCCTTTGCCTTTGGTTAGCGCGGCGACACAAATACTGGCGAGATCATCGGCGTGAATTAAATTGGTATACGGTGCTTCGGCGGGATCAATAATCGCTTCGCCGCTTTGTAAGCGTTCAATGGGCAAACGTCCTGGTCCATAAATGCCAGGAACGCGTAAAATAACCGCAGCGCAGTTTTGTTGTTGCGCGAATGTTTGGATGTGTTGTTCTGCGTCAACTCGGCGTTTAGCGCGCTCAGTTTGTGGATTAACCAGCGTGGTTTCGTCTACCCAATTACCTTTGTGGTCACCATACACACCGCTAGTACTAATATAGATAATGCGATTAACGCTTTGTGTGTTGAGTGCGCGTAAGAAATTTTGCAGTCGTGTGTCGTGCATGCCCTGTTGTGCTGGCGGCGCGGTGTAAATAATCGACAGCGCATCGGTAAATGTTGGCAGTGTAATGGTTTGATCAAGATCCGCTAAAACAGGTTTTATATTTTGCTTAGTTAAATGGCTTGCTGCATTTGCGGAACGCACTAAGCCGTAGATTTGTTCAGAGTGTTGCGCGTGTAATAATTGTTGCGCGATACGTAAACCGATGTCGCCACAACCAATGATTAATACGCTCATAAAGTGCTGTTACGAAAATCTGCTAATGTGCGGCGATTATAATTGCGACGTTTAGAATCAGCGGTGAATAATTGTAAACCTTTGCGATAACATTCAAATGCGGAATCGGCTTCGCCTAAAGTTTCTAACAAATCGCCTAATTCTGCATACGCGTCAATACTGGCTTTGAGTTCGATGCTGCGTTCGTAATAAACACGTGCGCGCCCCCATTGTTGTAGGCGCGCACTAAAACGCGCGAGCGATAAATACAGCATGGGGCTGCGGCCTTGGTCTTTAAGCCATTGTTCAGTAGTTTCTAATTGTTTGTTGGTGTCTGCGTCAGGAATCAGCGCGTATAAACGCACTAAGTCTTCATCCCATTCTTTGTTTAAAAATTCACGCACAGGTCGTTCGGCTAATTGCGGATCGGGCGATGCTAATAAGCATTGCACATAGACCCGTAAAATTTCTACATCTTCACGATATTGTTTGGGCAGCGCTTCCCAATGTTGTTCTAGCGAAAGTGTGGCGGGTGATTTTGCTACAGAACGTAAAAGTTCAGCATAGGTTTGGCGTTCTAATAAAAGTAATTTTTCATCAGGAAGAATTTTTTGGCTACGCAGTGCGGGCAATATATCCGCCAGTTTGCGCCATTCGCCAAAATTGCTATAAGCACGGCTGATGAGTTTTAAAACATGCTGATGTTTAGGCGTGTGTTCACGTAAATGATTTAGAGTGGCAAGTGCTTGTTCATATTGACCGTGTTGCAATTGTAATTCAGCTTGCGTTAAACCAATGGCTAGATTTGCTTCGGGCGTGATCGTGCTGGCTTTTTGTAAATACATATCACGGCGGCTATCCGCGTTTTGTTGTTGGGCGGCGCGCGCGGCTAATAAATAATTTAACAAAGGAGTTTCGCTGCTTTGTACGTTACGCAATAACAACCGTTCGCTTGTGGCCCAATCGCCTTCGCTTAATGCAATCAAACCTTTCACCAAAAATCTGCGCGCTTTTTCAGTATGACGGCGGCGATTGTGACGGCGCCATTCGCGGGGTGCGCGCCATAATTTAAGACTTAAACGAATCAAAAAATAACTAATAAAAAACAAAGGCAGCGCAATAATCAAACTGCGATTAAGTGAATTTTCAAACGTCCATTTACCATTGGTGATAAATACCAAGCCAAAAGGTTGTTGCCATTGTCCTATCAGCCAAAGAAGGGCCAAAATTAACGCAAGCGTAATTAATAATAAACGACGGTTCATAGTGCGGCAGGCGATGGGTGAGTGATTTGACGAAGTTTTTGTAAAGATCCACTAATGTTAGGCGGCGCAGGGAAAGTGGATTTTGTTAACAAGGTATCAAGCTGAGTGATGAGTTGCGCGATAACGGCATTTTTTTGATCATAATGCGCGTTTAAAAGATTTAAGCAGGTTTGCAAATGCATCGTAAAATTTTCTTTATCTAATCGATACAATGCAAAACGTGCGCCGTCTAATTCTAAGCGCAATTGTTCTTTAAGATAAAAAACTTGTTGCAAGCTAAGCTTGTCAGGAAAAGCTGAGAATCGATGAAAGCCTAGTGCGTTTAATAAACGCTCAAACCAGTTGGGATTTTGATTGGCCGCGATGGGCGCGGTTACAAAAGAATAAGCATCAGGTGACAAGGTGTTAAGCAGTTGATTCGCCGCCAATAAATTGCTGCTAATTTCGTCGACGGCAGGATTTTGCATTTCATTTAAGGCATTAATTTCAGTAGCCAATATTTCTCTTACCGGTAGGAAGCGTGGATTTGCTAAAGAAGCTAAACGTTGATCGGCAATTTTTAAAGCTTCGCGTGCGCTGGGTGCGTCGTAGGCTAAATTCAAGCGGACTTGTGCTAGCCGTAATAGATATTCAACTTCGGTAATAATCCAACCGGTTTGATCGCGATTAATAAGTTCGCGCGTTTTTTCAAATGAATCTTCCAGTGTTTTTTGGCGCGTTTGCGCAGATGCTAATTCGTTCTGCAAACGAGTTTCGTTATCGCTAATGCGATGCTTGATGCCAATAATTGCCGGATGGTCGTCTAGATTGCGAATATTTTTACGCACTTCAGACAATGCGCGTTTATAGGTTTTTTGGCGTTCATAAAACCAAATGGCCGTCAGTATATAAAAAGTAAAACTGGATAATAAGATTATCCATAATAATCGCGAAGCAGGTTTTGACGGTGACGCAGCGCTAAACAGTGGAAATCTTTTGTTGCTGCGAGGTGTCGTATTCGATTCTTCAGTCATAACGTTATCAATTCTTTAAGTATAAATTCTTTAATATAATAGGGGAAAGTTTAGGCGTGGAAACCATTTTGTAAACAATTAATTATGGCTTCATCACTTGCCGTTTGCGCGATCCAAATGTCGCCGTTAAATCCTAGCGAACGAGCAACAGTATATAAACGCTCGCTGATGACGACTAAACGTGTTTGCCACACAGGCGGCGTATCTTTAATTGCCAAGGCATCTATTAAAGCATGCAAACTGGCTTCGCTAGTAATAATCAAAGCATCAATAGTATGTTGCGCAAGCGCATTACTAAGTTGCGTGATTAGCGCGATGGGTAAATCGGCAGCATCACGGCGGTAGACTTCTAGATAACTAACATGAGCGCCGCGCTGTTCTAGCGTTTCGCGTAATAATTCACGGCCGCCTTGACCCCGAACAATCAGTATTTGTTGATGCTGTACGTGCTGCAATAATTCATGCGCAAGTAATGCTTCGCTGTTATACGGCGCAGGCGGCGCAAATGTTAATGCGATACCTAATTCCTGCAAGCACTGCGCGGTAGCTGCGCCGACCGCAATAATACGCGGACGTTCTGTCGTTTGCAGATATTGCAACAAATGAGTTGCGGTCAACGTTACGGCATTACGACTAACAAATAATAACCAATCATGCGGTTTTAGTTTTTGCAAAGCCGCTTGTATGTGTGCCGCGTCAACCAGCGGCGTAATGTCCAAACTTGGAAATCGCCACACAACAGCGCCAGCTTTTTCTAATTGCGCACATAAATTATCCGCTTGATGCGCAGGACGAGTGACAACAATGTGTCGTCCGGCGAGTGTGCCGTTCAACGCATCTATCATCATGGTTACTCGTTGCTTAAACCAAGTTTGGCGAGAATTTTATCGCCACCGCGACGGAGCAAATCATCTGCTAAGGTGATACCTAACTGCACAGCATTTTGTTGCGGCCCGCGAATTTCGCCGTCAACTAAAGCACCGCCTGCAGGATCGCCAACTAAACCGCGTAACCATAAATTATCATTTTCCAATAAAGCAAAACCCGCAATCGGAACTTGGCAGCCACCGTGCATGCGTTTGTTTAAAGCGCGTTCGGCGGTAACGCAGATAAATGTTTTTGGATCATTTAACGGTGCGATTAAAGCCAAAATCGCGCTATCGTTGACGCGCGCTTCAATGCCTAAAGCGCCTTGGCCAATCGCAGGCAAACTAATTTCCGGTGGGAGCTCGGCGCGAATGCGCGCATGTAAACCTAAACGCTTTAAACCGGCGGTGGCAAGAATAATCGCATCGTAATGCCCGGCATCTAATTTACTTAAACGAGTGCCAACATTGCCGCGCAAACTATCCACGATTAAATGCGGAAACCGATTCCGAATTAACGCTTGGCGACGCAAACTAGATGAGCCAATTTTTGCACCCGCCGGTAAACTTTCTAATGAGTCATAGTGGTTCGAGACAAAACTATCCGTAGGCGCTTCGCGTGCCATGATGACTGGCAAACCTAAACCTTCAGGAAAATCCATCGGCACGTCTTTCATCGAATGCACCGCAATATCGGCACGACCTTCTAATAACCCTTGTTCGAGTTCTTTAACGAATAAGCCTTTGCCACCGATTTTACTTAAAGGCGAATCGAGAATGATGTCGCCTTGAGTTTGCATTTTAATGAGTTCAATTTCTAAACCAGGATGTAAGCGTTTTAATTCAGCTGAAACAAACTCAGCTTGCCACAAAGCCAATGGACTTTGACGGGTGGCGATTTTTAATATGTGCATAGTTTCTCGATTTCTTAACCGCGCAAAAATTTACGCACAGTGGGTAAATGACGACGACTAACATCCAAGCGATCATCGACAGAATTGAGTGTGATGCGATGTACGCCCGACGTATTTTTTTCTAAGCCATGAATTTCGCTAATGCCGACTAAGGCGTTGCGATGCACACGTAAAAAACGTTCGCCAAATTCTTGTTCAAGATTAACTAATGATTCTTCGATTAACGCTTCGCCTTGTTTATGACGAATCGTGACGTATTTATGTTCCGCTTGGAAATACACAATGTCATCAATTGGAATCAATTCCAAGTTGCCGCGCAGTCGTACACAGATATGCGTACGGATCGCATCGCCGCCGGCCGTGTCATGCACCCGTTCGATTTGTGCACGGGTATTACGTTTGGCAGTGGTTAAGGCTTCTTGTAAACGTTCAATGCGAACGGGTTTTAATAAATAATCTACCGCGTGAGCTTCGAACGCTTCTAAAGCATGATCACTATAAGCGGTGGTAAAAATAATGGCCGGAGGCGTTTCGTTGCGCATTAAATGACGGGCTGTTTCCAAGCCATCCATTTCAGGCATGCGAATATCGAGCAAAATAACATCAGGATGGCAGCGATTAAACTCGGCAATCGCTTCTACGCCATTGCTCGCTTCACCAACCACTTGGCATTCGGTTTCGCTCAGAATTAAACGCTTTAAACGTTCGCGCGCCGGACTTTCGTCATCAACAATTAAAACTCTCATTCAAGCTCCATCACTTTAGGAATCACTAAAAACACCCGGTATTCACCTTCGTCTTCTTCCATGCGCAGACTGGCTGCGTCACCGTAGGCCAGTTTAAGCCGTTGGCGAATATTGTCTACTGCCATGCGGTTACCACGGGCATGCGTTTGCGAGGGACGTTTTTCGCGAACCGGGTTTATCACCGATAAAATCAGGCTCTTGGTGGTGTCGTGGCCATTAATGACAACTTGGCCGCCGTCTCGCAAGGGCTCGATGCCATGGTAAACCGCATTTTCTACCAATGGCTGCAAAATTAATGCGGGCAAAGGGTATTCCAGTAAATAGTCGGGGATATTCCATTGAACGCTGAGCCTATCACCTAAGCGTAATTGTTCCATGCGCAAATAGCGTCGCACGATATCGATTTCTTCGGCTAAGGAAACCGCGCGTTGTTCGCTGAGGGTGGAGCGAAATAAATCCGCCAAATCTAAGACGGCGCTTTCCGCTGCATCGGGTTTGTCATGCACCAAACTGGCGATGGTATTCATACTATTGAATAAGAAATGTGGACGAATGCGTGCTTGCAAGGCAGCCACGCGTGCCTCGGTTTCGGCGCGTTGGTGCAAGTCTTGTTGGTGCCGAATATAAAAATAGCGCATGGCGACTGCCGTGATAATGGCGCTGATGCACAGGTTATGCAGCAATAAATGAAAGTGACGCACGCCGCTGGCAGCGCCTACATATTGCATGACCCACCAGCTTATTTCGGACAGGAGCAGCGTCACGCATTGCAATAAAATATAAACGAAGGCGGCTAATGACCAGCCGCGTAACATGTGCAAATACTGACGGGCTAAACACAATAAGCCCGCGTCGCATAATGCGACGCTTTGAATAAACATCGAGGCGTAGGCAAAATAAATGATCATGGTTTCCGCACTGCCGCCACGGCCTAAGGTCAGCACCATCGCTAATAATTCTGCAATTAAAACAACCAGTAAGACCCCACGATTACTACAAAAATTGGGGAGCAAATCCGCTGAAATGGTTTCATCAGTCATATGTTGTTGCAGCGTCCTTGAGCGATGCCGGCATTATACACGGACAATTCAAGCAAACGCCGAGGGGATGCTTTAGATAAGGGCATGACACTGATATATTGCGCAGCTTGTGTGGAGAGCTTTATGAGTGAGCAACAGAAAAAATTGTGGGGCGGTCGCTTTGCTGAAAGCACCGACGCCTTTGTCGAAGCCTTCACGGCGAGCGTGACATTTGATCAACGTTTATATCGTCAAGATATTGCAGGTTCTAAAGCGCATGCGCGCATGTTGGAAAAAATCGGCGTATTAACCACTGCAGAATGTACCGCGATTGTTGATGGCTTGGATGTGATTTTACAAGAAATTGAAAGCGGTCAATTTGAATGGCGCGTAGATTTAGAAGACGTGCATATGAATATCGAAGCGCGTTTAACCGATCGCATTGGCATTGCCGGTAAAAAATTACACACCGGTCGTTCGCGTAACGATCAAGTGGCAACCGATATTCGTTTATATCTGCGTGATGCGATTGACATAATTTTGCAGCAAATAAATCGTTTGCAACAAGGTTTGATTGGTTTGGCAGAACAACATGCCGACACGATTATGCCGGGCTTTACGCATTTGCAAACCGCGCAACCCGTTACTTTTGGCCATCATGTATTGGCGTGGTTTGAAATGTTAGTGCGCGATCAACAACGTTTAATTGATTGTCGTAAACGCGTGAATGTGTTGCCTTTAGGCGCCGCTGCATTAGCGGGCACTACTTATCCTATTGATCGCGCTTATGTTGCACAACAACTTGGCTTTGATAGCGTCACTGAAAATTCATTAGACGCGGTCAGTGATCGTGATTTTGCCATTGAATTTTGCGCGGCGGCAGCTTTATGTATGACGCATTTATCGCGTCAAGCAGAAGAACTAGTGAACTGGTCGTCGGCACAATTTAAATTTATTCGTTTGCCCGATCGTTTTTGTACTGGTTCATCCATCATGCCGCAAAAGAAAAATCCCGACGTGCCGGAATTGGTACGCGGCAAAGCGGGCCGTGCTAGTGGTAATTTAATGTCCTTATTAATGTTAATGAAAGCGCAGCCCTTGGCTTACAACAAAGACAATCAAGAAGACAAAGAACCACTGTTCGATTCAATTGACACCTTGCACGATAGCTTGCGCGCGTTTGCCGATATGATTCCGAACATACATGTAAACAAAGATGTTATGTATAGCGCCGCGGCACGTGGTTATGCTACGGCCACTGATTTAGCCGATTATTTAGTAAAGCGCGGCGTCGCGTTTCGTGATGCGCATGAAATTGTCGGTAAAGCGGTCGCGTGGTGCGAAGCGCAAAATAAAGATTTAAGCGATATGCCGATAACTGTTTTACAAACGTTTAGTAACGTCATTCAAGAGGATGTGTTTGCGGTCTTAACCTTAGAAGGCTCAGTGGCTGCGCGTGACCACATAGGTGGCACCGCACCCGCACAAGTGAAAGCAGCGATTGCACGCGCTAAACAACGCATTAAAGGATAATGGTTATGAGTACAAAAAAAACCAATCCAGCAAAAGTAAGAAAAGCAGCGGCAGATCCTAAACGTCCGGGTGAAGCGTGTTTAGCGCCTGCGGGCAAATGGGTGCCGGTCATTGATCGTGATCGTTGTGAAGGCAAAGCCGATTGCGAAGAAGTGTGTCCTTATAATGTATTTGAAGTCGGACAATTAACCGATACGGATTATCGTGCCTTGCCATTTGGTTTGCGCATTAAAGCACGACTGCATGGTAAAAAAACCGTGTACACGCCACACGCCGATGCGTGCCAAGCGTGTGGTTTATGTGTTGTCGCTTGTCCTGAGCGTGCTATAACATTAGTGGCTGTTGCTTAACGTTTTTTATTTTTTAATGGTTATTTGAGGGATTGCCTGTGCATCGCTTGCCTTTTAGTTTATTTCTTTTGCGCTTGTCGATATTTGTAGTGATGTTTATTTCCGTCGTTAATAAATTTATTAACCCGGGCGATACCGCAGCAGTGTGGGCACGTTATTACATGGTGAATAATTTAAATGAACTGATGGTGTATGTGATCGGCTTAGTCCAAGGTTTTTTTGTGTTGGCATTCCTGTTAGGCGTTAAAAAAGGTGTCAGCTATTTTGTAGTGTTGTTTATGCAAGTTGCTTTTGTGGCCGCAACGTACACGCAGTATCTGCACCCTTGGTCGGTAAACGGCCGTTGGTTTGATGCGTGGGTGGTGTTGATGGCTTGTCTTGCGTTGTATATCTTGCGTGATTCAGATACTTTCGCGTCTACTAATATCCGTTAATGTCATACTTGAGCAGGCGTTTTGCCAAGGACCACACAGAGGTTGTTTTAATATGAGTATTGCCCACCGACAACGCGTGATTATTTTGACAGACTCTTATCTTATTAAAGGTGAGATTGATTTAATCCCGGGCGCTCGTTTAACGGATTACATGTTAGACGCTAAAGGTTTTTTAGCAGTAACCGCGGCGCAGATCTGGGATTTAAATGGTGAGCAAATTATGCAAACACCTTTTATGGATGTTGCCCGCGATCAAATCCACATCATTTCGCCAGAAACTTAATATATCCAGCAATACCCAGCGACGTTACGCAATAGTAAATTATTGCCAATTCCCCAACGCCTCTTTAGCAGTGTCATTGGCTGGCCGCGCTAATAAACCGCTATAACTCATACGTAATTCATACACGGCTTTATCCGCCATCGGCACATACGTCGCGCTACCATACTGCGTATCAATCCACGGTAACCATTTACTAAAGCGTACTAACAACGGCGCGATTTCGATACCGCCTACTTCTCTTAGATCATAGACCGAACGGGTTTTGCTATTTTCATCCATCACATCACGATATCGACCACTTAATCGTTCGAGGCGATACAGCGGCGTCCAACCCAGTGCTGCGGTCAAGCGCGGGTCCCATTTAATAACACGCGCATCTATTTGCCATTCATCACCATAAACCACCCAATGTTTATCCGTTTCTGTTGCGTCTTTGCCAGTGAGAGGATCTACGGAATTTGCGGGTATAAATTTCAAAGCATAGGTTTGTGATTCGACGAATTCAGTTTCTAATGTGCCGATGACGGTTTCGCTAGTGAGATTTTTATAGGTATACAAATTAGCCGTCAGCGCCAATAAACCACCACCGACGCCCATAAAGGCAGCAGTGAGCAATAGATTAAGAAAAGAGTGACCGAAGCGGCGGTAATAAACACTGCGCAAGCATTGAAATAAGGTCAGGATGCTCATCAATATCAATAACACAGCGATGGCGAGGATATGATTAAACATGTGTTATTTTCCTGTTGAATTCCCTAGGCCTAAGCGCCCCGGTATACTGCCCGTTTTCCAACCCACACTCACGGTATACACATGAGCATTAATGGATATGGATGGATTTTATGGTGTGTGATTATGAGTAATCTCGCCGCGTGTGGCAATAAAGGTCCTTTATATTTACCGAAGGATGAAGCCGCGGTAATCACGCCTGGTCAAGCCACTGACGCAGTAGCAATTCCACCGATTAAATAAGTAGGCATAGGCACTATGGATTTCTTTAATTTTAAAAACGGCGCATTGCATGCGGAAAACGTTTCCTTGGAAACAATTGCTCAGCAACACGGCACGCCGTGTTACGTGTATTCGCGCGCCACATTAGAACGACATTGGCACGCCTTTGATGTGGCGTTTGGTAAAACGCCGCATTTAATTTGTTACGCCGTGAAAGCCAATTCGAATTTAGCCGTGTTGAATTTATTTGCGCGCTTAGGTTCGGGTTTCGACATCGTGTCTATTGGCGAATTAGAGCGCGTCTTAGCTGCAGGCGGCGTGCCTGAAAAAATAGTTTTTTCCGGTGTAGGCAAACAAGCGCATGAAATTCAGCGTGCTTTAGAGATTGGCATTAAATGTTTTAATGTCGAATCCGAAGCGGAGCTTGCGCAAATTCAGCTCATAGCTGCGCGGTTAAATAAACAAGCGCCGATTTCGATTCGTGTGAATCCGGATGTTGATGCGCAAACGCATCCGTATATTTCTACCGGTTTAAAAGAAAATAAATTCGGCATAGACATTAACGAAGCCGCACGTGTTTATCGTGATGCGCAAAAAATGCCGAATATTCGGATTGAAGGCGTGGATTGTCATATTGGTTCACAGCTCACGCGCATTGCACCGTATATGGATGCACTGGATCGTGTGTTGAGCTTGGTAGCAAATTTAAAAACAGCGGGCATTCATTTAACGCATTTAGATATTGGTGGTGGTTTAGGCATTCGTTATGACAATGAAACGCCGCCGTTGCCGCGCGAATTAATTGAAGCGGTGTTAGAAAAAGTGGCCGGTTTAGATATGCAAATTTTAATGGAACCCGGCCGCGCCATTGTCGGTAATGCGGGTGTGTTATTAACGCGCGTTGAATATTTAAAACACAATCAAGAAAAACATTTTGCCATTGTTGATGCGGCGATGAATGATTTAGTGAGACCAACACTGTATGACGCATGGCAAGACATTGTGCCGGTGCAATTAAATAGTGATAGCCCTGCGCATACGTATGATGTTGTGGGTCCTATTTGTGAAACCGGTGATTTTTTGGGTAAAGAACGTCTGTTGTCGATTAAAGCCGGCGATCTATTAGCGATTCGCTCGGCGGGCGCGTATGGTTTTGCGATGAGCTCTAACTACAATTCAAGACCCCGCGCCGCAGAAATTATGGTGGATGATGAAACCTTGCATGTTGTGCGCGCGCGCGAAACCATTGCTGAATTATTTGCGCATGAACATATATTGCCGGAGGCGTGATGTTACGTTTCGCTAAAATGCACGGTTTAGGGAATGACTTCGTCGTATTCGACGGCGTCACTCAAAACCTGCAACTGACGAGCGAACAATTACGTTTTATCGCCGATAGACGTTTTGGTATTGGTTGCGATCAAATTTTATTAGTCGAAAAAGCCGAACAAGCTGGCGCGGATTTTAAATATCGCATTTTTAATGCAGACGGCGGCGAAGTTGAACAATGCGGCAATGGCGTGCGTTGTTTTTATCGTTTTGTACGCGCTCAAGGTTTAACGAAAAAATCCGAAGTGATTGTCGACACGGAGAGCGGACGTTTAGTGCTCAGCGGAGAGCCTAATGGTTGGGTGAAAGTGAATATGGGCGTGCCGCGTTTAGAACCGCAAGAAATCCCTTTCCAAGCTGAAAAACGCGCAACCCGTTATGAATTAATGGTGGCCGATAAATTATTAACCATCGGCGCAGTGTCGATGGGCAATCCACATGCAGTGTCGCAAGTGGAAAATGTAAATAGCGCGCCGGTTAAAGAATTAGGTGCATTAATCGAACAACACGCGCGTTTTCCAAAACGTGTTAATGCGGGTTTTATGGAAGTCGTGGATGCTACGCATATACGCTTGCGGGTATTTGAGCGCGGTGTGGGTGAAACCTTAGCGTGTGGCACCGGTGCTTGCGCCGCCGTCGTGGTTGGACAGTTACAAGGTTTGCTGAAACCACAAGTAACCGTATCACTTCCTGGCGGAGACCTTATAATCAACTGGCAAGGTGAAGGTCATCCCGTGTGGATGACGGGCCCCGCCGAACATGTGTTCGATGGCAGCATTGACCTAAAGGCAACCTGATGAAAACGCACACAACTGAAAACGATAATGCGGTGCTTGCCGCTACGCAAATAGCCGAAAGTAATTTAAGCGCCGAACAAGTAGCCGAATATTTATTTAACCATCCTGATTATTTTGCGGAACATACGGATGTGTTAGCGAAATTAGTTTTACCGCACCCCGGCGCTGGCACCGCAGTTTCCTTAATGGAACGCCAAGCGGCCGTGTTGCGCACTAAAAACCAAGAATTAGAAGCCAAGTTATTAGAACTCGTGCATATCGCGCGTGATAACGAACGTTTGAGTAATCAATTACATAATTTAGCCAGTGAACTATTAGCAACCCAAAGTTTGAGTGACGTAATTGCGGTCGTGCAAGACAGCCTGCGTGATGCATTTAAAACCGATTTTATTAGTTTGCGTTTATTACCTGCGGTAACGGATGACACAGATTTGTTATTGTCCGCACACGCACAATCTATTTTGTTTTCAGAAGTATTGCGCAGCGGCAAACCTATTTGTGGACGCTTGAACGACGCGCAGATTAATTATTTATTTAGCGGTCATACAGATGAAGTGGCGTCTGCTGCTTTAGTACCTTTAAAAGCAGTGACTTTATTAGGCGTATTAGTGTTGGCTAGTCGTGATCCACAACGGTTTCATCCTGGCATGGGCCATTTGTTTTTATCGCATCTGGGTGATTTGATTAGCAGCGCAATAACAACGTATCAAAAATAACTCACTTAATATGGCGGACAATAGTCCAAGTGTTTTGCAGCAAGCCGTATTAAAATTTATCGACTATCTTCGTATTGAGCGACGTTACTCGCCGCACACCATCAGTAATTATCAGCGCGACCTTATTCATTTCACCGACTATATAAATCAATTGCCGCGCGCACAGTGGTGCGATATCACGCATCATGATGTGCGCAGTTACGCAGCGCGTTGTCATCGCCAAGGGTTAAATGGCAGCTCCATCGCGCGACATCTATCAACCGTGCGTGGTTTCTATAAATTTTTATTGCGCGAAGGTTTAGCAAAACACAACCCGGCCGTTGATATTCTTGCGCCGAAGTCCGCCAAAAAATTACCCAATGTTTTAGATGTCGATCAAATTCATCAGCTGCTCGATCACAAACCTGACAACGCCGCCGACATTCGCGATTGGGCAATGTTGGAATTAATGTATTCCGGTGGTTTGCGTTTAAGCGAATTAACCCAACTCGACATTCACGATATTGACTTAACTGCCGGAGAAGTACGCGTGCAAGGCAAAGGCTCTAAAGAGCGCGATGCCATTGTTGGCGCAAAAGCCGTTACCGCCATTAAATTATGGTTACAACAACGCCAACAATGGCAAACAGCCGACACCGGCGCTGCGCTGTTTATTAACCAACGCGGTAAACGCATCAGCGCGCGCGGCGTACAACAACGTTTTGATCAATGGGCGATAAAACACGGCTTAGATAGAAACCTACATCCGCACATGCTGCGCCATTCATTTGCAACGCACATGCTGGAATCATCGAGCAATTTACGCGCAGTGCAAGAATTACTCGGCCATGCCGATATCAGCACCACACAAATTTATACACATTTAGATTTTCAGCATCTTGCTAAAGTGTATGATGCAGCGCATCCACGTGCGAAAAAGAAAGATAGCTAACACAGTTGGCTATTTTTCTTAAATTGCTGTCTGAAGAAATTATAATTTACTTAGTTTGTTGACGTTTAAAATTAAGCGTTGTCGTTGGAGTCGCTTTGCCATTAACATAGTTCGTCCATTCTTGTACCAGCGTATTCGAGTCTTTTAATGTGAGTTTAAGCGCATGCATATGCATCTCATTTTTTGATTGCAAACCCATCTCATCGACTATTTCAAAACTTAAACTATTAGCGGTGGCTTGTTTAAGTTTCATGTACGGTTGATTACCCATCGAGCAATAATGCGTTAATGCCATGGAATTACCGCTTTGATGATACATGGTGGTCATTTCGTGTGAGGTATCGGGCGCTAAGGTTTCGATAACGGCCGTGCCGCCTGATGTGGGTTTATAAGTGACACGTGTTAGTTCTGCTTTATCACTTCCCATCTTGTTCAGTCCTTCCCAACTACCGGTCAAGCTTGTCATGAAATTTAATTCTTGTGATGCTGGAGGTGCGGCATGATGTTCTTTAGCAAATACAAACTGAGAGCCTATTAAAGCAGCGGAAATTAAGATAATTTTTATGTTCATATAAAATACTCCTTGGATTTAATTAAAGTGTTGCAATATAGTGATTGAGCTTGTCTAAACAGCCATGCCAACCAGCATTATGTTGTTCTGCGCTTTCAACAGTAATAAAGCGTTCATGAGTTAAAATAACATTCGTGCCATTATTGAGATCTTTAAATTCGATAGTGACTAATGTTTCAACACGATCTTCACTCTCCGAGCCCCAGGTAAAAACTAATTTTTCGTTAGGAATAATCTCTTTATAAACCCCCGACAATTTATGTAATTTCTTTTGAGATTCATCTTGTACATTCGTTAAACAACGACCATCCATATGCACCACATAATGTCCACCTACGCGTGGATCACATTCCGCATGCGCTACCGTCATCGCGCCCGGGGCAAACCAATTTTTGATATGCTCAACCGAAGTCCATGCGGCAAACACTTTTTCGCGTTTTGCTTGAATAAATTGCGTGACTTGAGTTTGGTACGTTTTTGTAGACATTAGGGATTATCCTGTTCTAAATAATTTTTCAATGAACGTAAATTGTGAGTCCAAAACTGCTGGTAATACGCCATCCATTCTTCCGCGCTTTGCAAAGCGTCCGGATTTAAGCTGATGTAATAAGTACAGCCTTGTTTTTCTCGGTGCAGCAAACCCGCGCGTTCCAACACTTTTAAATGTTTGGAAATCGCCGCCAACGACATTTTAAAAGGCCGCGCAACCTCACTGATGCTGCGTTTTTGTTGTGAAATCTCACGCAAAATAGCCCGGCGCGTGGGATCGGCCAGCGCCTGAAATACGAAATCTAAATTGTGCGGAGATAATTCAACCATATGGTTAACTTTAGGCGAGTCGGTTCTTGAAGTCAACCATTTGGTTGAATTGCTTAATGGAAGGGATTTAAAGGCATTTTGATCGTTAAGAGCTGATGCGTTGCCTTAATGCAACATCTGACTACCATGGATGGCATGAATGCAGATTTTGCAGAAGCAAAAATCTGCTGTCGTCATAAATGTATTTTCTATAAAAGCATTTTATTAGCCGGTTGCGCACCGGCGGGCGGTTACTTTCTTGTCGCGACAAGAAAGTAACCAAAGAAACGCTCCCCCATGTCTCGCTGCGCGTAAACAAACACGCGCAGTGCCCTCGTATTGCACGACTTGTAACGGGTCGTCCCGACGCGACGTCCTTGTCGCGGCGGGACTAAAACAAACCTCCTGTTTGTTTTTCCCGACAAGCCTTGCAACACTTGGCGAGCCATGAGGGGAATGTTCCTTTGTTTAAATTCACGAATGAATAAATATCTTGAGAAGTTAAAAATCTCTTTGTGCTCAAACGAAGGGATAATGCCCGTTATGGTGTGCCGAGTGGTGATTAAGGGGTAGCGACACATGAACAGGGATGTTCATGTGAGCCGATCGCAACAGGATGTTGCGTTGAGGCGGCGCGTCAGCCCTTAAACGCGACGAGGACATGCGTTAATGGAATTCAATTCCATTAACGCACACGGCATACGGGTAAGTATTTTTTGGTGACTTTTTGTTACAACAAAAAGTTACTCGCTGTAGTCGCGTAGCGACGAGCGAAACGCTTCTGCTTTTATAAGTAACGTAGCGTGGGTGAGCAACGCGATACCCACAGAAATAACTCAAACAATTAAAATGTAGCCCGGATGGAGCGAAGCCGGAATCCGGGAGTATTCTTTAATGCTTATTATTTATCCTCGGCTTACGCCGAATCAATTCGACTTTATACGGGCTACGTTACTTTAATTCCTAGGGTAGTCTGCATAACTATTGAGTAAATGCGGATTTTTTTCAAGATATTCTCGTGCCCAAGGTTCTAAGTTGAATGCAAAACCCTCAATTATATTGCCCATTACCGTTGGACAATAAGTAATATTTTTTGAGCGTAAGCCCGCCATAACACCATCTTCTAAACCAATGTATTGGGTATTTTTTTGATCTTTTATATACGGTATAAGGTAATTTTTTTCTTCTGGAGTTAGTGTATGTAGATTTTTCTGCATTTTTTTAAGGTTTTGATTTTGCTTAAATTGTTGCATTAAAAAATGCAAGCATCGTTCAGCACAAAAAAATAAAGCCGCAAGGAAAGCGAGACCCAAGAATTTTTTGTACTCATTTCTGATGTCGTCTATAGCAAGAATTTGTGCATATTCTTCGGATAAAAAAAGAATTAATCCAAGGACTGAAATAATTGCAATTAGAAATGCTACGGACATTTTTTTAAAATAGTTAAAAAATTTTGTTAAATTTCTATCATTGTTTTGAATTCTCTTAAAAGCTATGTCTTATTGTAGAGCTAATTAAAGAAGGTAGAATAAACCTGCCCCGTTGAAATGCCCACTTCGAAAGCGATATTAACATTTTCCTCAAAACACCCACTCCCTCGGTTTTAAATATTCATATAACTTCGCTTCTGCACTGCCCGCTTCTGGCGCCCAGTTATATTTCCATGTCACCAATGGTGGCAATGACATCAATATAGATTCGGTACGCCCGCCGCTTTGTAATCCAAATAAAGTGCCGCGATCATAGACGAGGTTGTATTCAACATAACGGCCGCGACGATACAGTTGGAAGTCGCGTTCGCGTTCGCTGTAAGGAATATTTTTACGTTTTTCTAAAATAGGAACATAAGCTTCGGTGTAGCTATTGCCGATGGCTTGCATGAATTTAAAGCAGGTATCAAAGTCCCATTCATTTAAGTCATCATAAAACAAGCCGCCGATGCCGCGAGTTTCTTGGCGATGTTTTAAATAAAAATAATCATCACACCATTTTTTAAAACGTGGATAAACATTATTGCCAAACGGTGCGCAAGCTTGTTGCGCGGTGTGATGCCAATGCACGCAGTCTTCTTCAAAAATATAATACGGTGTTAAGTCATAACCGCCGCCAAACCACCAGATGGGATCATGGCCATCTTTGTGTGCAATAAAAAATCGCACGTTAGCGTGCGAGGTGGGCGCGTAAGGATTTAATGGATGTATAACGAGTGATACGCCCATGGCTTCCCAATGGCGTCCCGCGAGTTCGGGTCGATGTGCTGTTGCGGATGCGGGCATGCTGTCACCCATGACGTGCGAAAAACCTACGCCGCCTTTTTCGATAATTGCGCCGTTACTAAGAATGCGCGTGCGCCCACCGCCACCTTCGGGACGTTGCCAGCTGTCTTCAATAAATTTTTCTTTGGCATCGACTTTTTCGAGAGATGTACAAATATGATCTTGTAGACCGAGTAAATATTTTTTTATGTCATCAATATTGATGTTCATGACGGATATCCGCAGCAAGCAAGTGGATGAAGAATAATCATTAGCGGAGTTGTTGCCCGGTCACCGCGTCGTGAATAGTGGTGACGTTGCCATTGCCGCCGGTTTCACCGATAACAATGCCGCTAAGTTGTTGTGGAAATTGAGCGATGACTTCCGTTGCATTACGTGCTGGTGGTGCATCGCTAATGTTGGCGCTGGTAGAAATAATTGCGCCGCCAAATGCATTGCATAATTCACGCACGACGGGATGTGCACTAATACGCACCGCGAGTTTGGTGTGTTCACCGGTTAACCAAGCAGGTGCATCACTACGACACGGCACTAACCACGTGTGTGGGCCTGGCCAGCTCGCGACTGTGTGCGGATAATCTAACCATACTTCAGGTGCAACAAATTCGTTTAGTTGCTGAGTGTGTGCTGCGACGAGTATGAGACCTTTGTGCATCGGCCGTTTTTTTAATGCTAATAAATGCAGCGCGGCGGTTTCATTATTCGGATCACAACCTAAACCAAATACGGCTTCAGTCGGATACGCGATAACACCGCCGCGACGTAAGCATAAAACGGCTTCCGCAATATTTAACACCGCTTACTCGATCTCAGTGATATCAGCCGGTGCTTCTGCTAAATGTTCAGCGGGTTCACTAAAGCCACATTCTTCTTGTGGGCAGACGCGTTCAGTGCCGTTACGCTTGGTCGTCTTAATCGTCGTGATTGGCCAATGACAACTAGGACATGGATCGGCAATGGGTTTGTTCCAAGTAGCATACGTACAGCTTGGATAATCAGAACACGAAAAAAATGTTTTGCCGCGACGTGAACGACGCTCTAATAAATTATGCTTTTTGCAAACAGGACACACCACACCGGTGTCGGCAGGTTTATTTAACGGTTCGATGTGTTTGCATTTTGGATAATTACTACAGCCAATAAATTTGCCATATTTACCGCTGCGAATTAATAAATCAGAGGTGCATTCAGGGCATTTACGATCGGGAATAATTTCTGGTTCGCTGCTGCTGTCGTCTAAGTTGCGCGTGTAATCGCATTCGGGATACGCCGTGCAGCCGATGAATTTGCCGCGCCTGCCGAGTTTGATTTCTAAGAAGCTATTACACTTCGGGCAATGTTCCTCAATTTGTTCGGCGGTTACATCTTTGCGCGAAACATCCGTTTCGGTGCTATCCACTAATAGTTTGAACGGTGACCAAAAATCTCTTAAGACCGGCACCCACTCTTTTTCACCGCGTGCGATGGAGTCGAGTTCGTCTTCGAGCTGTGCGGTGAAATCATAATCGACGTATTGCGTGAAGTATTGAGTTAAAAATTTATTAACCACTTCGCCTACATCAGTCGGTGTAAAACGTTTTTTGTCGAGTTCAACATATTCGCGTGCTTGCAAGGTTTGAATAATGCTCGCATACGTTGAAGGTCGGCCAATACCAAATTCTTCCAATGATTTTACCAAAGTCGCTTCGGTGTAACGCGGTGGCGGTTCGGTGAAATGTTGGTCGGCACGAATATCTAATAATGAAACTTTTTCACCTTCTTTTAAATCAGGTAATAATTTTTCATCCTCATCTTCATTATTGTTATCGTCTTTGCCTTCTTGATAGACATTCATAAAACCGGCGTGGCGAATAGTAGAACCACTGGCGCGAAAACTATTGCCCGGCGATGCTTCTAAATCAATGCCCACGGTATCTAAAGTAGCGTGCATCATTTGACAAGCCAGCGTACGTTGCCAAATAAGATTGTAAAGTTTGAATTGATCAAGCGATAAAAAAGATTTTATTTCTTCAGGAACATGGCGAATCGATGTAGGACGTATCGCTTCATGCGCTTCTTGTGCGTTTTTTGATTTGTTTTTAAACACGCGAATTTCGTCTGGCAAATTATCTTTGCCATAACGTTCGGTAATAAATGCGCGAATATCATCTAAGGCTTCTTGCGCTAAGGTGACCGAGTCCGTACGCATGTAGCTGATTAAGCCAATCGATTCGCCATTAATTTCTACGCCTTCATACAACTGTTGCGCGACGCGCATCGTGCGCGAAGCAGTAAAGCCTAATTTACGCACGGCTTCTTGTTGCAGTGTTGATGTTGTAAATGGGGCAGAAGGATTACGTTTGCGTTGTTTTCGTTCGATTTGCGTAATCGTTAACGTGCCGTTAGCGAGTTTCAATAATTTATCGCGGACTTGATTAGCGGTTTTGTCATTGTTAACGGTAAATTGTTTAACTTTGTCATTTTCGAGCAAGTTGAGTTTGGCGCTGAAATTTTGTTTGGCTTTATTTAAATCCGCTTCGATGCTCCAATATTCTTGTGGATCAAAACGACGAATTTCATTTTCACGTTCACAAATCAAACGTAAAGCAGGACTTTGAACGCGACCCGCCGATAAACCACGACGAATTTTTTTCCATAACAAGGGCGATAAATTAAAGCCTACTAAATAATCTAACGCGCGCCGTGCTTGTTGCGCGTTAATTAAATCCATTGAAAGTGCGCGTGGATTCGCAATCGCGACATTAACGGCTTTTTTGGTGATTTCATGAAACACCACGCGAAACACTTCTTTGTCTTTAAGGAGTTTTTCCTTATCCAGTAATTCTTTTAGATGCCATGAGATCGCTTCACCTTCGCGGTCAGGGTCAGTTGCCAGAAAAAGCGTATCGGCTTTTTTAATAGCTTTTTTAATGGCCGCAACATGTTTGTCATTTTTTTCAATGATTTGGTATTTCATGGAAAAATCATGCGCCACGTCAACCGCGCCTTCTTTCGGCACTAAATCGCGCACATGTCCGTAAGAGGCCAGGACTTCAAAGTCCTTGCCGAGGTATTTTTTGATGGTCCGCGACTTGGCCGGGGACTCTACGATCACAAGGTTTTTTGCCATAACAATCTCTGACTATATAAGGAGGGCTTGCCGCCCCTTTTTTATTAATTGCACAAAAAGTAGGGTTTAGGCAAATCTAGTTGTGAAATTTAGGCTAAACGGCTGAAACGACCACCCGGCAAGGTTTCGACTAAACCTTGTAATTCGAGAATCAGAAGCACCGAAGATAGCTCTTGAGTGTTTAACGAGCTGCGCGCTAACAGGCTATCAAAGTCGATCGGATCAAAGCCTAAGTTATCTAAAACTTGTTGATGATCCGCTGGTAATGCGGAGGTGGAATGATTGTCTGTGGCTGGCTTGGTTGCCGGTTGCAGATAACTTTTTATATGCGGCGCGAGTTCTTCCAAAATCTGTTGGCTGGTTTCAATTAATTTAGCGCCTTGCCGAATTAAGTGATGACAACCTTTGGCGGTGGGATTGTGAATGGAACCTGGAATCGCAAAAACTTCGCGACCTTGTTCCATCGCATGATGCGCGGTGATCAGTGAACCGCTTTGAGCAGCGGCTTCTACCACTAAGGTGCCTAAACTCAAACCACTGATGATGCGATTACGTTGCGGGAAGTGATACGGTTTTGGTGCAGTACCTAATGGCATTTCGGTCACGAGTGCGCCGCGTTGAATGATGCGTGCCGCGAGTGCTTGATGTTGTTTGGGATAAATTAAATCAATGCCAGTAGCCATCACCGCAATCGTTGGCGCTGATGCAGCTAGCGCGCCTTCATGTGCCGCGCCGTCAATGCCGGCAGCTAAACCACTGGTGATGATTAAACCGCGTTGACTGAGATCGCGTGCAAAGGCAGTGGCGGTTTCTAAACCGCCGCGTGAAGCATGGCGACTGCCGACCATGGCTAGCTGTGGTTCGTTTAATAAATTTGCATCGCCCTGCACGTAGAGTAAACACGGAGGCGTAGAAATGCTGCGCAGTCTTTCGGGATAACGTACATCATCCCAACAGATTAAATGCTGTTGCGCGCCTTGTGCCCAAGCCAGCGTGGCATCTACCGCGGCGGAGTTGGGTTGTTTGATGGAATCAATGCAATCGTCGCTTAAGCGATAGTGTTGCAGGCGGGATCGAGGCGCTGCCAGAATAGCGTGGGCGCTACCCAATTCAGCTAATAAGGCTTGCACGGTCGCCGGACCTAAGCCCGGCGCTAAGTGCAAAATGATCCAATCCGATAAGTTAGGATTGTTGGGCAAGTGGGCGTCCATGCCAGGATCGTTCGCGTTTAATTACTTGAGTTTATCGCCACCCACGGGCGCAGGATTACGGACAAAATCATTCAAGCGTACCGGCCGTGATGATTGCATCACCAATGCGTAACTCACTCTTTCAAAGGCTTTAAATACCATCAACAAACCCGCGCGCGCATCGGGCATGCGAACTTTTTCGCCTACGTAATGGTCTTGCATGGATTTGCCTGCATGATCAATCGCTAACACCGTACCCGGTTCCATGCCATCACGTACTCCAAGGTCAATGACGACAACTTGGTTTTGGCCGGTCTGTGTCAACGCATCCATCAACGCAATAATGTGGCCTTCAATAAAAGCTTTCGGCGCTTTAGGCACAAAGTTGTAAGACACTTGGCCTTCATCTGGCGGCAAGATGCGATCACCGTTCAAGGTTTCGCGCACACTGCGAACCACTTCTAATGTGGCAGGATCACCGACCTTCTTTAAATCAGCTTCACTGACCAACACAGCTTCATAACCTAATACTTCACGACTATTCGCGCGTTTGAGTTTGCGACCCGGGCGATAAATCTTGAAGCGTGTTTGTTCATTTTTGACGTCAAGACCGCGCACATAAAGGGTGTGCCCCATGCCGTTGACTAAATGCTCATCCAAACTGCTGACCACATACGGCGCTTTTTCCAGTTGTTTTTTAGTGACCACTAAAGTGTCGATTAAAAACGGTTGAATAGCCCCGATGGGAATAGTGGGAATCGCGCTTTCTAAACTTTGCGCGTGCGCGCGAGGATTTAATTTAACGGTCTTGATACCTTGTGGTGCATCCGGTGTCATCGTGCGCGTGACGATACCTTGTGGCACGTCGGCTTGCGGTACGGTAGTGCCATCACGCGCTAAGCGCAGTTGCGGTTGGCCATCGACATAGACCAGCTGAATAACATCGCCGGGATAAATTAAATGAGGGTTTTGGATGTTGTTATTGAAGTACCAAATTTCTGGCCAGCGCCACGCATCTTTTAAGAACATCGTCGCAATCGCCCACAATGTATCACCGCGTTTTACCGTGTAACGATCAGGCACGTTTTCGCGTAGCGCGATGCGGGAAGTCGTTGATGGTTGCGTAGCCGCTACGGGAGCCTTAGTAGCAGGCGGCGTATTTTCTGCGCTTGTTTCTAAAGCAGTGGCTTCTACGCCGGTATTGTCAGTGGGATCGGCAGTGGGAATAGCGTCCGTATTGGCGCCCGCATTAAAGTCAGGTGCGCTGGTCTCGTTCGCAGTTTGTCCAAAATCAATTGGCGCTTGGTTATTTGTTTGTCGCACATGGCCGTCTGAACAGGCCGTGAGAAAACTTGCTACAATTAACGCCGAGAGGCCGGTTAATATACGCTCTACCATTATGTTCAACCTCGCCTTAAACCCACGTAAGAAAATGTAATTGGAGCGACAAGTGAGTTGCTCCCGGTGTGTCCGGCTTTGAGCGTATAGCGGCTCAATGGCAAGACATAATTCATGTAGGATCATAGTGTTACGAAAAGTATTTGTAAAACCACACGAAATAATATTGTAAAACCGATGGCGATACTAGAGATTTTGCATTTCCCGGATGAACGTTTGCGTAAAACCTGCGTTCCGGTGACCCAAATTGACGCTGATTTACAGCGCGTCATCGACGATATGTTCGCAACCATGTATGCGGCGCCCGGCATTGGCTTGGCGGCTATTCAAGTGAATGTGCATAAACGCTTTATGGTCATTGATGTTTCTGAAGATAAAAATACACCCTTGGTTTTCATTAATCCCGTCATTGTTAGTAAAGACGGCATGGAAGAAATGGATGAAGGCTGTTTATCGGTGCCCGGTTTTTATGAAAGCGTGCAGCGCGCCGAGCGCATTAAAGTTCAAGCTCAAAACCGTCACGGTGAAAATTTCGTAATCGATGCGGATGGTTTATTAGCCGTGTGTATTCAACATGAAATCGATCATCTCGATGGTAAATTATTTGTTGATTATATTTCGTCGCTCAAGCGCAATCGGATTCGCAAAAAGTTAGAAAAACAAAAACGTCAGGGTCAATTAGATCAACCCTCCGACACTAAAAATAGCAACGTCTTATAAAGTCCCACATGCGCATCGTGTTTGCGGGCACTCCCGCGTTTGCGGTACCCACTTTAGAAATTTTATTGCAGCTGCCGCGCGCCCAAGCAGAAGTGGTTGCGGTTTATACGCAACCTGATCGTCCTGCTGGTCGTGGTCGTCATGCACAAGCGAGTCCCGTTAAAAGCTGCGCGATCGCGCACGACATTCCTGTTTATCAACCACTGCATTTAAAAAGTCCTGAAGCGCAGCATGAGTTAGCGGCTTTGCAAGCAGATTTAATGATTGTGGTTGCGTATGGTTTGCTGTTGCCGCCCGCCGTCTTAGCGATGCCGCGTTTAGGTTGTATGAATTTGCATGCATCATTGTTACCGCGTTGGCGCGGTGCTGCGCCCATTCAATACGCGATTTTGCAGGGCGACACACGCACGGGTATTACGCTGATGCAAATGGATAAAGGTTTAGATACCGGCGCAATGTTAGCAACAACAATCATAAACATTGGTGCACACGAACTCGCGAGTGAATTGCATGATCGTTTAGCCGTCAGCGCTGCACATTTATTGCACGAACAATTTAACGCACTCGTGAAGGGTCAATTGTCTGCACAAACACAAGACGACACTCACGCAAGTTACGCGCACAAAATTCAAAAAAACGATGCGTGGTTAGATTGGCAACAATCCGCCAACACCTTGGCGAATAAAGTACGCGCCTTTAATGCGTGGCCTGTTGCACAAACTTTGTGGGCGCACAAAGATAAAGATGAAACTTTGCGCATTTGGCAAGCGCAGGCTATTGCGGGCGATTATTCTGCGTATGTTAAAGGCAGCGTAATTAAAACGGATCAACAAGGTATTTGGGTTGCAACCGCCGATGGCGCACTAGTCATTACGCAATTGCAACGCGCAGGCGGCAAACCGTTATTGGCGCAAGATTTTGTAAATGCTTTTCCACTCAACAACACCGTGTTTCATTCTGCTATTTAATATGTCGCAAATTCCTCCCGATAAATCAGCTAAAGCTACTAAAACCGGCAAAACGCAAGCGCGTTTATTGGCGTTGCAAGTGTTGCAACAAGTGTTGGCCGATGGCGCTTCATTAACCGATGTTTTGCAGCGGCTACAAAGTAAAACCGATGGCGTTAATTTGGCGATGGTGCAAGCGTGGTGTTTTGGCGTGTTGCGCGATTATTGGCGTTTAGATTTAGTGTTAGAAAAATTACTCACCAAACCTTTGCGCGAACGTGATGACGATGTGTATTTATTGTTGTTGCTAGGTTTGCATCAATTACGCGCGGCGCGTGCTGCCGAGCATGTGATTGTGAATGAAACCGTCGCCGTAACAGAGAGCTTAAAAAAACCCTGGGCAAAAGGTTTGGTTAATGCAGTGTTACGTAATTACTTGCGACAGCACGAAAGTTTACACGCAGAATTGTTGAGCAATCCTTTGTATCAAAGCGCATGGCCTGCATGGTTAGTGGAGCGCGTACAACAAGATTGGCCAACACAGGCGCAAACGGTGTTTGATGTTTGGCGCATTCAAGCGCCCATGACCTTGCGCGTAAATACGCGTTTGCTCAGCGTTGCGGATTATCAAATGCAATTAGCGCAAGCAAACATTAGCGCACAGCAACATCCGCATGTTGCAAGCGCATTAGTGCTTGCGCAGCCGATTGATGTAGAACAGTTGCCCGGTTTTCAACAAGGTTTTGTTTCGGTGCAAGACGCAGCGGCGCAACATGCGGCGGTGTTATTAAATCCGCAAGCCGGTGATCGCGTGTTAGATGCTTGCGCAGCACCGGGTGGTAAAACTTTGCATTTGTTAGATCAACAAGCTGAGCTAGCAGAATTGTGGGCGTTAGATATTGATGCGCAGCGCTTGCAACGCGTCCAAACTAATTTAGCGCGTTATGGCGAACATGCTGCCAAAATTCATTTGCGCGCCGCAGACGTCAATCAAATTAGCAGTTGGTGGGATGGACAATTATTTGATCGAATTTTATTAGACGTACCGTGTTCCGGCACCGGCGTGATTCGCCGTCATCCCGACATCGCGCACTTACGTCGCGCTAGCGACATTCAAGATTTACAACTGCGCCAACAAACTTTGTTGCGCGCCTTGTGGCCGTTATTAAAAGTGGGCGGAAGTTTGTTATATGTGACCTGTTCGATTCTTAAAGCCGAAAACGAAAATCAAATCGCCGATTTTTTACAACAAGAAAGCAGCGCAAGTTTAATTCCGTTTGAATTAAGCAATGGCTTAGCGCGCCCACAAGGATGGCAGCTATTACCGAGTCAAGGTGACGCAGGTGAAATGGATGGTTTTTATTATGCGTTGTTGTGCAAGAAAAATTAAAAGATCTCTATCTATAATATTTAGTATGGGACGTTATTGAATAACGTTAGAAATGCGGCAGGCTTGGCTTATGACGATACATGCAGAAAACAGGAAAATTAAAGGGTTTTATCTTTTGATTTGGGTTACTCGCATCCATGAAGAAAATTTTTGAGGCAGTTTACTCGTGCCATTTGTAACCTCGTTGAAATATATAGCTGCTTAAAAACAACAACTACTGCATTTATTCGCTTTTTAACCAAGCACTGGTTAATATCCCGCGTCATTACTCATTACTCATTACTCATTACTCATTACTCATTACTCATTACTCATTACTCATTACTCATTACTCATTACTCATTACTCATTACTCATTACTCATTACTGGTAATTTTTACATTGCCACAAAACACTATAAAACAGGACAGATCATGAAGTTTCCCATTAAGTCATTCGCACTATCAACAGCCGTTGCACTGTGCTGGGCATTACCGACATTATCCGCTCAAGCGGCTGATATTCTTACGGGCTTAGGCGATTTGCCGGGCAACAGTTTTTCTAGTATCGCTTATGGCGTCAGCGCGGATGGTTCCGTGGTGGTGGGCAATGGCTATAGCACTAGCGGTTTTGAGGCATTCCGTTGGACAGAGGCGGGTGGCATGGAGGGCTTAGGCTATTTAACAGGTGGCAGTTATAGTCAAGCCTCCGACGTTAGCGCCAATGGTTCGGTCGTGGTGGGCCAAGGCAATAGTGCTAGCGGCACTGAGGCATACCGTTGGTCCCAGGGCGGTGGCATGGTCGGCTTGAGCGATTTGGCAGGCGGCGTTTTTGAGAGTTCAGCCAGGGGTGTCAACGCCGATGGTTCGGTGGTGGTGGGCTATGGTACTAGCACAGTGGTAAGGAGGCATTCCGTTGGACCCAAGGCAGTGGCATGGTTGGCTTGAGCGATTTGGCAGGCGGTGTTTTTGAGAGTTTCGCCGAAGCGGTCAGTGCGAATGGTTCGGTGGTTGTAGGCTATGGCAGTGGCGTTAGTGGTCAAGAGGCATTCCGCTGGACTCAAGCGGGCGGCATGATCGGCTTAAGCGATTTGCCCGACGGCGGTTTTGGTAGTGCTGCCTACGCTGTCAACGCCGATGGTTCGGTGGTGGTGGGTGAAGGTTATAGCCTTGACGGCCGAGAGGCATTTCGTTGGACGCAGGCGGGTGGCATGGTCGGCTTGGGCGATCTGCCAGGTGGCATTTTTAGTAGTACGGCCTGGGGTGTCAACGCCGATGGTTCCGTGGTCGTAGGTGATAGTGTTACCGCTAACGGAAGTGAGGCCTTCCGCTTGGACCCAAGCGGGGGGCATGCAACGCGTACAAGATTGGTTGGCCGCTGCTGGTGTCAGCGTCGCTGGCTGGACGAAGTTAAATGTTGCCACCGATGTGAATGCGAATGGCAATGTGGTGGTGGGGAGGGGAACCAGTACGAACGGTGACGAAGCCTTCATCGCTCGCGTAGGCCCAGCTACTTCAGGGCTTGTTGGTCTCACCGATCTTAGTAATAGTCTTGCCTCGACCGTCGCAACCCATATGCAGTTCGAAGGGCTTAACGCTCTAACCCTCAACGGCGCGCACCATCGTACTTTAATGGACATCGCCATGACCGATAGCAATAGCGGTTACTGCGGCTGGGCGAGTGGCGATATAGGCATACTCAATCGCACCGATAACGCGCATGGTTGGATGACCTTGGGCGAAGTGGGCGCTTGTCATGATTTCAAGACGCAAAACCTACGTGCCGGTCTCGGCATTGGTCACAGCCAAGCCAGTCAAGACCAAGTTTATGGCGGTAAAAGCAAGATCAATGGTGAGTATGTTTTAGGCGAACTCGATTGGGCGATTCCTCTTTCGACGTCAGACAGCAGCCTTGTCGCCTCAGCATTGGGCATGATCGGTCGCTGGGATGCAGACCTTAGACGTGGCTACTCTTTTGGTGCTGTTCAATCGAACGGCAACACTGATCTGGACGCTTGGTCGCTGCGTGCTCGTCTTGATTGGCGCGATGCGTTTAAGCTCAGTAGCATCAGCTTCACCCCGATCGTTCAATACACCACTACCCAAACCGACGTAGATGGCTACCAAGAAAGCGGTGGCACCGCGCCTGCGCGCTTTGATAGCCAAAGCCACACTGCTAAAGAAAGCCGTGTAGGCTTGACCGGTGCTCACCCCATGAGCGAAGCCACGACGGTGCGCGGTCATGTGGAATGGGTGCATCGCTTTGACGACCAAGGCGCTACGGTCAGTGGTAACGCCAATGTATTGCAAGTCGTTGCCCTTCCCTTCAGCTTCGAAGGCAACGAGATCCGTCAGGATTGGGGTCGTGTTGGTGCTGAAGTTGAGCATCAACTCAGCAAAAGCAGTGTGATTCTTGTATCGGGCAATGTCGCCAGCAAGGGACAAGATGCTGATGCCAGTATTGGCGCGAGCTGGAAGTTGTGGTTCTAAAGACGGAGAGTTTTTAAATACCCGATTTAGAAGAAGACTTTAAAACAAGATTTAAGCAGTGAAAAAACGGTCAGACTTGGGTGCGAACTCAATCTGGCCGTTTTGTTATGAAGGCCTACCTGATGAATCAAGTTGACTGCTTGATTTTCCTGTTTTCTGCTTTTTATGTTTACGCTGCGGGCGCTCCCCACCAAATAACGTTGCCTAACCATTCAAGCTGCGCAGCTTGCGCGCTATTAATTTCAAATTCGCGATAGGCGTGATTATCGGCGGCAATTAATAAATTGCCATTGAGTGCGCGTTGCACGCGACGACAAATAATCTCTTGATTCATGGCTAATATATAAACGCCTTCGTTTTCATAACGACGTTGCGCGGTATTAATTAACAGCAGTGCATGATGATTAAACGTCGGTAACATGCAATCGCCGGGCGCTAACATCAAACGTAAATTTTCCGGAATAACATCAAATTGAGCTAACCAACTGCGACGAAAAGCAAATTCGCCCACTTGTTTAGAGTCGAGCTTGGCCGAAAGCAAGTGATGGGTGAGCGTGGGAATAGTAATGAGATCTGCCGCGAAGGCATAACTGCCGCTAGGATCAGCCACGGTTAATGCGGTTTGGTTGTGATCATGAGGCGTTCCATTAACCAACCATTCGAGTGAAATATGGCCAGCTTTGGCGATCGCAACTAGCGGTTCTACCGTCGGTTTACTTTCGCCGCTGATATAACGATAAAGTTGTGATTCGGAAATGCGGGCTACATCAGCAAGTTGTTTTTTGCCGCCTGTACGCTGCGCAATCCAGTTAATGCGCGCACCTAAGGCATGAAGAAATTCAGAGTTGTCTGTCATCGCGATCCTGCTCAAATTTCGCGTAATTTTTTTATCATGTGCGTGGTGATCAATTTCGTCATCGCACCGACAGTGTTTGCAGCATGCCTGTCGTGCTTTGGTAGATGCAATGTAGTGAATACAAAAATGCACTAAATGAAGGCGTTTTAGTATTTCAATGCGGACGAAATAAAGCAGCCCAATAAAAAAGCCCCAGTGGAGGCTGGGGCTTTAAATAACCGTCCTGGCTATTTTAGGTGATGTTGAGCATCCTATAGCGTCCTGCTAAGCTCGTCCTTGGCTTTTGTTCACGTTCCTTCGTGAACCTTCCTTGAACTTCCATGATTTCGTCCCTGACACAGTCCTTGTGTACGGTCATAGAATGGCACTCTAAGGTAAATAACAATAGCCAATATTGTCTGAATGCTGTGTAGGATAAATCCTACAAACCCTGCTCCAACTTATTGATTTTATTGAAATTCTAATGAAGGATATTTGATGTCACATTTATCATCCCAGCCTGTGACCTTTTATCCGCCAATTGAACCATTTAGTACCGGTCAGTTGCCGGTAGGTGATGGGCATTTATTGTATTTTGAACAAACAGGTAACCCACAAGGCATTCCCGTTTTGTTCTTGCACGGAGGCCCGGGTGCGGCGTGTGCTGCGTGGCAACGACGATTTTTTGATCCGCAGTGTTATCACATTATTTTATTTGATCAGCGGGGTTGTGGGCGTTCTCAGCCGCATGCGGAATTGCAGCACAACAGCACGCAACATCTCGTTAACGATATTGAATTACTGCGTCAACATTTAAGCATTGCGCAATGGTTGGTGTTTGGTGGTTCATGGGGTTCAACCTTGGCCTTGGTTTACGCACAAACGCATCCGGCGGCGGTGTTGGGTTTAATTTTGCGCGGTATATTTTTATGTCGCCCTGCTGATATTGATTGGTTTTATCAGTTTGGCGCGTCGGAAATTTGGCCAGATGAATGGGCGCATTATTTAGCGCCGATTCCAGTGTTAGAGCGTCAGCAAATGGTGGCCGCTTATTATCAGCGATTAATTAGTGATGATGCGGTGATTAAACTAAACGCGGCAAAAGCATGGTCGCGCTGGGAAGCGGCAACGGCGCGGTTGCAGCAAGATCCACAGTTGTTGAATAACATGACGGCGGATGCCGCCGCCTTAGCGATGGCGCGTATTGAATGTCATTATTTTATGCAGCAAAGTTTTTTACGGCCGAATCAAATCATCGAAGACATCGCTAACATTCGCCATATTCCCAGTGTGATTGTGCATGGCCGTTATGATGTGATTTGTCCGCTGCGCCAAGCGTGGGATTTGCATTGTGCTTGGCCCGAAGCGTATTTCCAGATTATTAATACGGCCGGACATTCAGCGATGGAAGTGGATATTACGCAGGCTTTAATTTTAGCTACGCAACAATTTGCGCGCACCTCAACATTCGTATGATTATTTTATTGCAACGTGTGAGCCAAGCCGCGGTGGTGGTGGAAGAACAAATCATCGGTCAGATCGGCGCGGGTTTATTGTTGTTATTGGCGGTAGAACCACATGACGGCATCAATGAAGTCGTAAAACTGGCAGAGCGCGTGCTGAATTATCGCGTGTTTGCCGATGACGCCGACAAAATGAATTTAAGTGCCCGCGATGTGCAAGCGGAGTTACTAGTGGTGTCGCAATTCACCTTGGCCGCTGATACGCGCAAAGGTTTGCGACCGAGTTTTGCGCAGGCCGCTGCGCCTGAGCAAGGTTTATATTACTACGAGGCGTTTGTGACTGAATTACAGCGCAGTGGTTTGCGCGTGGCCACCGGCCAATTCGGGGCTAATATGCAAGTGAGTTTGATTAATGATGGGCCTGTGACTTTTCGGCTGCAGGTTTAGCGTCGCGGCCGGCGCGGCGCTGGTGTATCCTATGCGGCCTTATCGAATACGCATTACGGCGGAGAAATCGCATGTCAGCACGGCGCGCAAGTGTCAGTCGGAATACCCGCGAAACCCAGATAACGGCTGCTATTAATATTGATGGCACCGGCGTTTCGCAATTTAATACTGGCTTGCCTTTTTTTGATCACATGCTCGATCAAGTTGCACGTCACGGCATGATTGATTTACACATTGAAGCCAAAGGTGATCTTGAAATTGATGCGCATCACACCGTCGAAGATGTCGGCATCGTGCTTGGACAAGCCTTTAATCAAGCGTTGGGCGATAAAAAAGGTTTGCGTCGTTATGGTCATGCGTATGTACCATTAGATGAAGCGTTGTCGCGAGTCGTGATCGATTTTTCTGGTCGGCCGGGTTTGGAATATCGCGTTAATTATCCGCGTTCGCATGTGGGTGAATTTGATTTGGATTTATTACACGAATTTTTTCAAGGTTTTGTAAATCATGCGATGGTGACTTTGCACATTGATAATTTACAAGGCAAAAATGCGCATCACATTGCTGAAACAATTTTTAAAGCGTTTGGTCGTGCGCTGCGCGCTGCTGCAGAACTTGATCCCCGCATGACGGGCATCATGCCGTCTACTAAAGGCAGTTTGTAAATCGGTATTATAAAGTCGCATGATTCGCTTAGTAGTTGTTGATTATGGAATGGGTAATTTGCGTTCGGTGGCAAAAGCCATTGCGCATGTTGCGCCTAATGACATGCGCGTTGAAATTAGCGCCGATGCAAAAATTATTGCACGCGCTGATCGCGTTGTGTTTCCAGGTCAAGGTGCGGCGCGTGCATGTATGGACGCGTTGCGTGAAAATGATTTGATTGATACGTTAAAAAATGTTGCCGCTCAAAAACCTTTCTTAGGTATTTGCATGGGCTTACAAGTGTTGTTAAGTCGCAGCCAAGAAAATGCCGGTGTGGAATGTTTAAATTGGATTGCGGGCGAAGCGCAACATTTCTCAAACAGTTTAGCGTCAGCGTGGCCAACGGAATTAAAAATTCCTCATATGGGTTGGAATCAAGTCGTGCAATTACATGCGCATCCTTTATGGCAAGGCATTGCGAATCACGAACGTTTTTATTTTGTGCATAGTTATCATGTAGTGCCGAATGACAAACGTTGGATTGCAGCTGAAACACCTTATGGTTTGTCGTTTGCTAGCGTGTTGGCGCGCGACAATTTATTTGCTATGCAATGTCATCCAGAAAAAAGTGGCGCCGTTGGTTTGCAATTGCTGCATAATTTTTGTCGGTGGGATGGCGCCGCGTGAGTCGCTGTTAATAAATTTAGGTTTAACTTTTCACTAAAGGTTTTGCATCGTGTTAATTATTCCTGCAATTGATTTAAAAGAAGGTCGTTGTGTGCGTCTGCGTCAAGGCCGCATGGAAGACAGCACGGTATTTTCAGAAGATCCGGTGAAAGTAGCTGCGCAATGGATGGAAGCGGGTACGCAACGTTTGCACATTGTTGATTTAGACGGTGCGTTTGCGGGTAAGCCGCGTAATGCGGCGGTGATTAATGCCATCATTAAAGCGTTTCCGAATTTAGATATTCAAGTCGGCGGTGGTATTCGTGATGAAGACACTATTCAACAATATTTAGATGCAGGTGTGCGCTGGGTCATCATCGGCACTAAAGCCGTCAGTGAGCCGCATTTTGTGAGTGATGTGTGTTTAGCATTTCCAGGTCATATTATTGTTGGTCTTGATGCCAAAGATGGCAAAGTAGCGATCGATGGTTGGAGCAAATTATCTCATCATGATGTGATTGATATAGCACAACATTTTGAACGCGATGGCGTAGAAGCCATTATTTACACAGACATTGCACGCGATGGCATGTTAAACGGCGTCAATATAGATGCTACGGTTGCATTAGCGCGTGCAGTGAAAATCCCCGTCATTGCTTCCGGCGGCGTGACTAATATTGATGACATTCGCAAACTCGTTGCGGTGCAAGACGAAGGTGTCGCGGGTGTTGTAATCGGACGCGCGTTGTATGAAGGTGGTGTTGATTTAAAAGAAGCCTTAGCACTGGCTGCAAAAAAGTAATTATTAGATTAGTAAACACAGATGCCACTCGCCAAACGAATTATTCCTTGTTTAGATGTTGATAAAGGTCGCGTTGTTAAAGGCGTGAACTTTGTCGATATTCGTGATGCCGGTGATCCGGTTGAAATTGCCAAACGTTATAACGCGGAAGGCGCGGATGAAATTACTTTTTTAGATATCACCGCCAGCAGCGATGATCGACAAACAATGGTTCATGTGGTTGAACAAGTTGCAGAACAAGTATTTATTCCGTTGACAGTGGGCGGCGGTATTCGCACTTTTGAAGATGTGCGTCGCATGTTAAATGCAGGTGCTGACAAAGTAGGCATTAATACCGCTGCCGTTAGCAATCCTGAATTTGTTAAAGCAGCGGCTGATCGCGTCGGCAATCAATGCATCGTGGTTGCGATTGACGCAAAACGAGTCAGTCATCCGGGCGAAGCATTACGCTGGGAAGTATTTACGCATGGCGGTCGTCGGGGCACGGGTTTAGATGTGGTCGAATGGGCAGCGCGCATGGCCGCCTATGGCGCGGGTGAAATTTTGCTGACGAGTATGGATCGTGACGGCACTAAATCCGGTTTTGATTTGGAATTAACCCGTGCGGTGGTAGACGCAGTGCCGGTGCCGGTTATCGCTTCTGGTGGCGTAGGAAATTTGCGGCATTTAGTGGATGGCGTAAAAATAGGCCATGCCGAAGCCGTTTTAGCGGCCAGTATTTTCCACTTCGGTGAATACACGCTGGCACAAGCCAAACATGCGATGGCGTGTGCGGGTATTGAAGTGCGGATCTAACACGGTAGGCAGATTGAAAAGAGGCTTGTGTTACACTAGCCGCCCCAATGGGACATCGTAATGACTACGACTTCGACAAATTCCTCCGATACTTTGCAAGCGTTGATGGCTGTGATTAATGAGCGTCGTCAAGCCGATCCTGCGCATTCTTATGTGGCTAGTTTGCTGCAAGATAATGAAGATAAAGTGTTAAAGAAAATTGGTGAAGAAGCGGTTGAAGTAGTGTTGGCCGCTAAAAGCACGGATGTCAGCGCAATTATTCACGAAACAGCGGATTTATGGTTTCACACCTTGGTATTGTTGGCGCGCCATGATTTAGCGGCAACGGATGTATTAACAGAACTGCGACGTCGTTTTGGCGTCTCAGGACATGAAGAAAAGCGCAACCGTAAATAACGGTAATTAACGAAGTAATGAGTGGAGACATTTATGTTCAGTCATATGGGTTTTGGTTCTGTGTTGCTGATTTTAGTGATTGTGTTGTTGTTATTCGGGACCAGTCGTTTGCGCAATATGGGTGGTGATTTAGGTAGCGCCATCAGCAATTTTAAGAAAGCGATGCGCGATGAAGATGGCCAGAAAGCAGCAGACAAGAAACAGGTCGAGCAAAAGTCTGACGCGGACTAATCAAGGTGTTTGAAATAGGTTTTTGGGAATTAGTGTTAGTAGGCATCGTCGCTTTATTAGCAGTAGGTCCTGAACGTTTACCGGAGCTGGCTTATAACGCGGGTCGTTCTTGGCGTAAATTGCAGCGCATGATAAGCAATGTGCGCTTTAATATAGAAAACGAATTACATGAACACGAATTACATCAGTTATTAAAAAGTCAGGAACAAGAAATTGAACAACTACGTTCCTTAATGCAAGACACCGCTTCTGCGGTGCATCAACATATGACCTCACTACCTAAAACCATGGAACCTGATATAGCGCAATTAATTGCGCCGATTGTTCCTGCGGCAGTTGTAACGGTTGTTACTGGATCTACTTCGGAATCTACTTCGGCTGAAAAAACGCATGAGCCAAAATCCTGAGCAGGATAAATCGTTCGGACAAAATTTCATGTCGCATCTTATTGAGTTGCGGCAACGATTAGTTCGTATCTTAATTGTGCTGGCGGTAATTTTGGCGTGCTTGTTACCTTTTTCAAATCCGCTTTATACACGACTGGCCGCACCGCTTACTAAACTGTTGCCAGTAGGCAGCACTATGATTGCAGTAGATGTGTCTGCGCCCTTTATGATTCCCTTTAAGCTCGTTACTTTGTTAGCGGTCTTTTTGGCGATTCCGTATTTATTATATGAGATTTGGGGATTTGTTGCGCCAGGTTTATATCGACATGAAAAAAGTTTAGTGGTGCCGATTCTGACATCTGCAACCATACTTTTTTATGCCGGTGTTGCGTTTGCTTATTTTGTGGTTTTCCCTTTGCTGTTTAGTTTCATCGTGAGCATGACGCCAGAGGGCGTGTCGATGATGACAGACATGAGTAGTTATTTAGATTTTGTAATGGCGATGTTTTTAGCGTTCGGAGTGATTTTTGAAGTGCCCATTGTGATTATTGTATTGGTTTCATTGGGTATTGTGAGCATCCAAAAATTAGTGGCAGTACGCCGTTATTTTATTGTGTTCGCGTTTATTATCGGCATGTTACTGACGCCGCCGGATGTAATATCACAAACTTTATTGGCGGTGCCGATGTGCATTTTATTTGAAGTCGGTGTGTTATGCGCGCGCGTGATAGAAAAACGGAAAATTAAAATCAAAACCGATCAAGCGTTAGATGTTCATTAAACAAATTAAATAATTTGTATCATTAAAAATAAAGGAGAACGGTCATTTATAAATTAGTGTTGATTCGCCACGGCGAAAGCCTCTGGAATAAAGAGAATCGTTTCACCGGTTGGCATGATGTTGATTTGACTGATAAAGGCATTGCCGAAGCGCGCCGCGCAGGACAATTGTTGAAAGCCGAAGGCTTCGTTTTTGATATGGCGTTTAGCTCCGTGTTGAAACGCGCCATGCGCACTTTATGGACCGCGCTTGATGAAATGGATCAATTGTATGTGCCGGTTGCACGTCATTGGCGTTTAAATGAACGTCACTACGGCGCTTTGCAAGGTTTGAATAAAGCCGAAACCGCCGCCAAACATGGTGAAGAACAAGTATTAGTGTGGCGCCGCAGTTTTGATATTCCACCGCCTGCCTTAGCAATTAATGATCAGCGTTATCCTGGTTTTGATCCGCGTTATGCCAGCATGGATAAAAATGCATTGCCCTTAACAGAAAGTCTTAAAGACACCATCGCACGAGTTTTGCCGTATTGGCATGATGCGGTAGTGCCACGTATACGTGAAGGCAAACAAATTATTATCGCAGCGCATGGCAACAGCTTGCGTGCGTTAGTAATGTATTTAGATCAGTTGTCAGAAGAACAGGTATTAAATTTAAATATTCCTACTGGCATGCCCTTGCTGTATGAATTAGATGCTGATTTGCGACCTTTGACGAGAAATTATTTAGGTGACGCCGACGAAGTAAAGCGCATGATGGATGCCGTTGCTAATCAAGGTAAAGCAAAATAACTATTTAGTTCGGTTGAAAGCATAAAAAACCCGCCAAGCAGCGGGTTTTTTATTAGTGAATTTTTTGATTTTTAACCATGTTTTGCATATTGCTAATGCCATTGCCAATGCGATCGAGTGCTGACTCTAAACGCTTGAACGTCTCTGGCACGCGTTCTTGAATATAACTTAGATTGCTATTGCCGTGGACTTGGTCTAGTTGAGCTAACAAAGCTTGCTTGGCCGCATTTTCTGGGATATTACGCACGGCATTTTGCAAATTCGTGGTTAAGTTAATAATTTCGCCGAACGCATTTTTTAATAAGCGCGAGCTATCTTGTAAGTCTTGAATGGGAACGCCTAATTCATTATCTAACGTGCCTACGAAAATTAATATTTTTTCTAGCTGAGATTTAAGTTCACCTAATTCTTGATGATCTTGCGAGCTACTGGTTGGATTGTTGCTGGTTTGTTGGCGAACGATAGCATCTAAGTCCATCAAACGTTGCTCTAAGCGAGTAAGCGTGCATTTTTGACACATCGCATGCGCCATTTGAATAATCTCAACATTATCAAAAGGTTTCTTTAAAATTAATAATTTGTCGCTACTGCCTAAACGTTGAGAAATTTCTGACCAGGAATGATCGGAATACGCGGAACATATTACTATTTGTAACTCTGGATCAGCCTGCCAAATATGTTCAATGGTTTCAATACCATCCCAGCCCGGTGGCATGCGCATATCCACAAAGGCTAAAGAATAAGGCAAGCCTGTAGCGATAGCTTTTTTAACTAATTCGAAACCTTCTTGGCCTTGATAAGCAGAATCAATATCAAAATTATCAATTTGCCCATGGGTGTTACTCACACCAAATAATTCGGTTTCTAGAGAACCTAAAGCTGCGATATTAATGTCGGGCACGAGGATTTTTTTATAATCTTCATGAATAGCGCGATTGTCATCAATGACAATAATGCGGTGTTTCTTTTTCGTTTCCCGTGTCATGCCGCCACGTCCTTGTTTGAGTTGCTTGGTGATTTGTCAACAATAGATAAGGGTAGTTCTATTACGAAACAAGTGCCTTGGCCTTCGCCGGGGCTATTAAAATATAATTTCCCACCCATGGCTTTAATCGTATTTGCACAAGTATGCAAACCAAAACCGTGGCCATCACGTTTAGTGGTAAAACCAAATTCAAAAATTTTACTTTGGATGTCAGGAGGAATACCGCAGCCATTATCCGCTACTTCTACAACCACGCAGTTTTCATTTAATTTTGTGCGCAAGTAAATGTGTTTGTCTTGCTTGTCGATGCCGTCCATAGAATGTTTGGCATTACTGATTAAATTTCCAATGATTTGCATAATATTGTGTTTGTCGAGATTTATATTAGGTATTTCGGCATATTCTTTTATGACGCTGATTCGATGATGCTCAAGCTTTGGCGCATTCATTTCTAATGCATCATCAACTAATTCATTAATATTAATTTCTTCATTGACGGCGGCCATGCGCGCATAAGATTGTTGGCGATTGACTATATTTTTAATGTGATCAACATTGTGAACGACGGCGGCTAATTCCTCGTCGATAGATTTTTTCTGATCACCAAGATGTTCGCCTAATGCAATTAAATAAGGCAATAACTTTTGGCCTTTAGGGTCATCATTAAGAAAATGCGCCAATTCATTTTTATGAGCTTGCAAAAGATCCGTGGCTCTAACTAAACCATCTACATTTAAGCTACGAGCTTTGTCAGACGCAATGGTTGCGGCAACAGTCACGCTGTTCAACACATTACCTACATTATGCAGCACTCCCGACGCAACTTCTGCCATGCCAGCAAAACGCGAGGCTTGTAATAATTGCGTGTGTAAACGTTCTTTTTCACGGCCCGCCCAATGACGTTCAAATACGCGACCTAATAAAACTCCGGCTTTAGTGACCGCGTCTAACATATTGCGATCAACATCGCCTTCTTGATGAAAGAAAAATTCTAAGATAGCGACCACGCGATCACCGGCTAACACAGGGAATGCCAGCATATAATTTAAATTTGCGCCGGCAAGCGCTTGTTGACGTTCACAACCCTGTGCATCAATTTTTCCATAAACAGGCATGCCACCATCGTAGATTTTGCCAATTAACCCTTCGCCAGGGTGCATGCGGGTGGATTCAGATAATTGAACAAATGCGTTTAATGCGTCGCCGAATTGGTTTTGCCAGATTCGCGCAGAGTCTATATGGGTTTCTGTTTCACTTTGCGTGACGATAAAAGCGTGTCCTACTGGCCAACTACCATACACACAAATCTTTTTGATAGCGCTACGCAACGCGCGAGTCGGATCGGGGCTGTCATTAGCGGCTGAGGCAATGTCATTAATCAGCGCCATGGTTCTAATTTGCTGAGCGCGTTGATTAACTTCGCTGTATAAACGATTGTTGATTAATTCTAATTCTTCGGTACGTTCAATTACGCGATTTTCTAATGATGCGAGCACTTGTTGTAGTTCGGCTTTTTTTAATGCGCTTTGATGTAAGGCCGCAGTAACAAAATAGGCAATTAGCATGCTAGGTACGCTGAAGACTTGTGCGCTGACAATGCCTTCTTGTAAGGTGATTGCTTGTGCTGCGATCGGACCTAAGGCCCATGTGGTTGTAGATACCATGATTACGCTTTCTAGCATATTAATAAAAAATACTTCGCGTGCTTTAAAACGAGCAATGGCCCATGCGAGCGCGATTAACATACCTACTGGAGGTTGAAACGGGGTTGATTTATCAATGTGCGCGCCGAATAAAAAAACGCCGTATACCAAAACAAAAATAACAAGCGCACCGTATTCGATCTTTTGGCGATGCGTCATGGTAGTCTTCATCGGTCCGGTGACTGCAATAATCGAAGACGCAATAACTAAGATGCTAGTGAAATCTGCAAAGAACCAAATTAAGATCGAGGTGCTTAATTTATCCGCTCCAACACCTCCTGGCATGGAAGCAGATAATAAAAGATTAATAGCCACAGACACCAAACTAACTAAGCCGGTGGCAGCAGTAAAAATAATAATATCGCGGGCTTTGTCCCAGATAACATTTGAAGAACAAAAACGTCGAATAATATAAATAGCAATAAAACATTTAAGCACGCTAATGCTGCCAATGATCATGGCAACGCCAACGCTGGCTAATACACCGTGTCCCTCTACACCATGCATCGCTAAACTAATGGCGGCGATCCCGCAAAACACCCCCGGTAAGACGCGATAGCCCCATAAATAAACCAAGGCAATTTCTAGTCCTGCGGGTAACCACAGTGCAACCGCGATATCGCTGACCTTGAGGAAGGTTAGGCTAATAAATGCCATGCCAAAACTGCCAATCGCAACCAAAATGTTACGTTGCAGCAGTGTTAAGTTGGCCATCTGGTGGTTTGTTAAACATGTAATTAACACTTTGAAACATCCATTGTTGTGTTAGCTGTACAATCAGCGGCCATTCCGTAGCAAACTTTAAGCACTGCAGGGTGCTTATGGCGAAGATAATGACCGTCTTATAGCCATCGGCATGGTGGCATAGGTCTTTAGCGGCGTGTTTGCGCTTAAAAGGCGTGGGATGGAATGAAATTGAATAGCGATTATTTATAAGATTTCGCCGGTCTTGCAAAAAGATAGAAAATTGCAGTTTTATGCATTATTCTAGTTCTAATATTTAACCCATAAGAGGATCTGGCGATGAGTAAAGGCAAAGACGTTAAGAAAGAAAAAGACAAGAAAGAACCAAAGTTAAGCTTGAAAGAAAAACGCACCTTGAAAAAAGAAAAAAAGAATAGCTAATTTTAATTAAAAAATTATCAGTATAGATAACGGAACGTATTGTTATGTCTGTAAAAGATACTCATTCAAACAGTCTATTAGATAAGCTCGATAGCGCAGTTGTTGAGATTGATAATATGCTGAAAGCAGTGAGCGATGCATATTCGAATCAAGAATTTGCTGCGCAAGCCGCAGAAACCTTGGAGCTTGCGAAAGGAAAACTCGCAACTTTAGAAGCAGCTGTTGTTGCCAAAGCTAAATTTGTTGCGCAAGAAACCGATGAATATGTGCATGAAAATCCTTGGAAGAGTATCGGTATAGCAGCAGGGCTTGGCGTGCTGTTAGGCGTATTGTTGAGTCGTCGCTAAATGAGTTCGTCACCGGTAGATGCGCAAAATAATCCCAGCACAGCGTGGCCACATTTTTTGGCTGGTTTTCTGGGATTGGTGCGAACCCGCATTGAATTGTTTTCCGTAGAGCTGCAAGAAGAAAAAATACGTGCACACCAAACCTTATTGCTGCTAGTAATTGCGGTAGTATTTTTGGGCATAACCGTTTTGCTTATTACTATTTTTGTGCTGGCGTTATTTTGGGACACCTATCGTTTGTGGGCGATTATCAGCATGACGTTGATCTATGCGAGCATTGGTTTGTTGGCCTTATGGATAATGCGTTGCCAATGGCAGAATAGCCCCCGCGCTTTTGCTATGACGATGGGCGAATTTGAAAAAGATATAACTATGTTTGCTGCTCGTGCACAAGATTCAGTTGATGAATAAAACACTTAAACAATTAGCGTTGCGCAAAACATTATTAACCATGCGTTCTGATGTGCATCGCTTGCAATTACAACAAGCGTGGATTGAAGTGCGAACGAGTATTGGCGGCAATGCTACTCCTACGGGTATTTGGCAAAGCGGTTCGGTTTTATCAACGATAATAACGGTGTTGGGCGCGATTGCTGGTAATGGCCAATTAGGCGCCGTTTTGAAATTAGCGAGCCAGGGATTAGTGTTAATGAGATTCGTGCAATTTGCGATGAATCGTATAAAAGCCGGGAAGCCAGCAGAGAGTGCTGAATCAGCATAAATCAGTGACTAAAAAATGGTGGGCCCTGTAGGACTTGAACCTACGACCTATCGATTATGAGTCGACTGCTCTAACCAACTGAGCTAAGGGCCCGAGAAATTAATGGACATAAAAATACCCGATACAGGAGGCCTGTATCGGGTGCGAAGAATAACGGATTATTCGTTGTCGAGGAAGCTACGTAATAGTTCTGAGCGAGAAGGATGACGCAATTTACGCAATGCTTTAGCTTCGATTTGACGAATCCGTTCACGGGTTACATCAAATTGTTTGCCGACTTCTTCTAAGGTGTGATCGGTATTCATGTCGATACCAAAACGCATACGCAATACTTTTGCTTCGCGAGGCGTTAAGCCTGACAAAACATCGCGTGTTGCTTCGGCTAAACCATCGTTTAATGCCGCTTCAATAGGCGATACAACATTGCTGTCTTCAATAAAATCACCTAAGTGAGAGTCTTCATCGTCACCAATTGGGGTTTCCATTGAAATAGGTTCTTTAGCAATTTTTAATACTTTGCGAATTTTGTCTTCCGGCATTTCCATGCGTTCAGCCAACTCTTCTGGTGTTGCTTCGCGGCCTTGTTCCTGTAGTACTTGGCGAGAAATACGATTTAATTTATTAATCGTTTCAATCATGTGCACTGGAATACGAATAGTGCGTGCTTGATCGGCAATAGAACGAGTAATGGCTTGACGAATCCACCAGGTTGCATAGGTTGAAAATTTATAACCGCGACGATATTCAAATTTATCGACGGCTTTCATCAAACCGATATTGCCTTCTTGAATCAAGTCGAGGAATTGCAAACCACGATTGGTATATTTTTTCGCAATTGAAATAACCAAACGTAAATTAGCTTCCACCATTTCTTTTTTAGCGCGACGGGCTTTCGCTTCGCCGATAGAAATTTTACGATTAATTTCTTTGATATCGGTAATCAGTAAACCGCTTTCTTCTTCGATAGCAATTAATTTGGCTTGTAAGTCTTCAATGACGCGCGCATTTTTTTGTAATGCTTCAGCGAATTTGGTTTTACCGCCGCAATGATTTGTCACCCAGTCTGGATTGGTTTCATTTTGAGGAAAGCTTTCGATGAAGGTTTTGCGCGGCATGCCAGAGTCGCGCACACACACTGCCATGATTTCGCGTTCGTTGTTACGAATACGGCCAACGGCGGTGCGTAAATCACCGACTAAACGTTCAACAAATACGGGAGCGAAACGGAACTCTAAAAAAGCCGCTGCCATTTCTTGAAAAGGTTTGCTGTCGGTAGATAAAAGTTTGCTACGACGTTTGGTGGCTTTAGCATACAGCGCACGCAACGCATCCATACGGGCTGCGACTTCTTCAGGATCGGGGCCAGTATCGACTACTGCGGTTTCTTCACCTTCTTCGTCTTCGATTTCGGGCGCTAATACCACCGCATCGTCGTTAGCCGCTTCCAGATCGATAGGTTCAGGCACAGTAACGGTGTCTTGATTGGGGTCGATAAACCCCGTGACGAGTTCGTTTAAACGACCTTCACCCGTGAGATATTTATCATACGAGGTCAATAAGCTGTTGATGGATTCAGGGAAAATGGCCAAGGCATTTAATACTTGTTGCAAGCCGTCTTCGATCCGTTTGGCAATTTCAATTTCGCCTTCACGCGTTAATAATTCGACGGTGCCCATTTCGCGCATATACATACGAACAGGATCGGTGGTACGGCCAAATTCACTATCAACAGTAGCTAAGGCAGCGGCAGCTTCTTCAGCTGCGTCATCGTCGGTGGCGGTAGAGTCGGATAACAACAAGCTATCGGCATCAGGCGCAGATTCGAGCACGCGAATGCCCATGTCGTTAATCATGCTGATGATGTCTTCTACTTGATCGGTATTGACCAAATCATCCGGTAGATGATCGTTTACTTCAGCATAGGTCAGGTAACCTTGTTCTTTGCCTTTGGCGATCAGTTCCTTGATTTGGGACTGTTGTTGTTGCTTGGCGGCAGCGGCTTCACTCATTTAGATATACCTGCGGGTGGCGCGCAAAAGCGCGGGGTTAAAGCGGCCTTCCGAAGCACATAAGGATTCGGATGACGGCGCGAAGTTCTGGTGTTTTTCAACAGATCGCATGGGCTGAATGTGCGCATGCTGTTTGTGAGACATCTATTTAGACGTTATTTCGCAGTATGCAAGGTAGAAAGTGAAATACTTTTAATTTAAAAGCATTTTCCTCGCATATCCACCAGCCGAAGGTGGTTTGGGGGGATATAAAACCGGCTTTGGCGTTACACCATATATATGGGTGAGGGGAAGGCGGAGCCGACAGCTTAGAAATTTCATTGGGGTATTCGGCTGAAATACGTAGTTCAGCTTGCGGCCACCGCCCATCTAAGCGAAAATTGCGCCCCGTTGCCGGCTGGCAATTCCCGTTGTTTATCTGTAAGTCGTGGTACTTGCTCGCGCCATCCCCGAATACGATGGCCGCGCCGGATAAATGGACGGAGATAAATATTGAGGCAGTTTGCCGCTGCTTATTGGCCTGAAATGATGGGGCGCAGGCGTACATTTTTTTCAATTGATCGATCTTGTTGGAGTTTTTCATGCCCACTCGCCGAACCCTCGCTAATGCGATTCGTGCTCTTAGTATGGACGCTGTGCAGAAAGCGAATTCTGGCCATCCGGGTGCGCCCATGGGTATGGCAGATATTGCCGAAGTGTTGTGGAATCAATACTTGAAACACAATCCGCGCAATCCAAATTGGTGGAATAGAGATCGTTTCGTGTTATCCAACGGCCATGGTTCGATGCTGATTTATTCGTTATTGCATCTGACCGGTTATGCGCTTTCTATTGATGACTTAAAAAATTTCCGTCAGTTACACGCAAAAACTGCAGGCCACCCTGAATATCGTGAAGCGCCCGGTATTGAAACCACCACTGGACCTTTAGGCCAAGGATTAAGTAATGCGGTGGGCATGGCGTTGGCTGAAAAAATGTTGGCGGCTCAATTTAATCGCGATGAATTTGAAATTATTGATCATTACACCTACACCTTTTTAGGTGACGGTTGTTTGATGGAAGGTATTTCGCATGAAGCGTGTGCGCTTGCAGGGACTTGGCGCTTAGGTAAGTTGATCGCATTTTATGATGACAATGGCATTTCAATTGATGGTGAAGTAGAAGGTTGGTTTACCGACGATACTGCAACACGTTTTGAAAGTTATGGTTGGCATGTCGTGCGCGGCGTTGATGGTCATGATGCGGCAGCGATTAGTGCAGCAGTAGAACAGGCGCGTGCTGTTAGTGATAAACCTAGTTTGATTTGTTGTAAAACGATTATTGGTTGGGGCGCGCCGAATAAACAAGGTAAAGAAGAATGTCATGGTGCGCCGCTGGGTGCGGATGAAATTAATTTCAGTCGTACATTTTTAGAATGGTCACACGAACCGTTTGTAGTTGCTGATGACGTTTATGCCGCGTGGTCGGCGGTGGAGCGCGGCAAACAACAAGAAGCAGAATGGCAAGCCTTGTTTGATGACTATCACGCAGAACATCCTGATTTAGCGATTGAATTAAAACGCCGTATCCAAGGTGAGTTACCGTCACATTGGGCAGAAAAAGTTAATGCATTGGTGCAACAAACCGTTACGGCTGCAAAAAATGATGCAACTCGAAAATCATCACAAATAGTTTTAGGTGGCATCGGTGCTTTGTTACCTGAGTTAGTCGGTGGTTCGGCTGATTTAACCGGTTCAAATTTAACTGCGTGGTCTGGTTCTAAAGCGATAACCGCTGAAGATGCTAGCGGTAATTATATTCATTATGGCGTACGTGAATTCGGCATGGTGGCGATTGCGAATGGCATTGCCTTGCATGGCGGTTTTATTCCTTATGACGGTACGTTTTTAGTATTTTCAGATTATGCGCGTAATGCTTTGCGCATGTCCGCCTTGATGGGGATTCGTACGATTCATGTATTAACGCATGACTCTATTGGATTAGGTGAAGATGGCCCTACGCATCAACCGATTGAACACATCGCATCATTACGTTATATCCCCAATATGTCTTTATGGCGTCCTTGTGATGCAGTAGAAACGGCGGTTGCGTGGCAACATGCGGTTGAACGTAGTACTGGCCCGACGTGTTTAGCGTTATCGCGCCAAGGTTTAGCGCATCAAATTCGCAGCGCAGAACAAATTGCTAACATCGCACGCGGCGCTTATGTGTTGTTGGAACCCAGTGCTGCACCACAAGCCATTATTATTGCAACGGGTTCAGAAGTTGAATTAGCGGTTGCAGCAGCACAAGCATTAAATGCACAAGGTCAACAGGTGCGCGTAGTCTCGATGCCGAATCCAGAATTATTCGATACACAATCTGCGAGTTATCGTGACAGCGTCTTGCCATTAACCATTCGTGCACGCGTGGCGGTAGAAGCCGGTGTTACTCATTATTGGCGTAAATATGTTGGTTTAGATGGCGACGTTATTGGTATCGATCGATTTGGTTTGTCTGCACCGGCTAAAGCTATCTATACAGAATTAGGCGTCACCGTTGAAGCTGTACAAAACGCCGTAGCAAAATTATTAAAGTAATAAAACACCGAATTTTTAAAGGAGAGTTGCAGCAATGTCTATTAAAGTCGCTATTAATGGTTATGGTCGTATTGGTCGCAATGTGTTGCGTGCCCTTTATGAAGCAAATCGCACACAACAAATTCAAGTGGTTGGCATTAATGATTTAGGCAATGCTGAAACCAATGCTCATTTAACACGTTATGACACTGCGCATGGCCGTTTTCCTGGCGACGTAAAAGTCGATGGCGATTATTTAATCATCAATGGTGATCGCATTCGTGTTTTCGCGGAACGCGATCCCGCTAAATTACCGTGGGGTGAATTAGGCGTTGATGTAGTTTTAGAATGCACCGGTTTATTTACCAGCAAAGAAAAAGCCAGCGCGCATTTAAAAGGCGGTGCGAAAAAAGTTATTATTTCTGCGCCAGGTGGTAATGATGTTGATGCCACGATTGTGTATGGCGTTAATCATAAAACCTTAAAAGCCAGCGATACGGTTATTTCGAACGCATCATGCACCACTAATTGTTTAGCGCCTTTAGTTAAACCGTTGAATGATAAAATTGGTGTTGAAAGCGGCGTGATGACAACCATTCACGCTTACACCAATGATCAAGTATTAACCGATGTGTATCACTCCGATTTGCGGCGCGCACGTTCTGCCACTATGTCGATGATTCCTACCAGTACCGGCGCGGCAAAAGCGGTGGGCTTGGTATTGCCAGAATTAGCGGGCAAGTTAGATGGTTTCGCGATGCGTGTGCCTACCATTAACGTGTCGATTGTTGACTTAAGTTTTATTGCTAAGCGTGACACCAGCGTTGATGAAATTAATAAAATTTTATTAGAAGCATCAAAAGGCGAATTAAAAGGCGTCTTAGATTATTGTGAAGCACCTTTAGTGTCCGTGGATTTTAATCACAACCCAGCATCATCTAGTTATGACGCCGCGTTGACTAAAGTTATGGATAAGCGGTTAGTAAAAGTATTATCGTGGTATGACAATGAATGGGGTTTCTCCAACCGCATGTTGGATACCACTATTGCTTTGATGAACGCCAAGTAAGTTTTTCAAGCCCCGCCATTCTGGCGGGGCTTGTTCGTTTTGGGTTTTGAAAAATGTTGTTACTGAGTTAGCCGCATGACTACTTTGAAAATGTTAGATCTATCTTTAGCCGGTAAACGTTTGTTGATTCGGCAAGATTTAAATGTACCCATCAGTGAAGGTCGCGTAACGTCGGATGCGCGAATTCGCGCAAGCTTGCCGACGTTGCAAGCAGCCGTTGCGGCGGGCGCAAAAGTTTTAGTGTTATCGCATTTGGGTCGACCTACGGAAGGTGAATACGATAGCCAATATTCTTTAAAACCGGTCGCGGATCATTTACGCGGTTTATTGGATTGCGAAGTTAATTTTGCCGCTGACTGGATTGATGGCGTTGAATTAAAAGCCGGCACAGTAACCATTGCGGAAAACGTACGTTTTTTAGTTGGCGAAAATAAAAATGATGATGCGCTCGCAAAAAAAATGGCAGCCTTATGTGATATTTATGTCATGGATGCATTTGGCACCGCGCATCGTGCGCAAGCATCGACGCACGGCGTCGCAAAATATGCGCCGACTGCATGTGCAGGTCCTTTATTAGCCGGTGAACTAGAAGCATTAGAGCGTGCACTCGCCAATCCTAAACGACCGTTGATTGCGATTGTTGGTGGTTCAAAAGTGTCTACCAAGTTAACAGTATTAGAATCGTTGTCACATAAAGTGGACCAGCTTATTGTCGGCGGCGGGATTGCGAATACTTTTATTGCGGCCGCGGGTTACTCGGTTGGAAAATCTTTATATGAAGCCGATTTGTTAGATACCGCAAAACAATTAATTGATGGCGCGAAAGTGAATAAATGCGATATACCCGTTCCTTTTGATGTGGTATGCGGTAAACGTTTTGCAGCAGACGCTGAAGCGACTTTAAAAATTGTCGGTAAATTAGAAGTCGACGATATGATTTTTGATATAGGCCCACAAACTGCAAGTGCGATAGCGGAAATGTTAAGTAGCGCAGGCACTATCGTATGGAATGGTCCCGTGGGTGTATTTGAGTTTGATCAGTTTGGTGCGGGCACTAAACTAATTGCTGAAGCCATTGCAGAGTCTGATGCGTTTTCAATCGCGGGCGGCGGCGATACTTTGGCCGCGATTGATAAATATGGTATTGCCGATAGCATTTCATATATCTCAACCGGCGGCGGTGCTTTCATTGAATTTTTGGAAGGCAAAATATTGCCCGCAGTAGAAATTTTGGAAATAAGAGCAAAAGGATAATTATGCGCCGTCGTACTAAAATTGTTGCAACACTAGGGCCCGCGACGAATTCGCAAGCTGCGATTCGTGAATTATTAGCGGCCGGTGTTGATGTAGTACGGCTAAATTTTTCGCATGGCTCTGCTAAAGATCATTTGCAACGCGCCGAGTGGGTGCGGCAAGCCGCGCAATCATTGCATCGTCCCGTGGGCATCTTGGTTGATTTGCAAGGTCCTAAAATTCGTTTGGAATGTTTTCAAGGCGGGGTTGCACAGCTAGTTGAAGGCGCAGAATTTGTTATTGATACACAGCATCCTGTGCATGCCGGCGACGCAAGTCGGGTGGGCGTTGCTTACAAAGAATTGCATCAAGATGTAAAGCCAGGAAATTTTTTATTAGTAGACGACGGACGCATTGAATTACAAGTAATGAAAGTAGTCGGTACTGCAGTGCATACCATTGTTGCAATGGGCGGCGAGGTTTCGGATCACAAAGGCATTAATTTACGCGGTGGTGGTTTATCTGCACCGGCGTTAACGGAAAAAGATATTCATGACATGGCTATCGTTGCTGATATGGCGGCGGATTACGTAGCGATTTCATTCGTGCGCAATGCACAAGATGTACAAGAAGCGCGTCAGCGTTTATTAGCCTTAGGTTGTACTGCGGGCATCATCGCTAAAATAGAACGCACTGAAGCGTTACTTGTTATTGAAACCATTATTGATGCGAGTGACGGCATTATGGTGGCGCGTGGTGATTTAGGCGTAGAAATAGGCGATGCCGAATTACCTGCTGTGCAAAAACGTTTAATTGCCCAAGCACGCGAACGCAACAAAGTAGTCATCACTGCTACGCAAATGATGGAGTCAATGATTCATAGTCAAATTCCTACGCGCGCAGAAGTATTTGATGTGGCTAATGCCGTATTAGATGGCACCGATGCGGTAATGTTATCGGCGGAAACCGCGACGGGTGATTACCCAGTTAAAGTGGTGCAGGCAGTAGATCGAATTTGTTTTCGTGCCGAACGTGAGACCGTGGTTAAACAGTCTACGCATCGCATTAATACGCATTTTGAACGCATCGATGAAACCATCGCGATGGCAACCATGTACGCTGCCAATCATTTAGGCGTAACAGCGATTGCAGCTTTAACTGAATCGGGTTCTACTGCATTAGCAATGTCACGAATTAGTTCAGAAATCCCAATTTTTGCGTTAACACGCCATGACCAAACCATGGGCAAAATGGCGTTGTATAAAGGTGTGCATCCGCTAAAGTTAACCGGGTTTTTTACCGATCATGCGCACGCGAATAAAGCGACCATCGATTTGTTGCAAGCGGAAAATGCGGTAGTTGATGGCGACAAAGTTATTATTACTAAAGGCGATTTGATGGGCGTGCACGGGGGTACGAACGCGTTGAAAATTGTCGAAGTCGGTAAATTGCTGGAACCCGGCAGTTTATAAAAAATTGAAAATACATTCGTTTAAGTAAAAATGAAATAAAAGTAACACACTGGAGAGTACGGCGATGAACTTAGAAGCACTGAAAAAAACCGCGCAAGCAATGGTTGCCGGCGGCAAAGGTATTTTGGCCGCAGATGAAAGCCATGGTACTTGCAACAAGCGATTTGAAAAATTAGATATTCAAACGACTGAAGAAAAACGTCGTGAGTATCGTGATTGTTTATTAACCACGCCAAAATTATCTGATTACATTGGTGGCGTGATTTTATTTGATGAAACTATTCGTCAATCCACCTTGAAAGGCAATGTACCGTTTGCAAAATATTTAGCCGATAACGGCATTGTTCCTGGCATCAAAGTGGATGCCGGCGCTAAAAATATGGCGGGTCACCCTAATGAAATTATTACCGAAGGCTTAGATGGTCTGCGTGAACGTTTGGCGGAATATTATGCTTTGGGCGCACGTTTTTCAAAATGGCGTGCCGTTATTACGATTGGTGCGAATATTCCGAGCACCGCTTGCTTAGAAGCGAATGCGCATGCCTTAGCGCGTTACGCATCGTTATGCCAAGAAGCTAATATTGTGCCGATTGTGGAACCCGAAGTATTAATTGATGGTGATCATGATATTGCACGCAGTTATGAAGTTACAGAATTAGCACAACGTTTTTTATTCGCACAATTAAAAGCGCAGAACGTCGCGTTAGAAGGCATCATCTTAAAACCTTCGATGGTTATTTCCGGTAAGTCAGCAAAAAATCGTGCGGATCCAAAAACAGTTGCTAGTGAAACTATTCGTTGCTTATTAAATACAACACCTGCTGCTGTTCCTGGCATTGCATTTTTATCCGGCGGCCAAACAGATGCTGAAGCGGCGCACCATTTAAGTTTAATGCATAATTTAGGTGTGTCTTTGCCGTGGCATTTAACGTTTTCTTATGGCCGTGCATTACATCAAGCGGCTATGGATGCATGGAAAGGTCAAGCAACCAATGTTGATGCTGCACAAAAAGTGCTTTATCACCGCGCTAAAATGAATTCTTTAGCTGCACAAGGTAAGTATGATACGAGTTTAGAAAAAGCGGCGTGATTGTTATTACGTTATAGAATAAAAAAGGGCGCAGCAAGCGCCCTTTTTTATGCCCGCGTATTAATTAATCAATGGCAGGGAATTGCGTTATACGTTTAGGAATTTGTAATGTAATTTGAGTGCCACGATCGGCCAAGGGTTGAATGATAACTCGGCCACCAAATACACCTGCGCGTTCGCGCATACCAATTAAGCCAAGAGATTCGACGTGATATATTTTTTCTTCGCTAATGCCTTTACCGTTATCTTGAATTTCTAACGTAACTTCATCTGCGACCAACGTTAGCCGCACAAAAACATTATTAGCGTGTGCGTGCCGCACAATATTAGTCAGTGATTCTTGAAAAATACGAAACACCGCGAGTTGAATGCCGCGCTCTAAGCCGGCTTCATCAATGTCAACATGTGAGGAATAATCGCAGCCTGTGCGTTCACTGAATTGTTGAAGTTGCCATTTAATGGCAGCGGATAAACCAAGATCATCCAGCAATTTTGGACGTAGTTCGGTCGCCACCCGCCACACCCGTTCCATAGTTGATTCGATCATCTCACCCATGGCATCAGTGCGTTCTAATAATGTCGTTTGTTCAGCCGGTATGCGTTTTTGAATCCACTGCAAATCCAATTTTAAAGCGGTTAATATTTGTGCGAATTCGTCGTGTAATTCGCGCGCAATCATTTCACGCTCTTCTTCGCGAACTTGCTGTAAGCGGGTTGCAAGATTACGCAGGCGCTCGCGCGAATCACGTAAATGTTTTTCATTGCGTTTTTGTTCGGTAATATCTTGCATCGAACCTATCATGCGGATGGCTTTTTTATTGTCATCATAAATAATATAGCCACGATCAAAAACGATGGCATAAGAACCATTGCCATAACGAAAACGATATTCTGCCGACCAAAAGTTATGACCGCGTTGAGTCAGTTGGTGAATATCATCCAGAATACGTTTTTTATCGACGGGGTGCGTATTATCCAGCCACCATTTGGCCACAGGGCCAATTTCTTCGCTGCTATAACCGAACATAAGTTCGGCGCCAGTATTCATCCAGACTTGATTAGTGATCAGATCCCAGTCCCATATAGCGTCATTGGTTGCACGCGCCACGATTTGAAAACGTTGTTCACTTTCGCGCAACGCTTGTTCAGTATTTTTAAGCGGCGTGATGTCAGTTGCCGTGCCGGTGAAATGCGTTAAATCACCTTGTTCGGTGTAACTAGGAATGGCATTAAATATTAAAGTAATAATTTTATTATCGGCGCGCTTAAAAAATAATTCGTGCTGACCAATTTGTTGCCCAGTCGCTAATTCACGGAGTAATTTTTTACCTAAGTAATGATGCGAGCTCGGGATAAAGTCTAAAACTGAGCGACCCAGCATGTCATTTAGTGAATAACCAAAGATTTCACTGGCTGCAGGATTTAAAAAACGCCAGCGTCCTTCGGTATCAGTTGACCAGATTAAATCGCGGGCGGTGTCGACTAAATAACGGTAACGCGCTTCACTACTGCGCAAAGCGGCTTCGGCCATTTTGCTTTCGATAACGGTGCCAAAATAAGAAGCGATCGCGCGTAACATATCAATATCTTGCACAGTCCAATGGCGCGCAAAGCGCGTTTCTTCCATGCCTAAACTACCCCACCAACGGCCTTTAACAAAAATAGGAATAAGAGCGACGCAGGTGGTGTTTTGAATGCGTAAAAAATCTTGTTCTGCTAGTGGGAAATCATCAATGGCGCCATACACGGGTTCGCCTGTCTGCAAAATATTTTGCCAACGTTGTAAACCATGTTGGTGATGGGAAAACACCGCATTTTGTTGCTCCATTAAATTTTTTAAGGCGGCCTTATGCTCTTCTATCGCCCAAAAAAATCGGGGTGCGGCTAAAACATCATCGCCAGTTGCGCTAATATTTTCAAACACCGTGACTTTGGCGACATCCACCGCTTGGCCAATGAGCGCTAACACATCATTAGTGACGGTTTCCCAGGTGTTGCTGCGTAATAACAATTGCGTGGCATTGGTGAGTGCTTGCAAAATGCGCGTACTATAATCGGCCGCATGATTGGTTTCGTGCACGCTATTGGCTAATGGAGTAGAGGGTGGATTATTGGAATTATTGTTAGGCGCAACCATGTTGGAATATCCGTATTCTTTAGCGACGCCAAGGAAAGTAGCAGCAAGTTTAGTATAAATTAATCAGCGAGTCGGCAATAATGCTATATGCCCACTGATTTAGCCGATTAACCGTGAACTACCTTGCACATTTAAGTTTATTGCAAGCTTATCCTGAACGCATGCCTGGCGGTTTGTTGGCTGATTATCTGCGCGGTCGTTTGCCTGAAGCGCCAATAGATCCATGGATGTTGGGCGCGCTGCATCACCGCATGGTAGATAGTTTTACCGATCAGCATGCACAGGTTTTAGCGGCGAAACAATATTTTTCTCCTCTGCGCCGGCGTTTTGCAGGCATTATTTTGGATATTGTTTTTGATCATTTTCTCGCTAAAAATTTTGAAAATTATTATGCGCAAGCGTTAAATGTATTTATTGCCAAAAGCTATAAAATATTAGCGAGCGGTGAAAGCCGTTACCCAGCACCTATGCGGCGTGTAGTAAGACGCATGCAACAAATGGATTTGTTGGGAAGTTATTATTATTTAGAAAATTTGGAAATGGTGTTTCAAGGATTAGCGTCGCGATTTAGTCGGCCAGTGCCGTTAATAGGATCAACTGAAGAAATTATGCAGCATTACGATAAATTAGAAAACCATTTCCAGTTGTTTTATCCCGATTTAATGCGCGTTTCGGATCAATGGTTAGCAAGCCGTTAAACGTTGCCAGACGGCCGCAAAAATATTTTCTTGTGCCGCGCTGATGTGATTAGGATTTGCTGCATAAGGCAAAGACCAAATCGGTAAATCAGTATATTGGGCTAATTCCGCAGCATTATCTAAATCATTATTGCCAGATGTGTCAGCCGCGTGCGTTTGATTCAGCACAATGCCTGCAACACTGAGCTGTTGTTGAGCGGCGCTACGCAAACTTAATAAGCAGTGATTTAAACAACCTAAACGATCGCTGGCGATAAGTAATAATGGAAAATTTAAAGCCACAGCCAGATCAATATTTAGCGCATCATGACTCAGTGGCGAACATAAACCACCCGCGCCTTCGATAATGCGAAATCCTGCTTGCGGAATAATGTTTAATACGTCTGCTAAATTTAAAGTTTGTGCGCTTAATGTTGCTGCGCGTGCTGGTGACGTTACTGCCGCATAACGAAAAGGGGTAATGTGTTGCCAAGCATCGGCTTGATTAATGGCGGCAGCATACGCTGCGCCATCAGCAGGAAATAAAAAACCTTTTTTAATCTGGCAACCCGATTCGATGGGTTTACACGGCGCGACGTGAATACCTTCTTTATATAAATAATGCGTAAAGCGGCTACCAAAAAAAGTTTTTCCGACATTCGTATCGGTGCCAGTAATAAAAACCCCGCTAGCCATGTAATGGCGGCTGGGTTAAACGGCGAAAAGCTTCGGCATATTTAGCGGCGGTTTTTTCTACAATCACTTGCGGTAATGCAGGACCTGGCGCGACTTTATTCCAATCTAAGGTTTCTAAATAATCACGCAAGAATTGTTTGTCAAAACTTGGCGGGCTTATGCCAATACGATATTCATCAGCAGGCCAAAAACGCGAAGAGTCCGGGGTTAGTGCTTCATCAATTAGAATTAATTGGTCGTTATTGTCTAAACCAAATTCAAATTTTGTGTCTGCGATAATAATGCCGCATTGCCGCGCATAACGTGCGGCTTCTTGATAAAGCTGCAACGTAATATTACGCACACGTTCTGCTAAAGGCAGACCAATTAATTCTACGGTTTTTTCAAAGCTGATATTTTCATCATGCGCGCCAATGTCCGCTTTAGTAGCGGGCGTAAATAAAGCATTGGGTAATTGTTCGGCTAACTGCAAACCAGCAGGTAATGTGATGCCACAAATTTGACCGCGACGTTGATAATCTTTCCAGCCCGATCCAATAATATAACCACGCGCAACCGCTTCAATCGGTAAAGGTCGAAGTTTTTTGACTAACATGCCGCGCCCATCAAGCGAGTTAATTTCTGTAGCGCTCAGATAGGTTTCTAAAGGTAAATCAATCCAGTGATTGCTGATAATATTACGGGTGCGCTCAAACCAAAATTGTGAAATAGCGGTTAACAATTTGCCTTTACCCGGGATCGGAGTAGGCATGATCACATCAAAAGCCGATATACGATCAGTCGTGACGATCAATAAATGTTCAGCGCCGGCATCGTAAATATCGCGAACTTTTCCGCGATTAATCAGCGGCAAACTAGTGAGTTGGCTTTCGAACACGGAGGTTCCTCGGGTGAAAATAGTTAAGCGTGGGGTGCCAGAAAACTTGACAGCTATGGTATAACATTTGGTGATGAACGTCTGGATTCGTAAGCTACTGTACGGTTTTTTGCTGCTGCTTTTGGCAGAGCAAAGTCTGTGGCTGTGGCATGCGCAAGAACATGTATTAAGTAAGGAAGCGCCCGTTTGCCAGTTATGTGTGGCAGCGGTGCATAGCGGCAATGGTGTATGGTCAGCGTCGACCGCACTTTCTATATTAATTTTGTTATTTTCCTGGTGGCTTTTTACCACCAGCATTTATTTTCCCAACACCTTCTTCATTGCTTACCACAGCCGCGCTCCGCCTCCGCTTAATTAACTCTGACATTTTTCCAGCCATGGCTGGATATTTTTATACGCAAGGACTGACCCTGAATGTCGTCTTTGTCTGTCGAATTTAATTTGGAGATTTATCTGATGTATCAATTTATAAGCGTTATTTTAACGCTAGTCATTACCATGTCTGTGATGGCCGCATCTTTGGAAGAAGTTACCGTTACTGCGAGTCCGCTGAAGTTATCTATAGATGAAACTGCGCAATCGGTGAGCGTGCTTGATGATGCGATCTTGCGCGCGCAAATGGCGCGTAACCTCGCGAGCACTTTGGAATCTCAAGCAGGTATTAGTGCAACAGATTTTGGCCCGGCTGTCTCAAGACCTATCATTCGTGGCTTTGCTGGCCCCCGCGTGTTGTTGTTAGAAAATAGTATGTCGGGCATGGATTTATCTTCCTTGAGTGATGATCATGCGCCCGCGATGGAAGCCGATAATGCCGTGCAAATAGAAGTATTGCGCGGGCCAATGACCTTGTTATATGGCAGCGGTGCAATTGGTGGTGTCGTGAATGTGGTGAATGCGCGTTTACCCAATAAGTTGCCAGCGCAATTTTCAGGTGAATTACAAGCATGGGGTGACACGGTTGCGAATGGTACTTTGCTTGCGTTAGCAGTCGATGATGCTTTTGGCAATTGGGCTGTACATGCCGATGCTAAAAAACAAAATGCGGATGATTATACTATTCCGACCGACGCCGGAATTACGGATGAAGATGGCAATGTGCGTGATGTGCTCGCCAATAGCGCGAGTGAAAGTCAAGATGTGGCGGTAGGCACGAGTTGGTTTGGTGAAAATAGTCAGGTGGGCATTGCGCTGAATGAGTTAACTCAACAGTATGGTTTGCCTAATGAAGAAGATGCCAGCATTGATATGCGGCAACAACGAGTTCAATTAAAAGCAGCGCTATATTCATTTGATAGTTCTATTAAAAAAATAGAATTAGATGTTGCCGCCGCACGTTATAAACACACTGAATTTGAAGGCGAAGAAATTGGCACGCGCTTTAAAAATGATGAGTGGCAAACACGCGTAGGTGTCACGCAATCTATAAATGATGCGATGCAGTGGATCTGGGGCACGGATCTAAAGCAGCAAGATTTTTCTGCGTTAGGCGCAGAAGCCTATATTCCAACCACCACTACCCAATCGCAGGCATTATTTGGTATCGCGCAATATCAGCAAAATGATTGGCGCTGGGAAACGGGATTGCGTGTGGAAAAGGCTAATTTAGAAAACACCACAGCCAATGAAGATTTTGATTTGTTGAATGGTTCCTTAGCCGCGCGTTGGTCGCTGACAGAGCCGTTGTCGCTTTCATTTTCATTGGGTTACGCAGAGCGCGCACCGACCGCAGAAGAATTATTTGCGTGTGGTGCACACATTGCGACATCGACGTATACCGTCGGTTTAATAGCCGATGCGTGCGTTCCAACCAATGTGGATGTTGCACCTGAAAGTTATACTAATTTGGATATAGGGTTACGTTGGCAAACAACGCAACAACGATTGTTGCTCACGTTATTTACTGGCCGTTCACAAAATTATCTTTATTTAGCGCCCACCGATACGGATATCGATGGTATTGCGGATCGTGTGGATGATGAAGGTGTGTTGGCCAGTGATGGAGAATTATTGCGGGCTCAATATCAACAACACACGGCCACGTTTCAAGGTTATGAAATAGAAGCGTTGTGGTCGCTGAGCGAACAATTAGGCGAGGGTTGGGATTTGCGTGTATTTACTGATCGTGTGCGTGGTCGTCTTACCGATGATCGTTATTTACCGCGTATGACGCCTCCGCGTGCAGGTGTGGCGATGTTGTATCAGGTGCAAGCATGGTCAGCGGTGTTAGAAAATATGTACATCGCACGTCAAAATGAGCTTGCTGAATTAGAAACGCCGACACAGAGTGCGACCGTGTGGGGCGCGAAACTCGCTTATGATATTGCGTTGGGTGAGCAAACACTGAGTTTATATGCGCGCGGTGAAAATCTTACGGATGAAGTTGTGCGCCGTCATACTTCCTGGATCAAAGCACAAAGTCCGTTGCCGGGACGTAATTGGCAATTAGGGTTGAATTGGAAATTTTAAAAACCAAATGTTTTATATTTTGCGGCCGACAATGACATTCTAAAGGTGCAATTAGGGTCGCTGGCGTGATAAATTTGAGCGAGGTATTGTTGCAAAGCGATACCTCGTTTTTTATTGCAGCGGATAATGATCACGATGAAAAAAATGTTGTTACGTACGTTCCTGTTATTAAGTTGCGCAGGGTCGGTATTATTTATTGATAGTGCACAAGCCGACGAAGAAAAAAATCCAACCGTATTTATCCGGCCCGCCATATTAGAGCCAGCGGTATTGTTTTGGCGGCGCATTTACACTGAAGTAACAACTAAGCAAGGCTTGATTCATGATAATGAACGCCTTGATATTATTTATCAGGCCATTAATTTAGACGTGACTGTTTCTAGGCGTGAGCGTAGCGCTACGATTGAGCGCATTAAAGATCGTTATCGCGATGCTTTATTAAAATTAGCACGCGGTGAGCGTAATGACTTAACGCCTGAAGAGCGGCGTGTCTTAGCTTTGTGGGGCGAATCAACATCCGAAGATGAGTTTAAAGCTGCCGCAGGGCGAATTCGTTTTCAATTGGGACAAGCAGATAAATTTCGCGATGGTTTAGTGCGTTCGGGTCGTTGGATGCCGTTTATTCGTAAAACCTTGAAAGACGCGAACATGCCCTTGGAAATAGCGGCATTACCGCATGTTGAATCTTCTTTTAATCCTAGCGCGTATTCATCTGTTGGCGCTGCGGGGATGTGGCAGTTTACGCGTTCAACGGGTGAGCGTTATATGCGTGTTGATCATGTCGTTGATGAGCGACTTGATCCGTACGTTGCAACCGTCGCCGCGAGTCGCTTGCTGCAATATAACTACAATAATATTAAAAGCTGGCCATTAGCGATCACTGCTTATAATCATGGTCTGGCCGGCGTAACGCGCGCGGCACGAGAAACAGGTACTACGGATATTGAGACGATTATTAAGCAATATAAAGGTCGCGCGTTTGGTTTTGCATCACGGAATTTTTATACGGCATTTTTAGCGGCGGTTGAAGTTAATTCAAACCCTAAGCGTTTTTTAGGTGATATTGAATTGGAACCAGTGGAGCAATCTACCGCGCTAGCGTTACCTTATTATGTTCCTTCCTCACAATTAGCCCAAGTGTTCGCTCTCAGTCGCGAAGAATTACGCGGCTGGAACCCTGCTTTACGGCCACCCGTGTGGGAAGGTAGTAAACATGTGCCGAAAGGTTACTCTTTAAGATTGCCCGCAAAACAATATCCAGCAGCGCCTATGACGTTATTGATGGCTATGCAAGAACGGCATGCGCAGCAAAAACCAGATTTAACGTATCGAGTACGACGGGGTGATTCTTTATCGGCGATTGCGGATCGTTTTAACGTGAGTCCGCGCACTTTAATGGCGTTAAATAATTTAAATAATCAACATCTGGTTCGTGAAGGGCAATTGCTGCGTTTACCAGCTGCGTCTAATGCGCCAGCTGCCGTAATTGCAACTACCAGCGCCACGTCAGTCAGTGATGTTGCAAGCGTTAACACTACTAATGCGCCGGTGATTACTCAGCCTTTAGTGAAGAGTGATGGTTTATATACAGTGCAACCAGGCGATGCAATTTCGACTATCGCCGCACGTTTTGGGGTTTCGCAAACTAATTTAATGTTGTGGAATAATTTAAGTCAGCCGCGTGCCTTATTAGCGGGGCAAGTATTGCGTTTACAAGCACCTATAACAGATGTGAATGTTTTGGCGGGCAGCACAGCAAAAAGTCGTGAGAGTAATCGAGATAATAAAGTTCCTAAAGGTGCAGTCAGCACCGTGTTAGCGGGCACTCAAGCTGAATTACGAGTGCCGACAGAAGATAAAGTGGAAACCGCAGAACCAGTAACTGCGCAAGAAGCAGAATTGATCGCGCCGGTGCAACCCGCTGGTTTGCATCCAGGTTTATCAGCCGATCCTAGTGATTATACGGTTGCGAGTGATGGCACTATTCGTATGCAAGCGGTGGAAACGCTGGGGCATTATGCGGAATGGTTAGATATTCCTACGCAACAATTACGTGATGTCAATCGTTGGTCACGGAATAGCACGGTGAAACTGTATGCCAAAGTAAAATTGGATTTTAGTAAAGTTGATAAAAACACTTTTGAAGCGCGGCGTGCGGCTTATCATCAACAATTACAAGGCGAATATTTTAATCGTTATCAAATTGAAGGCTCTAAAAATCATGTTTTGCGTAAAGGGGAATCGGTTTGGTGGTTAGCGAATAATCGTTACCATGTACCGGTATGGTTATTATTACAATATAATCCCGGTATGAGGTTGGACAAAGTAAAAGCAGGTGATGCAGTCGTCTTTCCTATTGTTCAGCTTAAAGCCGAATCCACGACACCGTAGTGTCATGTCGACGTGCCATAAAATGCGCAACTAAGTTCTAGAGTATTCCTAACGATAATATGACATTCATTCTCTAGATAAATGTAAAGCGAATGAATTAATAAAGACAGGTTGGCAATGACAACAATCCAAAAAGACAATACTGTGTTTACCGTAATTATTGAAATTACGACTGAGCCTGAATATCAAGCAGAGTTAGTGCAGTTATCGCAGGGCAGTCTCGATATTATGGCGACGATGGAAGGTTTTTTGTCAGCCTCTTTATATCGTAGTCATGATGGTACAAAAATTATCCGTCATATTCATTGGCGTAACCGACAAGATCATGATAACTGTATTAAGCACCCGCGTTGGATTGAAGAAGGCCGCGACATTAAGCGCTTCATCGACCAAGGCCGTGGCAACATTATTATGAAAACTTATGATTCAGTAATCAATTTATAACTCACAGCTGCTTTTTTTGAGCTAATTAAATAAGTAGAAATTTATTAATTGAGGTGAGCCGATGCGCATTAAGTGGTTATTCCTCGGCCTAGCGCTGTTATTGGTAGGTTATGTATTTATTTTGTACGCTTTTTTTCAACACCATGCATTTGCATTTGATGTATTTCTGAAAATATCGATTTTATTCTTAGTTATTTTATTTTTGTTTTTTATCGCTTTAATGCACCGTCACATGTTTCCTACTGAGCCTTCAGAAGCAGAGAAATTGCGTGCAGACGAACGCAAAAATGGCTGGGTTAATTTTAAAACCCGCGATTAATGTTTTTTTGGCAATGGATGATTTATATGCCTAGATTGCTCAGCGTGACAGCAATGTCATTCAAAATGGCGGTTAGTCGCGGATATTCAGTTTCAAATTCGGTTATAGATTTTTTTAATTGCACTGCATTGTTATCGTTATCCGTGCTCGAATCTAGTTGGGTTTCAATTTGATTGATTAAATCTAACAGTGCCGTGTGCCGTTCTGTATCAAGACCTTGTGTTTGCGCTAATTCTTGTTTAAGTGCCGCTAAATTATTGCGTATCGATTCGCTAGACATAATAGGGTTCCCGTTTTTAAATTAAGGTGCGCTTGCTTCGGGTGGCAAAGTCCCTAAATCGCTAGCCGGTAAAGGTGCAGGTAATACAGGCGGCGCGTCGATTATTGCTGCAGGCGCAGCGCTTGGTGTAGAGACTGGTTCAGGGGTTGGCGGATTTTCATTAGTAGGCGAGACGCTCTTAGCGGGCGGCACCGGAATATTTTTACGTGCTTCCAGCGCGGAAGGCCCACTAATGAAAGCGCGTGGAGGCAATGGGGCTTGCGCGGGGGGCGGTGCGATTAATCGTTCTTCAACGGTGACCGGCGTGCCTGCGAAAGCGAAATATTGATTAATCGGGGGTTTTTCATAGCTACGTACACGGCCATTGGTTTGAGTAATTTCTAAACGTGAAGCGGCGGTTTGCACACCTAATCCTAAATTCATTGTCCACGCTTGCGACGCGGTTAAACCTTGATTAACTAAAAATTGTTGATGAATAATTCGGCCATTATTTTTTTCCACCATCACGCGCATGTTTAAATAATCCGGTGTGGTAGGAATAGGCAGACTGATTTGATTTGAATCAAAGCCGCCGGAATTAATAAAAGCTTGGCTAGTGCCATCAAAGTTTAGAAAAATAATATCGGTATAACCGTCGGCGTTAACATCTGCGATTAATGGTGAAATGCCGTAGCGTTGATTGTTGATGCCAGCGGCTTTTTCGACCGCAGCGAACATGTCGTTGTCAGTTTGAACTAATAAGCGTCCCGGTTGTTTATAAGCCCAATGCGGCGGAAAGCTCATGTAATTAGATGCAACGACAATATCTTGCAAACTATCTGAGTTGAAGTCGGCCATCACCGCACCCCAACCAAATTCATAATTGGCTAATTTGAGCGCGTCAGCTGTATTGGTAAAATGAAAATCGCCATCGTTATGCAAGAATACCCATTGCGGATGATAACTTTGGCTATCACGTAAATCGCCGCGTGATAAATAGGGTAAAGACATAGTGCCGATATTGGTTACTAAAATATCTACGAAACCATTGTTATCAATATCACCTAATGCGAGTCCCATCGGATAACCATAAAAATCTTGTGTAGGATTAGGTTTTTGTTCAAAGGTGAGATCATGATTATTGCGATAAGTTAAAACTTGTCCAGCATCTTGATTGATTACTAAGTCAGGCCAGTTGTCGTTATCTAAATCCACAAAACTGGCCGTTAAGACATTGTGTTTGTCGCGTAAGCCAGCGGCTGTTGTAATATCACGGAACGTATTGTCGCCATTATTAAGTAACAATAAGCTGGTCGCGGCATATTCTGTGTCATTAAAAGCATGACGATGTTTAAAATAATTTTTTGGATGCATATTGGTGCTAATAAATAAATCTACTTTGCCATCTAAATTAATATCTCCCAATGCAATGGCGGTTGGTACGGAATTGTCATCAAAGGCCACGTCGATTTTTTCGCTAACGAACACACCATTCTGATTACGCAAAAAATACAAGCCACTATCACGCGCGACAAATAAATCGGTAAAGCCATTGTAATCAGCATCAATCGCGGCGGCACCATAAGTCGCATCGCCGGCTTTTTTGGTAATGCCTGATTCGGAATAGATATTAATGAAACTGTTATCTATGTACGTAAATAAACCATCGCCTTGTAAGGCTCCGCCGCCAATAAAAATTTCTGGTTTACCGTTATTGTCGATGTCGATGACCGCGCCGCCTATGAAGGGCAAGGCGCGTAAATGTTTGTAATCATGCGTAAAAGGGATGGGAATGGTCGCGAAAGTTGGGATTTTGGAAACGTTAATGCTCACTGAATAGGGTGGACGATAAAAATAATAGCCCGCATAGCCTAGGCCGCCGAGGAGTAGGAGAAATATAAACAGTGTCCGCAAGCGCATAAGAAAACCTCTGGCAAGTATTAAGTCCCTATCTAGCCGTAGTAAGAATCATGGTCTAGGGGTCGTTTCAATGAAGCTAGCTATAATGTAAAGAAAAAATGCGCATGAAGCCAATTTTCCTAGCAATCAGTGCAGTGCTGATGTGATTTTAGGTCGATAACAGTCGGTTGTTTCGATAGAACTAATTCTTGTTAGGCCACTGTGCTCTCTATGACTACAATGCAGCCTGCATATTCAACAAGGAGTATTTTATGAGCTTACGTTTAGGTGATATCGCCCCAGATTTTACGCAAGAATCTACCCAGGGCGTGATCTCGTTTCATCATTGGATAGGTGATAGTTGGGCAGTGCTGTTCTCTCACCCCGCTGATTACACGCCGGTTTGTACGACAGAGCTGGGCATTGTTGCGCGCCTGCAAACGACGGAATTTAAACCTCGGAATGTTAAAGTGATTGCAGTCAGTGTGGATCCGTTGGCATCACATCATGGATGGGTTAAAGATATTAATGAAACTCAACAATGTGAAGTTAACTACCCTATTTTAGCGGATGCTGATCGTAAGGTTGCTGAGTTATACGACATGTTACATCCCGGTGCTGGGGATAGTTCAACAGTGCGTTCGGTGTTTGTAATTGATCCGCAGAAGAAAATTCGTGCGACTATTACTTATCCGAAAAGCACAGGCCGTAATTTCACAGAAATTTTGCGTTTAATTGACTCTTTGCAGTTAACGGATAACTACAGCGTGGCAACTCCCGGCGATTGGCAGCAAGGCCAAGACGTGGTGATTGTGCCTAGCATTACTGATCCGGTGGTAATTGCGCAAAAATTTCCTAAAGGCCACAAACAAATCAAGCCATATTTGCGTTTAACACCGCAACCTAATAAATAATATTTATGCTATTAAGACTTCTTTGTAAATTGCGGCAAGCGTAGAATTTGCCGTTCTGTTAATCCGTACTGGGACGAGAATATGCAAAAGTTAGTATTAATGACGGGTTTATTATTAGCGACCAGCCTGGTTTGGGCTGCAGGCGATAAAGTAGCTGGGGAAAAAGCCTTTAATAGTAAAGCATGCATGGGTTGTCATGGACCCGCAGGCAAGCAACCGATTGATAAAAGTTATCCGGTGTTGGCGGGTCAGCCAGTGGCTTATACCATCGCACAATTAAAAGCTTTTCAAACGGGCAAACGTGACAATCCTTTAATGAAACCAATGGCGATGCAATTAACGGCACCCGATATTGAAAACATTGCGGCGTATTTAGCGGCACAAAAATAATATCGAATGCTTGATATAACGAAGCCCGCGGAAGCGGGCTTCGTTATGATTTTAAAAATTGTTTTTTATTAAAATTCAAATTTTGCATTGATGGTAAAAGTTTCAACTTCCATTTCGCCTCGCCAATCCGTATCTAAACGATATAATTCTTTTTCTAAGGTGATGTATTTGAAGTCTAAGGCGATACCATAAAAAACATCTGTACCGTTTTCAGAAATATCATCGTTAGCATTGTAGGGTAAGTAATTGTAATAATTTAACTGCGCGCTTTCTGTTCATTTGCCCTCATAACCCCATAGTAATAGACCGATTCTGGCATTTACAGAAAACCACTCTTTACCAATAGGCGACTCAAAGACGCCGGCGGCATAAGCACCTTTGATTTCGCTTTGTTCATGAAAATAATATGAATAGGGAGCGTAGGGTCCAGTGTAAGCAGAGGCTGCTTGTATTTCATATTGCCCGAAATTAATTAAACCACCTTCTATTGCCCATATACCATTAAAGCGAGCGCCACCAAATGTTTTTATTCCATTGGGTTGATCATCGACAAAAAGGTCAACAAGAAAGGGGCTATAGCCGCCATTCGAAGGGTCGGCGTAAAAATATTGGTAAGTGCCGCTGGCTAATGAGTTCTCAATAAATTTATAGGCGCTATTAACCACGCCCACACCAAAATAAGGAACCGGACTAGTATCCAGCGCCGCGATCGCGGATAAAGACCATAAGCTGTTAATTACCAATAGAATTGAAATGACACGTTTTTGCATTAGGAGCGCCCTTAGGAAGTTTGTTAGTATTGCCGCGCACATTTTAAGCATCTTGAGGTGACCTATCAATGACTGCCATGACTACTAAAATTTCTCCGTGGATCGCCCCGTCAATTTTATCGGCGAACTTCGCTTGTTTAGGCGCAGAGGTTGATGCAGTGTTAGCCGCCGGCGCGGATGTTGTGCATTTTGATGTAATGGATAATCACTACGTTCCTAATTTAACGATTGGTCCTTTAGTATGTGAAGCGCTGCGTAAGCATGGCGTGACTGCACCGATTGATGTGCATTTAATGGTGCAACCGGTTGATCGGATTATTCCGGATTTTGCTCAAGCAGGCGCGACCTATATTACGTTTCATCCTGAAGCGTCAGCGCATATTGATCGCACTTTGCAGCTAATTCGTGACAATGGATGCAAATCCGGTTTGGTGTTTAATCCTGCAACACCGTTACATTATTTAGATTACGTTATGGATAAAATCGATATGATTTTATTAATGTCGGTGAATCCTGGTTTTGGCGGGCAAAAATTTATTCCAGCGACCTTAGATAAATTGCGTCAAGTACGACAACGCATTGATGCATCAGGTTATGCGATTCGCTTAGAAGTCGACGGTGGTGTTAAAGCCGATAATATCGCAGCGATTGCGGCTGCAGGTGCCGACACTTTTGTGGCGGGCTCAGCAATTTTTGGTGCGCCCGATTATAAAACGGTCATTAGTCAAATGCGCGCAGAAATTGCGCGCGCGCTTGTTTAATTAATTTTTTCATAAAGTTAGTCTGCATGTATCTTGATAAAAAACCAGAATTGGTTGCTTTCGATTTAGACGGCACGTTAGTTGATAGCGCGCCTGATATTGCACATTGCATAGACCTTATGTTTCGGGATCTAGGCTTGCATGCCACAGATTTACGTCAAGTACGCAATTGGATGGGTGATGGTGTTGAGCGTTTAATTAAACGAGCGTTAACCGGCGATATGAATGGTGAGCCGGCAGCTGGTTTATATGCGAAAGCATTAGATGAATTTCTAGCAGCCTACGCGCAACATTATGCGGTTAAAACTAAAGTGTATCCTGGCGCAGAAAAAGTTTTGAAATATTTAATCAAAGAAGAAATTCCTCTATGTTGCATCACTAATAAACGTCGGCAATTTACTGAGCCTTTATTAGAGCGTTTGAAATTAACGCAATATTTTGCTTGCGTGGTGTGTGGAGATGATTTGCCCGAACGCAAGCCTGATCCGAAACCATTGTTACACGCGGCAACTTTATTGGGCGCTAATCCTAAACGCAGTTTAATGGTTGGCGATTCTGCCAATGATGTGGAAGCCGCGCGGGCGGCGGGTTTTAAAATGATTGCGGTGAGTTATGGTTATAACCAAGGTGTAGAGATTGGGTTATCGCGGCCGGATTTTATCGTTGATTCCCTTAGTGAATTACCGCATTTCGTGTACAACTTATTTTAAGTTCTAAGGTTTTATTGAGCGTCTTATTATGTTGTTAATGATCGACAATTTTGACTCGTTCACTTATAACTTAGTGCAATATTTTGCGGTGTTAGGTGAAAACGTTAAGGTTGTGCGTAATGATGAAGTAAGCATCAGTGCGATTGAACGTTTGCAACCGCAACGCATAGTTATTTCGCCGGGTCCGGGTTCGCCAAATGAAGCCGGTATTTCTTTAGAAGCCATCAAACATTTTGCGGGCAAGTTGCCGATGTTGGGCGTATGTTTAGGCCATCAATGTATCGCGCAAGCGTTTGGTGGTCGCATAGTGCATGCGAATCAATTGATGCATGGCAAAACGTCTGCTATTGCGCATGATTATTCCGGTGTGTTTCATGATTTGCCGCAACCTTTTATTGCCACTCGTTATCATTCTTTAATTGTTGAAACACCTAGTTTGCCGAATTGTTTACAAGTGAATGCGTGGACTTCGTTGTCTGCACCCGCTGGCGCAAGCCCAGTAGAAATTCCCGTGGAAATCCCTTTGGAGATTATGGCTATCCAGCATACCCGTTGGCCTATTGTGGGCGTGCAGTTTCATCCCGAATCTATTTTGACGAGTTGCGGCGCGCAATTGCTAAGGAATTTTCTAGCGATCCCATTACAATAGCGACATTCCGCAGCGACATTCCGAGTGGGTCGTCGCGCTTAACTATTAGCAGAAAGGATCCCCATGAGTTTGCCAGAAGCCATTCGCGCGGTTGTCGCGGGGCAACATCTGAGCTATGCGCAAATGACGGTTGTGATGCAGCTGATCATGACGGGAGAAGCGACGCCGGCGCAAATTGCTGCGTTGTTGGTAGGCTTGCGAATTAAAGGTGAAACGGTGGAAGAAATTGCCGCCGCCGCTACGGTGATGCGAGAGTTATCGGATCGTGTTGATATTCCTGCAAAACATTTGCTGGATACATGTGGCACCGGTGGTGACGGCGTAGGTACGTTTAATATTTCCACGGTGTCGGCGATGGTCGCCGCCGCTGCGGGTGCCAATGTCGCGAAGCACGGCAATCGTTCGGTGACCAGTCGTTCGGGTAGCGCCGATGTATTAGAAGCCGCGGGCGCACGCATTGATTTATCGCCGCAACAAGTCGCAGCCTGTGTCGCAAAATGCGGTGTGGGTTTTATGTTTGCGCCTTTGCATCACAGCGCCACACGGCATGCGGTGAAACCGCGCAAAGAAATTGGTGTGCGAACTTTATTTAATGTCTTAGGCCCTTTAACGAATCCGGCCGGCGCACCCAATCAAGTGTTGGGTGTGTTTAGTCCAGATTTAGTGAAACCGCTTGCTGAAGTATTGCAGCGTTTAAAAAGCGAACATGTGTTAGTGGTGCATGCGGATGATGGTTTAGATGAAATTAGTATTGCCACGGCGACCCAAGTAGCAGAATTAAAAAATGGTGCGGTGCATTGTTATAGTATCCAGCCGGAAGATTTTGGTATTACGCGTCAAGCAATTACTGGCTTACAAGTTACTACCGCCGAAGAAAGTTTAACGATGATTAATAGCGTGTTAGATAATCAGTTGGGCGCAGCCTATGACATTGTTCTATTAAATGCAGGTGCGGCGATTTACGCGGCAAATTTAGCAGACACTTTAATTAACGGTGTTGAGCGCGCGCGCGAAGTTTTAATGAACGGCAGCGCCAAGCGTAAATTTGCCGATTTTATTCAAACCACGCATAACGTGTAACCCCCGTGTTTTTAAAAACGTAATTAGCCGTAAGCGAGCGATTTTGTATGGCCACCGATATTTTACAAAAAATTCTTAATCATAAAGCTCAAGAAATTACCGAGCGCGCAGCGCGTGTGTCATTAAAAGCCATGAGCGAACGTGCCGCCATTGCAGGTGCGCCACGCGGCTTTCGCCAAGCATTAAGCAACAAAATCGCGGCTCACCAAGCAGCAGTTATTGCGGAAATTAAAAAAGCTTCGCCTAGCAAAGGTTTAATTCGTGAGGATTTTGAACCGATTAGCATTGCGCGTAGTTATGCGGCAGGCGGCGCGGCGTGTTTGTCGGTATTAACAGACGAAGCTTTTTTTCAAGGTCATGATGATTATTTAGTGCAGGCGCGTGCTGCAGTTGAGCTGCCCGTATTACGTAAAGATTTTATTATTGATGCATATCAAATTTATGAAGCGCGCGCATTAGGTGCTGACTGTGTGTTGTTAATTGTTGCGGCATTAGGCGATGCCGTATTAGCGGAATTATTAGGATTAATTCGACATTTAAATATGGATGCCTTGGTCGAAGTTCACGATGCAGAAGAATTACAACGCGCGTTGGCAGTGGGTTCGGATTTAATTGGCATTAATAATCGTAATTTGCGCACATTTGAAACTAGCTTAGACACGACTATCAATTTGTTAAGCGCGGTTCCCGACAATGTTTTGTTGGTCACTGAGAGTGGCATTCATACGCATGCAGACGTGGCGAAATTACGCGCAGCGGATGTACATGCATTTTTAGTGGGTGAAGCATTTATGCGAGCGCCAGAACCTGGACAAAAACTCGCCGAGTTATTTAATTAAAATAAAAATAGTTAATTAACGCGCGCCTAATACGACAATTGTTTTTCCATGCGCAGTCACTAAGCCTTGTATTTCTAAATCTTTCAAGACACGGCCTGCCATTTCCCGCGAGCAACCCACGATGCGCGCAATTTCTTGGCGCGTAATTTTTAATTGCATGCCATTAGGATGAGTTACCGCGTCGGGTTCGCGTGCGAGTTCGAGTAAGGTATGCGCGACGCGGCCGGTGACATCAAGAAAAGCTAAATCACATACTTTTTGGCTGGTTTTGCGTAAACGAATGGCAATTTGTGAGGCGAGTTTAAAAATAATTGCCGCATCATTCATGGCCAAGTTTTTGAATTGGTCGTAATGAATTTCAGCAATTTCGCAAGCGCTGCGAGCAATAACCCAAGCACTGCGTGCTACTTGTGGATCGAATAAACCCATCTCTCCAAAAAAATCACCGCTGCTTAAATACGCCAGCACTAGTTCGCGACCTTGATGATCTTCGATCAGTACGCTGACCGAACCTTTAGTAATATAGTAAAGCGTGTCGGGACGATCGCCACCATGAATGATGGTGGTGCGTGCGGCATAACTGCGACGATGACAATGCTGTAAGAAGCGTTCAAGTGCCGGATCTTCTTTGTCGATTTTTTTAAGTGGCATGAACTTGTCCGGTGTTATAAGTTATCCTTTCGCAAAGCATTCTAGCAGCAAATCAAAAGCAGACAACGTAGGAGCTCGCATGAAAGCGCGTGTTAAATGGTTAGACCACATCAGTTTGGTAGGCGAATCTGCCAGCGGTCATTCTGTAGTGATGGATGGACCACCAGATGTAGGCGGACGTAATCTCGGTATTCGTCCAATGGAAATGGTCTTGCTCGGCTTAGGTGGTTGCAGCGCTATTGATGTGCTGCATATTTTACAAAAAGCCCGCCAACCTATTACAGGATGTGAAATTGAATTAGAAGCCGAGCGTGCCGATGCAGTGCCGGCTGTGTTTACCCAAATCCATATGAAATTTATTATTTTTGGTCACGACCTGTCTGATAAACAAGTGGCGCGTGCGGTCGATTTATCGGCTGATAAATATTGTTCAGTTTCTAAGATGCTGGAGCATGGTGTGAAAATTTCTCACAGCTACGAAATTCGCACGACATGAGTACTGATGTATCTAATTGGCCTATGGATTTACCGGCTACCGCGGGTATGCGGCATGTTGCGTTTTATGTGGCGGATTTAGAAGCGTGCGAACAATTTTATACGCGCGTGCTAGGCATGAGCGTGGAGTGGCGGCCGGATGCCGATAATGTATTTTTAACCAGCGCGGGCCAAGATAATTTAGCCTTGCATCGGCGCGCAGCGTCCAATGTTGAAGGTGCCGAGGGTATGCAGCGCTTGGATCATATTGGTTTTATATTACGCAAGATTGAAGACGTAGACCGTTGGCATGCGCATTTTCAGGCGCAACAAGTCCCTATTACCGCGCAACCCAAGACCCATCGAGATGGCGCCCGCAGTTTTTATGCAAAAGATCCTGCCGGAAATAGCGTACAAGTCATTTACCATCCACCAATTTCCGATAAACTCTGACCCCCAATCATTAGGTTCCCCCCACGATTACCCGGAACCCCTTGTCACGAGGATTTACTGCATTGTCTCAGGCCGCCCAGAAAAAATTGAAATTGCATGGTTTTAATAATTTAACTAAAACCCTTAGTTTCAATATTTACGATATTTGCTACGCAGAAACTAAGCAAGAGCAACAAGAATATATTGAATACATCGATGAAGTGTACAACGCTGAACGTTTAACCACCGTGCTAAAAGAAGTTGCGCACATCATTGGCGCAAATATATTGAACATTGCGCGCCAAGATTATGATCCGCAGGGCGCGAGCGTGACCATGTTGATTTCCGAAGAGCCAGTTAAAAATTTAGAAGGCGCGGAAATTGAAAAGCCAGGCCCGTTGCCTGATGCAGTTGTTGCGCATTTAGATAAAAGTCATTTAACCGTGCACACCTACCCAGAAACGCATCCTGAAGAAGGCATTAGTACTTTCCGCGTTGATATTGATGTTTCAACCTGCGGTAAAGTCTCGCCGTTGAAAGCGTTAAACTATTTAATTCATAGTTTTGATTCTGATATTGTCACCGTAGATTATCGTGTGCGCGGCTTTACGCGGGATATTCGCGGCCATAAATTATTTATTGATCACGAAATTAATTCTATTCAAAATTTCTTGTCTTCTGATACGCGTGATCGTTATCAAATGATAGACGTGAATGTGTTCCAAGAAAATATTTTCCACACCAAGATGATGTTGAAAGATTTTGAAATGAATAACTACTTGTTCGGACGACCAAAAGATTTGTATACCGCAGAAGAATTAGTGCAAATAGAAAAATGGTTACGTCACGAAATGGCTGAAATTTTTTATGGCAAAAACATGCCCGTAAAAAGTTAACGGTTAAAAGCTAGTTAACTCCATAAATATTTTTCACCATCGATAAGCGGCAAAGCGCATGACGTTTGCAAGTTGCGTCATGCCGCTTTGTAACCATGGCGGCAAACGGCGCGCGCCAGCGACATGCGCCGCATTCGCGTGTCGGGTTTCATCAGCGTGCATTTGCTGAAGAATAGCGCGACTACGCAGTTCGGTGCTCGATAGCTTATTTAAGTGATCTTCTAAATGTGTTGCCACTTGCCGTTCGGTCTCTTCTAAAAAACCTAAACTCCACGCATCTCCTGCCAGTCCTGCTGCGGCGCCTATACACCAAGAACTGGTATACCAGACTGGCGCCAAATAACTGCGGTGATCTGCTAATTCATCGAGCCGTTGTTGGCACCACGCTAAGTGTTCTTGCTCTTCGGCTGCGGCTTGTAGCAGTGATTTGTGTAATTCTGGCGTTTGAGCGGCCCATGCTTGACCGCGATACAGGGCTTGAGCCGCAATTTCGCCGGTATGATTAATGCGCATCAAAGCGCCTTCATCGCTGCTATCGTTATTGCTAAGTGATTGATCAATCAAGTTTTTTGCAGGATAGCGGTTACTGCGCGCGGGTTTTAGTACACACGTAGCCAGGCCGTGCTGCACTTCGGCCAATAGTCGATCCATAGCATTCAGTTGTCGCACGCTGATTTCCTCTTTATTGGCTTGTTTCAGGAGCCGGCTTTCAGTAAGATTAGCGCCCCTTCGCGCCCGGCTGTCTGGCGCAAGCGGATCGGGACAAAGTGCTTTTCGAATGTCGCTTCAATATCTTATGAATATCTTGGATATTGGTGGCTCTGGGAATCCTTTGAACGACCAGCGAATCGACAATTGTTCGATTCAGCGCGACAGTGATTGTAATGGATAGAATGAAAAATGAAGACGTTTAGTGCAAAAACAGAAACTGTAAAACGCGATTGGTATGTGGTTGACGCCGCTGGCAAAACGCTGGGTCGTTTATCTACCGAAATTGCGCGTCGTTTACGTGGCAAACATAAAGCTGAATATACGCCGCATGTTGATACAGGTGATTACATCGTCGTGATCAATGCTGAAAAAGTCGCCGTAACGGGTCGTAAAGAAACCGACAAAGTTTATTATCATCATACCGGTTACATTGGCCATCTGAAGTCCATTACCTTGGACAAACTACGTGCGAAAGCACCTGAGCGGATTATTGAAACAGCGGTAAAAGGCATGTTGCCAAAAAATCCTTTAGGTCGTGCGATGTTTCGTAAACTGAAAGTATATGCTGGTACCGAACATCAACATTCGGCACAGCAACCCAAAATTCTTGATATTTGATTTAGGTGATCCAAATGGCACAAGCCGAACAATTTTATGGTACTGGTCGTCGCAAAACTTCTAGCGCACGTGTTTTCTTGCGTCCGGGGACAGGCAAGATTCAAGTTAATGATTTAGCGTTGGATGAGTATTTTGGTCGCGAAACGTCACGTATGATCGTGCGTCAGCCTTTAAACACAGTTGCGTTGTTAAATAATTTTGACATCGTTGCTACGGTTGCTGGCGGCGGCGGTAATGGTCAAGCGGGCGCTTTGCGTTTAGGCATTACTCGCGCTTTGATTGAATATGACGAAGCTTTACGCCCACCTTTACGTAAAGCTGGTTTTGTAACTCGCGATGCTCGCGAAGTTGAACGGAAAAAAGTGGGCTTGCGCAAAGCTCGCCGCGCTACGCAGTTCAGCAAGCGTTAAGATCTACGAACCCCTGCAATCGCAGGGGTTCTTTTTTATCCCTCGGTATTTTTTTTCAATATTTTTTCGGCGTGAAGATTTTATTCTTTGAATAAAATGAGCGATTAACTGCGAATAATCTTTATTACAATAAAGGACTAAATAGCCAGCAAAACGCATCTCTGAAGCGCTGCCAAAGAGGACGGGCGTGTAAACGTTCTAGTGAAATTGTTTCAGCCTTTTTAAGGCACTCATCAAAATGTTCTATCATTTGCGCGCCAAACGCGTGATCGTAAATTTCTACAACTAATTCAAAATTCAATCGTAAACTTCGCATATCCATATTGGCCGAGCCGGTATGCATATAAAAATCATCGACAATAAATAATTTTGTATGCGGAAAAGACGTAAGTTGATAATAAACATTCACGCCATCGTTCAGTAATTCCCATAGCATATTGCGCGTTGCCCAATCCACAAAGCGACGGTCGCTTCTACGCGGCAGCAAAATATCCACTTGTACACCGCGTCGTGCCGCTGTTTGTAAAGCGCCTACTATTTCACGCGGCGGTAAAAAATAAGGTGAAATAATTGCTAATCGGCGATTAGCTGCACCGATCGCGCCTAATAGAACAGCGGTTATGCCGTCTTGGTCGTCATCTGGGCCATCCACAATGACGCGACATAAACTCCCCTGTTCTGTTGATAATGAGCTTGGCTTAGAAGAGGTAACGGGGGAATTTTTTGGAACGATTAAGTTTTCACCGGTTACAAATTCCCATTCATCGAGAAACACATTGTAAAGTTGCTGCAAAATAGGGCCGGTAAATCGGAAAGACAAATCAATGATATGAGCTGAAGATTGATCGTCAATAGCACAATGTTGTTTGGCAATATTCATTCCGCCAGCAAACGCAACGGTGTTGTCGACAATAAGAAGTTTTCGATGATTGCGCAAATTAATATGAATATTGGGAGGAAATAATTTTATAGGATTGAACAATCCAACAGGAACACCTGCTTTGCGTAATCTATTGGCCATGCTAAAAGTAACGGGCCACTGGCCATAGCCATCAAGCAAGACCCTAACAGTAATGCCGCGTTGATGTGTTTTTATCAGCGCGTTCATAAATTTTTCGCCGCAGGCATCATTTTGAAAAATATACATCGACAAATAAACATGTTGAGTAGCGTTGGCAATAGCATCAAGCATGACCGGATAAGCGTTTTCGCCATTGTGTAAAGCGGTTACGGAATTGCCCGGCAATAAAGGTGATTGCGTCATAGCCGTAGTGGTACGGATTAATTCGCTGAAGCGAGTATATTCGCCGCCGTTGAGCTGTTGATCCTGTTCTAAATGATTCTTGTGCAGTGAATGTGTTTTATTTTTGCGTAATTTCCGCGCTCGACGTTGAATGCGATTAATACCAAAAAGACAATAAGCCACGGAACCGATGAGAGGGATTAATAAAGACACAATAATCCACATGGCGGCAGCGCGTGAGTCACGTTTGTTAAATAAAGCATGAAATGCAGTAGTGGCACCACAAAGGCTTAACACAAACGTTAAGAACCAATACACATTATTGTTCACTTAATCTACTCCGCGTTGTTTGATGCTGATTTCATTGTTTGCTAATAAACGATAGAAAAATGAAGCTTTTGTTATCATGCCGTAAAATAGCAGCGCCGAAGATATTGCTTCAAGAGGTTATAAGAAACCGTGCTATAGGCCGCTTCCGTAGATTAGGCGATGAAATCTAGGTTAAGAGCTTTTTTTTCGGAATTATGACAACTTGCACGACTAAGTTACCTGGAATTTGTTAGGTAAATTCTTTAAAAATAAGCGCCGCAATATCAATAAACAGTGATCTCATAAAATTTAGCGAGCGTGCAGAACACGAGGGCCATTGCTACTACCTAAGATTAAGACATCCGCCGGGCGTTGCGCAAATAAGCCCACCGTAACTACGCCGGTGATCTGATTAATGGTTTGTTCGGTTTTGATTGCTTCCATGATCTGTAGATTGTGAACATCCAAAATAATGTTGCCGTTGTCAGTTTTAAAATTTTCGCGTAATACCGGATCACCGCCGAGTTTTTTTAAAGCCCGCGCGACATAACTACGCGCCATAGGAATAACTTCAATCGGCAAGGGAAACGTGCCAAGCACGTCTACTAGTTTGGATTCATCAGCAATACAAATAAATTTCTTCGCGACGGCCGCCACAATTTTTTCACGCGTCAGCGCACCGCCGCCGCCTTTAATGAGCTGTAAATAATGATTAGATTCGTCTGCGCCATCGACGTATAAAGGTATCTCGTTGACCGCGTTAAGTTCTAATACTGGAATTCCGTGTTTTCGTAGACGTTCTTCGGTGGCTTTTGAGCTAGCAACGGTGCCTTCAATCAGATGCTTCATCGACGCTAATAAATCAATGAAATGATTAGCGGTTGAACCCGTGCCCACGCCTACAATCGTGCCTTCTTCTACATAAGTGAGTGCTGCTTCGGCGGCTTGGCGTTTTAAGTCATCACTGTTCATGGAAGGTTCCTAATTGTGCGGGTTGATAGGCTAGGCGGCATATTGTGCGTAGGCTTGTATTACAATACAAGACATTATCAGCGACTCAGATTTTATCGAGTAGTCGCCTCACAGTAGGATTAGCAGCGATGCCACCGAATTATTTGCAAAAAATCCTTAACGCTCGCGTTTATGACGTCGCAGAGCGTACGCCTTTGCAATATGCAGAAAAACTTTCCGCGCGTTATCACAATCGTATTTGGTTAAAACGCGAAGATTTACAGCCGGTGTTCTCATTCAAACTACGGGGCGCTTACAACAAAATCTATCAACTGATGCAGCAGCAAAAAGTTGAAAAAGTGGTTTCTGCGTCTGCAGGTAATCATGCGCAAGGTGTAGCGCTTGCGGCGCAACGCTTAGGCATTAAAGCCATCATCGTCATGCCTAAAACCACGCCGCCGATTAAAGTGGAAGCGGTGCGTGCCTTGGGTGCGCGGATTGAATTAGTCGGTGATACCTATGATGAAGCGTACGAATACAGCCTGACCTTGGTAGAAAAAGAAAACGCATCGTATATCCATCCTTATGATGATCCTGATGTGATTGCGGGACAGGGCACGATCGGCATGGAAATATTACAACAACATAAAACCGGCCCTGACATGGTATTTGTGCCAGTAGGTGGCGGTGGTTTGTTGGCCGGTGTGTGTGCATATATAAAAGCTTTGCGACCGCACATTAAAGTCATTGGTGTTGAATCAGAAGATTCGGCTTGTTTAGCCGCCGCGATGCGTGCGGGGAAACGCGTGCGTTTGTCACAAGTAGGATTATTCGCTGACGGCGTGGCGGTGCGTGAAATTGGCAAAGAACCTTTTCGCGTAGTGCATAAAATATTAGATGACGTGATATTGGTGAATACTGATGAAATTTGCGCGGCTATTAAAGACGTGTTTGATGCTTCACGTTCGATTGCCGAACCTGCGGGAGCGCTGGCATTAGCGGGATTAAAAAAATACGTGCAACAACACGATATTAAAAACCAAGAACTGGTTGCCATTGTGAGCGGCGCCAATATGAATTTTGATCGCCTGCGTCATGTATCTGAACGCGCTGAATTAGGTGAACATCGTGAAATGTTAATGGCCGTTAAAGTACCCGAACGCCCCGGCAGCTTTCGCGCGTTTTGTCGCGCCTTAGGTAAACGTAGTATTACAGAATTTAATTATCGTTATGCCGATGCTGAAAAAGCTTATATTTTTGCTGGTATCGAATTAGCACGAGGCCCTGATGAGCAAGCAGAGCTATTAGCGCGTTTAGCCAACAAAGGCTTTGAAGTCGTCGATATGACGGATAATGAAATGGCCAAAATGCATATTCGTTATATGGTTGGTGGTCGCCCGCAAAATTTACAAGATGAATTGATTTTGCGTTTGGAATTTCCCGAACGGCCAGGCGCGTTAATGACTTTCTTAGATAGCATCGGTCAAGCCTGGAATATCACGTTGTTTCATTATCGAAATCACGGTGCAGCGTATGGCCGAGTTTTGGTGGGTCTACAAATCCCCAATAGTGAGCGTGCACAACTGCATAAAAGTTTGCGTGCGTTGGGTTATGATTATCACGAAGAAAGCAGTAATCCCGCTTATCAATTGTTTCTTGGTTGAAAGTTCTTTTAGCTAAGCCGCAGGACATTTTCTGTGGTTTTTTTAAGATGTTGAGCATAAAAAAAGGCCCGCAATGCGGGCCTTTTTAATTCCGAACCTAGGTTCGAAAGGGTTTTGCTTACATAGCAGCTTCAGGAGCAGCCATAGAAGCGGTTTTCTTTTTCTTACCACGGCGCTTTTTCTTGCCTACTTTCTTAGCAACCTTGGCTACTTTCTTTTTCTTACCAGCTTTCTTTTTGCCGGCTTTCTTTTTGCCAGCTTTCTTAGCTACTTTCTTTTTGGCTTTCTTTTTGCCAGCTTTTTTAGCTACTTTCTTCTTAGCTTTCTTTTTGCCAGCTTTTTTAGCTACTTTCTTCTTAGCTTTCTTTTTGCCAGCTTTTTTAGCTACTTTCTTTTTCTTACCAGCTTTCTTCTTGCCTGCTTTCTTTTTGGCTTTCTTGGCTACTTTCTTTTTAGCCTTTTTCTTGCCAGCTGTCTTAGCTACTTTCTTTTTCGATTTACGACGTGCTCCAGATTTCTTTTTTGGAGCGGCTTTTTTTGCAGTTGCTTTCTTAATGGCCATTATTTTCCTCCGGACGAATATGAATTGCCGCAGTGAGTATAAACAAGAATATAAAAAATGCTAGCAAATTTATAAAAAACGCAAGAGTGAAATCAAAAATGCGCAAATTTTTAAAAAATTTGTTGGTGATTGACGAAAAAAGTACGTGTTGGACATGATCAAAGACATTTTTGAGTGTGTTTTAAACCGTGTTGATCGATCATCATCGTTGTTAGCGACCATGATTGGCATTACTCAAGCGTTAAGATCAGTTGCCATTGAGCTGCGGTTACTGGCATCACTGATAAACGATTGCCGCGATGCACTAATGCCATATCGCGTAATGCATCAATTGATTTGAGTTCGGTTAATGTCAGGGTGCGCGTGAATGTTTGGACATATTCCACATCAACGGCGAACCAACGCGCGTGTTCAGCGCTACTTTTTGGATCGTAATAAGGACTTTCTGGATGCCATGAACTTGCATCGGGATAAGCTTCACGAGCAATACGCATAATGCCGACGATGCCAGGTACTGTGCAGTTGGAATGATAAAAGAAGGCTAAATCACCTTGTTTCATCTGATCGCGCATCATGTTTCGTGCTTGATAATTGCGAACACCATTCCAAGGTTCAATGCGATCTTGTTCCAGTTGAGTGATGCTGTAAGTGTCTGGTTCGGATTTCAATAACCAATAAGCCACGAAAAAAATTCCTTAATTGAAGAGAAAAAGTGCGTTAAGCGCGGCAATCATAAAAGGACTGTTCGGTAATCACAAAGTCTAATGACACATCCCAGCTGCGTTGTGGCAATGTATCTTGAAGTTGAAACTCATATGCGAGCCCGACTAACAGCGGTTTTCCACGGATGTGTTGCGTCAAACTGCGATCGTAATATCCACCACCCATACCTAAGCGAATGCCTGTCAGTGTGAATGCTAATAACGGCATGATGAGTAAATCGAGCGTGGCTGCATCGTGCAAAGCTCCCGCAGGATCAACAGGTTCTGCAATATTGAATTGATTAAGTCGTAATGGACTAGCAGAGAACCACGGCGCAAATCGTAATAGTGGTGGCGTTTGCACGATGGGTAAATAGAGTTGTTTACCGTTGTCACGGAGATTTTTTACTATCGCAGCAGGATCTGCTTCGTTGTGTACGGCAAGATAAACGCCGATATGTTGCGCATTTTGTAAAAGGCTTTGTTGACTAAATTGCACCGCAAATTGCTGTGCAGCGTGCGCTTGTTGTGCAGTGCTTAATGCAGCACTACGTCGCGTGCGTAAGCGAGTACGCAAGGCAGCAAGATCAGTGGGATTTATATCTAACATAATTAAAAGTGCGAGCAACCTCCGCAAATACCGTTGCAAACTTTCGACCTTGAACCAGAGGTTCAGGTGGGGAACGATGTCCGATCTTTAGGCTTCCCACTCGAGGTGGGCATGCACACGAACCGGGCAAACAATCCCCGGGGTACTAAAATAGGCTCAAGGATATACCCAGCTCACTATCGAATACCGCAGAGGTTACTCAACGATTTAATTCTAGTTCATTTTGTTCATTAATGGGATGTAAGACAGACGAGATGGATTGTTGCAGCCGACCAATATGGTCTGCTGCTTGTAGGCAATCATGCTCTAGCGTTTTAAGATTTAATAATTCACGGGTGATATTTAAAGCCGCCATCACTGCAATGCGGTCGGCGCCTAAGACTTTGCCGTTATCGCGAATTTCACGCATGCGCTGACTTAAATACTGTGCAGAAGCGCGTAAGGCATCCACTTCTTCTGCTGGGCACGCTACTTGATATTCTTTATCTAAAATCGTAATTGTGACCGGCACACCACTCATGCGTTATTTTCCATCGTCTTTAGGCGACCGATCATGGCTTCAACACGACTTCTCGCCATTTCATTTTTTTCGATTAGGCCTGCGCGTTCAGTCACCAGTTGAGTCTGCTGTTGGCGCAAAGAGTTATTTTCATCGCGCAAGCGCTGACACAGCGCGAGTAATTCACGAAGCTGTAGATCGAGACCTTGTAGGTCTTGGGAAAGGTATTTGTTAGCCATGGCGAAAATGGTATGCCCCGTCTTAACGTTGGTCAACAGCGGAAACAAAATTCCTAAACTGAGTTGAGTATTTTGGCGATTCAGGCAGGAATGGTAGCATTGGCGCCTAACGAACGCATGGGTTGTTAACGAATGAATTACATTGATATTCAAGACGATATTGACGATGTCAGCAGCAGTAGCTCTGCGGCTGAATGTCATGGTGCATTGTGCGGCATGTTCTGCGCGGGTATGCCGGTAGATGAGCAGCATTGGGCGAAAATTGCATTACATGTTGAGCAATTAGAATATTTGCCAATCAACTTGCAGAATTTGTTTAATGAAACCCAACAGCAATTAGATGGACCGGAGCTCGCTTTTAATTTGTTATTGCCGGATGACGATGCGGTTTTAGGTTTACGTGTCGATGCTTTGCGTGATTGGTGTAGCGGATTTTTATATGGCTTGGCCGCTGCTGGGGTCGATCCTAACGCCTTATCTGATGATGAAGAAAACTTACAAGACACGGCAGAGTTATTGCAAGATTTTATGGAAATCACTCGCATGGCAGAACCCGATGATGAAAGCGATGAAGAAAATGCGTTTGCGGTCGAAGAAATCACCGAATATGTGCGGATGGGCGTGTTATTAATTAATGAAGAACTACGCCCACGCCATCAACAGGACGCGCCGCGTCAATATTTACATTAATTCAGCCTATTGAAAAACCGAGTAGCGTAATGAGCACAGATGAATTTGTTCGTCGTCGTCGACAATTAATGCGCAGTATCGGCAGCGATGCAATTGCCGTCATTCCTGCGGCACCTGAACGGATTCGTAATCGCGATGCGTATTACAGCTATCGTCAAGACAGTGATTTTCTCTACATCAGCGGCTTTAACGAACCGGAAGCGGTGTTGGTATTAGTGCCGGGTCGGCCACAAGGCGAATACATTTTATTTTGTCGTGAAAAAGATCCTGAAAAAGAAACTTGGGACGGTCGCCGCGCAGGTCAAGAAGGCGCAACGGCGCAATACGGTGCAGATGATTCGTTTCCGATTAGCGATTTAGACGACATCTTGCCCGGTTTAATGGAAAACCGTGAAAAAGTGTATTACACGATGGGCCGTTACGCCGACTTCGATAAACAAATGATGGTGTGGTTGAATCGCTTGCGTGAACAAAGTCGCGCGGGCGTGCATGCACCGAATGAATTTGTGTCGTTGGAATTCATTTTAAATGAAATGCGTTTATTTAAATCGCGCGCCGAAATCCGTTTAATGCGTAAAGCCGCTAAAATCGCTTGTGACGCACACAAACGCGCTATGCAAGCGTGTCGCCCCGGTATGATGGAATATGCCGTAGAAGCAGAACTGTTGTATGAGTTTCGTCGTAACGGCGCACAGACGGCTTATTCATCAATTGTAGGTGGTGGTGCTAATGGCTGCATTTTGCATTACGTTGAAAACAATGCTGAATTAAACAACGGTGATTTATTGTTAATTGATGCGGGTGCTGAATATGAAGGTTACGCTTCCGATATCACGCGTACCTTTCCTATCAATGGTTGTTTTAATGATGCACAACGCGCGGTCTATGAAATTGTCTTAAACGCACAATACGCAGCGATTGCTGCCGCCATTCCAGGTAATCATTGGAATGATCCACACGATGCGGCGGTAAAAGTATTAACCCAAGGTTTGATTGATTTGGGTTTATTAAAAGGCGATTGCGCGCAATTAATTCAAGACGGAGGATATAGACGTTTTTATATGCATCGCACGGGTCATTGGTTGGGTTTGGATGTGCACGATGTCGGCGATTACAAAATTGACGATGCCTGGCGTTTACTCGAACCCGGCATGGTATTAACCGTGGAACCTGGTTTATATATTAATGCGGCCAATGACATTCCTGAAAAATTTCACAACATCGGTATTCGCATTGAAGACGATGTGTTGATCACTCGCGAAGGCCATGAAGTGTTAACCGCGCAAGCGCCCAAAACGGTGGCTGATATAGAAGCGATCATGGCGCACGCTTGACCCTATGTCTGCACACTCTTATGTCTGAAAAAACGGTTGATATTGCCATTGTTGGTGGCGGCATGGTCGGCGCCACGCTGGCGCTGGCGTTAGCGCAGTACACAAAATTTAGTATTGCCGTCATCGAAGTGCAGCCGTTAACCGCCGCAGCGCCACAAGAGCAATCGAATCATTACGATGAACGCACCGTTGCATTAAGCGAGGGCTCAAAGCGTTTTTTAGCAGCCTTATCGTTATGGGATTTGTTAGCCGCACATGCCGCGCCAATCACCACGGTGCACGTTTCTGCGCAAGGTCAATTCGGCGCCACGCGCATTCACGCTGCAGATGAAAACGTTCCCGCATTAGGTTATGTCGTACCGAATCGCGCTTACGGCGCCGCTGTTGCGCAGTTAATTAAAAAAAATAATAGCGTTATTCAATGGCGCGCACCCGCACGTGTTCAAGCACTGCAATTACATACAGACGATATTGTGTTGCAGCTCGATGCTGCTGGCGTGAATAACATCTTGCGCGCGCGCCTGGTTATTGCGGCTGACGGCAGTGAATCGAGTATTCGTGAGCAACTACAATTGCCGATTGAAAGCTTGGATTATCAACAAACCGCAATCATTGCGAATCTATCATTAAGTCGTGCGCATCACGGCCAAGCCTTTGAACGTTTTACCGCACAAGGCCCGATTGCGTTGTTGCCCTTACGTGCATTACCGCAACAAGCATCGCGTGCTGCATTGGTGTGGACATTACCCACATCTATTGCAACTGACATGTTAGCGTTAAGTGATGCAGAATTTTGTCAGCGCTTACAAGTCGAATTTGGTTGGCGTTTAGGGCGCATTCAACACGCAGGTGTGCGCCAAGCGTATCCTTTGCATAGACAACAATTATTGCAACGGCGCGTTGATCGTCTGGTGTTTATTGGTAATGCCGCGCAAACCGTGCATCCGGTTGCGGGCCAAGGTTTAAATCTTGCATTGCGGGATGTTATGCAACTCGTTGAACAATTATCGCAACAAGACACAGATGCAGGTAATGCAACATTATTACAACATTTTGTAGATGCCTGCGAGGCAGATCGACAAACCACTTTGGCCGTTACGCATGGCTTAATTAAAGGTTTTGTTGCATTGCCTGCGCCATTAACGCAAATGCGCGCATTAGGCTTGGGCGTGTTATCAATGCTGCCGTTTTTAAAACAGCCATTAACTCGTCGCATGATGGGCATGGGCGCAGCCATGTCACCGTTACTACGCGATCACATCCAAGATTCTTTGCAAAATAAGCAGCCTGCGCCATGAGTGCAGCGACATTGAATCGTGAAATGATTGATGTGCTAATCGTAGGCGCGGGCATTACTGGCAGCTTATTAGCACTACAATTACGCGACGCCGGTTTAAACGTTCACATTATTGAAGCCGCAGCAGCGCCCGTGCATACGCTTAAACCACAAAACGAATACAGCCTGCGTGTATCCGCCATCAGTCCCGCATCAGTAACTGCTTTGCAAAGTGTCAATGCGTGGCGACATTTGCCGCAACAACGCATCATGGCTTATCAACGCATGACCGTTTGGGAAAGTCATGGTGCGGCCGAAATTAATTTTAGCGCTACTGAGATTTGGCAAGATCAATTAGGTTTTATTATTGAAAACGATGAATTGCAATTAGCGCTGCTGCAAGAAATAAATCAAAGCATGGCGCACACGATTCATTTTGAATTACAACCTTTGAATTACACCATCACAGACGATGCAATTAACGTGCTTTTATCCAACGGTGAAACCTGTCGCGCGCGTTTAGTCATAGGTGCAGATGGTGCGCGTTCACCGTGGCGTGCGGCGATCAGTAGTAATCTAGCGATGAAATCCTATTTTCAAAAAGCCATCGTCGCGCAAGTGCGCACCGAACACGCGCATCAAAACACGGCATGGCAACGATTTTTGTCAGGCGGGCCCTTAGCTTTTTTACCATTAGCCGATGGCAGTAGTTCCATCGTCTGGTCATTACCGCAAGCACAAGCAGCGCACTATTTAGCAGAAAGCGAGACTGAGTTTTGTGATGCATTAAGTCGCGCGCTCGATTTTCGTTTAGGCAAAGTGCTTAGCTGCGGCACGCGTGCTGCATTTGCTTTGCAACATCTTCACGCCGATCACTACGTCGCACCGCATGTCGCGTTAATAGGCGATGCTGCGCATGTTGTGCATCCACTCGCAGGCCAAGGCGTTAATTTAGGCATAGCGGATGCCGTGTGTTTAGCGGATGTTTTACGAGTAGCTGCGCAACAGAATAAAAAACAGCTGGGTGATCTCTCAGTACTAAAACGCTACGAACAACAACGCCGCGTGATGAACGCAACCATGAGTCTGGCGTTAGATGGTTTGCATCATTTGTATATCAACCAACATCCGCTGGCGATTTGGTTGCGTAACACCGGCGTTAACGCGATAGAGCATTTGCCGATGTTGAAACGGTTGTTGATGCAACAGGCCATGAGGACATAACGCTGGGGGATTTTTTGAAGTTATATGTAGCCTGGATGGAGCCGAATTTATTCGGCGGAATCCGGGAAGATTTTTGCATCAATATGCTCTATTCAAGCTCGGTTTTGTAGGCTGGGTTGAACAAAGTGATACCCAACGTTTATTTATAAAAAAGATAAAAGCATTTTATTAGCCGGTTGCGCACCGGCGGGCGGTTACTTTCTTGTCGCGACAAGAAAGTAACCAAAGAAGCGCTCCCCGATGTCACGTACTGGAATGGAATAAAATTCCATTCCAGTATTCCTTCGTCATCTTTAAAGGCTGACGCGTCGCCTCAACGCAACATCCTGTTGCGATCGGCTCACCTGAACATCCCTGTTCAGGTGTCGCTAGCCTTTAAATCTTCCTCAGCGTGTCATAACGGGCATTAATCGCTAATTTCATAGCAATTAATTAAATTATTTCCAGGTTTCTAATGCCAAAAGGTATGTGAACAGAAGGTATATTCTTGGCGACAGGATCTATATGTTTCATTTGATCATCAAAAAATATATGAGGTTTCAACACTTGGAGAATGTTATTTTTTTCCACTCCTCCTAAGAAAAATGTTTCGTCGGGCAATACGCCCCATTCATTAAGGGTAGTAATTACTCTTTGGTGTGCTGGCGCACCTCGTGCCGTGATAATAGCAATCCGAATTATTCTCTTATAATCGTTTTCGTTGCGTTCTTTTTTAATTTCCATTTTTTGTAAAGCGGATAATTTTTTAAAGAAGTCGCTTAATGGGCCGGGATTGTGAGAAGTGTCCACATTTTTATTTTCATAGTCGTGAAAGTCATCTAGATTTTCTTGTCGTTGATATTGTGTTTCTGCTTCGTCGTCCGCAATTACTCCGTCAAAATCAAAAGCAACACGCAGTTCGTTATCGGTTTCGGCATCTGTGAACTCAGAAGGAATAACAGTACCTGCTGGGTACCCTGCTTTAATAGCTTCCTTAGCATCAGAGGCATTAGCGGACAAGAACAGAGACACGTTAAAGGCTGGAATGTATTTGTAGGGTGATTTGCCTGATAAAAATGCTGCTCTTGTAATATCTAGCCCATAGTGTTTGATAGAATTAAATACTCTTTGGCCTGTATCCGGATCATTTCTTGAAAGTAAGATGACCTCAACCGGCATATCTTCTTGATGATTTTTGTTGATGCCAAGAAATCTTTTTATAAAAGAAAAGGCCACACCTTTTTGTAAAACAACATCCAGGTTTTTTTTTTGATGTTCTCTGTATTTTTCTTCTCCCTCTGCCACAAAAATGGCATGAGACTCTTCTAAGTCAAACAAGGCGCTAGAAGCTATGCCTATAACTAGTTTTTTATTTATAAGGTAGGCCATTCTTGATCCTTCTGAAGAATAATTTCAGGTTAATTTTTCTTTTTGGCAGGCGCTTTTGGTTGGTACATCGCCATAAAATGACTCGGCGAAAATCCGCTCATACGTTGTTCGCCGACTAGAATTAATGGCACGCCTCTGCCATTTAAGCGTTGGTATTCTTGTGCGGCTACAGCTGATGTTTCGATGTCGTATTCGCTGTAGGCAATATTATTTTTTTGAAAAAAATGCTTGGCTGTTTTGCAAACGCCGCACCAGCTCGTGCTGTACATAATCACTTTAGGTGTTTTGGGTTTTTGTTCGCTGACGGGCATGTCGCCAGGAATTCCTGCGCCATAGTTGCTGACTTTGCCTTCAATATTTTTTTCTTGTTGGTCTGCGGGTACGGTTTCGCCGTAATGTACTTGGCCGTTAGCGTCGATCCATTTGTGTAATTCGCCGCTATAGGTGTAGTGGCTTATCATGGCTAATAAAAATAATGCAGCACTGTGTAGTGCGAAGTATTTAGTTTTCATAAAAGTGTTCATTTTTATTAAATTCCATTTGCAGACGTTGTTATGTAACGATGATTAAATTTGCATGGCTACATATAGTGTAATGAAGCATGCGGTTGTTTGTATGACGGCGGCAATTTTTGCATATTGGGCAGTAGTAAAACCCACGGGACTAACAGTTTAGATGAGTTCAGGACTTCTGACTGCTGTTTGGTTTGGCCGTTGAGAGGCTTATTTCGGCAAAATGGCGGGTTTTTAGGGTTCCGGCTGGACTGATTGGGCTGGTATAGTAGCCGCCACCAGTTATGCTGGTTTTTGCAGGAGAGATTCGCCGTTCAGTTTTATGATTGGCGGACGCCGAAGGCGCAACCCACCCGGAAACGCTCAGGCAAAAGGACTGCAAAAACCGTCAATGATGTGGTGTTGGAAGCCCCTTCGCTAAGATGGGGTAGCTGCACTATATATATAGACAAACTGGCTCTGGAGAGTGGCACCCCTTATGAAGATAAGCAGGGCGGTAGCCCACCGAAGGTGACGGCAATACCCTTTATTTTCAATGCGGGTATTCCCAATCTCTCAGGTTCCCGGACAGAGGGGTGACGATCGGCCAAACAGCTCGACGTTTTCTTTAATTATTGCGGCCGACACTCAACGGGAGCCTACATGTCTTTGCGTACACCTTTATACGACGCCCACGTTGTGGCCGGCGCTAAGCTGGTTGATTTTGCGGGTTGGGAAATGCCCATCCATTACGGCTCACAGATGCACGAGCACCAATCCGTGCGCAGCGATGCGGGCGTGTTTGATGTGTCGCATATGACGGTAGTGGATGTTCGCGGCAGTGAAGCGCAAGATTTCCTGCGTTATTTATTAGCGAATGATGTCGCGAAATTAACTGCCAATCCAATTGAAGCAGGCAAAGCCTTGTACAGCTGCATGCTGAATCAACAAGGCGGCGTGATTGATGATTTAATTGTTTATTACTGCGCGCCTGATTGGTATCGCGTAGTGGTTAATGCCGGCACGCGCGAAAAAGATTTGGCGTGGCTGCAAACACAGATTGCCCCGTTTGCGGCAGAGCTAACTGAGCGTACGGATTTAGCGATGTTAGCGATTCAAGGCCCTCACGCGATTCGTAAAACCTTGCCATTGTTGCCGACGCATTTACAAGATGCGGCGGCGAGCGTTGATCGTTTTCAAGCGGTGTTTGATGCAGAACATTTTATCGCGCGCACGGGTTACACCGGCGAAGACGGTTTTGAATGGATATTGCCAGCGGCGCAAGTAGAAAAAGTGTGGCAACAATTATTACAAGCGCAGATTGCGCCGATTGGTTTAGGTGCGCGTGACACCTTGCGTTTAGAAGCGGGCATGTGTTTGTACGGCAATGATTTAGATGAAACGGTTTCACCATTGGAATCAGGTTTAGCGTGGACAGTAGCGCTAGATGCATCGCGCGATTTTATCGGTCGCGCCGCATTAGAAAAACAACGTGCAGCAGGGTTGCAGCGTCGGTTAGTGGGTTTGGTATTAGAAACCAAAGGCGTGTTACGCGCGCATCAAACCGTCAGTGCGATCATCAATGGTGTAAACGTGAAAGGTGAAATCACCAGCGGCACTTTCTCGCCGACATTGCAGCAAGCAATTGCGTTGGCGCGCATTGTATCCACAGAAACTTTAGCGCCGATTGAGATCGGTACGATATTTGAAGTGAATATTCGTGACAAATTATATCCCGCACGGGTAGTGAAATATCCTTTTGTGCGCGATGGCAAATCTTTAATTTAAATCTATTTTTTTAATTGTTTATTGGCAGGAGTATTAATCATGAGTCAAACACCGAGCGAATTACGTTATGCAAAAACCCACGAGTGGTCGCGTGTTAATACCGATGGCACGATTACGGTTGGCATCACCGATCATGCGCAAGCCGCATTAGGCGATTTAGTTTTTGTTGAATTACCTGAAGTTGGCAAAAATGTTAAAGCTGGCGATGCCAGCTGCGTCGTTGAATCAGTAAAAGCCGCGTCTGATGTTTACAGTCCTGTCGCGGGTGAAGTGATTGCGGTGAACACAGCATTAAGTGAAGCGCCAGAATTAGTCAACGAAGCACCGTATGGTGATGGCTGGTTATTTAAAATCAAACCAACTGATGCTGCGGCAGTAAATGGTTTGTTAGATGCTGCGGCTTATCAAGAATCTTTAAGCCACTAATTTTTTTAGTTCATTAATTTAAATTTTACGGAAATTTTTATGCCTTTTATTCCTCATACGCCCGCCGAAGTAACCACCATGTTAGCGTCGGTGGGTGTAAAAAATATCGAAACCTTGTTCGATGAAATTCCAGCGGTGTTGCGTTGTGGTGAGTTAAATAATATTCCTGCTGCGTTAACCGAACAAGAAGTCACGCGTTTAATGCAAGCGCACGCAGTCGCCGATGGGTTGCCTATCTGTTTTTTAGGCGCTGGCGCGTATGAGCATCATATTCCCGCCGCAGTGTGGCAAATCACTACGCGCGGTGAATTTTATAGCGCGTATACACCGTATCAACCCGAAGCCAGCCAAGGCACATTGCAATTGATTTATGAATATCAAAGCATGATGTGTAGCTTGACCGGTTTAGATGTATCAAATGCCTCGTTATATGATGGTGGTTCAGCATTAGCCGAAGCGGTATTAATGGCCGTACGTGCGAATCGCAAAAGTCAAAGCCGTAAAATTTTAGTACCAACGACCGTAAATCCTTTGTATCGCAAAGCCACGCACGCGATTGTAAAAAATCAGCAAATTGAATTAGTGGATCTACCGTTTAATGCGCAGCAAGGTGTAGTGTCGACAGACACTTTAAAAGCGCATGAAGGCCAAGATTACGCCGCATTAGTGATTCAGCAACCTAATTTTTTTGGTTGTTTAGAAGATGTCGATGCGTTAACTGCATGGGCGCATCAACAAGGCATGATAGTCATTGCAGTGTGCAACCCAATGACCTTAGCGGTGTTAACACCACCGGGACAATGGGCGCAGCACGGTGTTGATATTGCGTGTGGTGATGGCCAGCCTTTAGGTATTCCATTATCAAGTGGTGGACCGTATTACGGATATTTATGTTGCAAGTTGGAACATGTGCGCCAAATGCCCGGACGCATTGTGGGTCGCACACAAGACATCGAAGGCCGCGAAGGTTTTGTGTTGACGCTGCAAGCACGTGAACAACATATTCGCCGTTCTAAAGCGACATCAAACATTTGTACCAATCAAGGTTTGATGGTGACGGCATCAACTATTTTTATGTCCATCATGGGCCCGCAAGGTTTGCAACACGCCGCCGCTGCAAGTCATGCTAATACGCGTTATTTAGCAGCAGAGCTTGCGAAATTAAAAGGCATCCAACAAGTTTTTAGTGCGTCGTATTTTCATGAAGTCGTATTGCGTTTAAATAAACCCGTTAAAGCAGTGCTCGCAGAACTTGCGCAGCATAATATTATTGGTGGTTATGATCTTGGCGCAGACTATCCAGAATTAGAAAATTGTTTATTGTTGTGCGTGACCGAAACGCGCAGCGTCGCTGACATGCAGCAGTATGTCGCGTTGATACAAAAATTAATTTAAAGGCGAATGATGTCATGTTGATATTTGAACAAAGCGTTAGCGGTCGTTGCACGACTAGCCAATTTCCGGCGATTGATGCGCAACAAGCATTAGCTGATATTCCTGCACAGTGGCGTCGTCAAGATAAACCCGTGTTGCCAGAAGTATCAGAGTTACAAGCGGTGCGGCACTACACACGGTTATCGCGCAAAAATTTTTCCATCGATACAGAATTTTATCCATTGGGTTCGTGCACGATGAAATACAACCCACGCGCGTGTAATAGTTTGGCGATGTTGCCAGGTTTATTAAATCGTCACCCACTTGCGCCCGATACACATAGCCAAGGTTTTTTGGCCATCATGTTCGACTTGCAAGAAATCTTAAAAGAAGTAACCGGCATGCGCGGTGTATCGTTAACACCGATGGCGGGTGCGCAAGGTGAATTTGCCGGCGTTGCAATGATTCGTGCGTATCACGATGCGCGTGGTGATCATGCGCGTGATGAAATTTTAGTGCCCGATGCCGCGCATGGTACTAATCCAGCGACTGCGATTATGTGCGGTTATAAAGTTCGCGAAATTCCTACCAATGCAGAAGGTGACGTGGATTTGCCTGCATTGCGTGCCGCGATTGGTCCACAAACCGCCGGCATCATGTTAACCAATCCTTCTACGCTGGGCGTGTTCGAACGCAACATCAAAGAGATTGCCGACATTGTGCATACCGCAGGTGGATTGTTGTATTACGACGGCGCGAATTTAAATGCCATTCTTGGCAAAGTGCGTCCCGGCGATATGGGTTTTGATGTGATTCATATGAATTTGCACAAAACTTTTTCTACACCGCATGGCGGTGGTGGCCCAGGGTCGGGTGCTGTAGGTGTATCTGAACGTTTGTTATCTTTTTTGCCGGTGCCGTTGGTGGCGCAAGAAGGCGCAACTTATCGTTGGTTAAATGAACAAGATCGTCCGCAAAGTATTGGACGTTTATCTGCCTTTGCAGGCAATGCAGGTGTATTGTTACGCGCTTACGTTTATATTCGTTTGCTGGGTCGGCAGGGCATGCCGCGAGTAGCGGAATACGCTACGTTAAATGCTAATTACTTAATGGCGGAATTAGCCAAACGTGGTTTTGATTTAGCGTTTCCAAAACGGCGCGCCAGTCACGAATTTATTGTAACGGTAAAACAACAAGCAAAAAATCTAGGTGTAAATGCGCTCGGCTTTGCCAAGCGTTTATTAGACAAAGGGTTTCACGCGCCGACGGTTTATTTTCCGTTGTTGGTGCCAGAATGTTTGTTAATAGAACCAACCGAAACTGAAGCTAAAGAAGACATTGATCGTTTTATTGCGGCGATGGCAGAAATTTTACAGGAAGCAGAACACACGCCCGATTTAGTAAACGGCGCGCCGCATACCTTACCGGTGCGGAAGCTGGATGAAGTTAGAGCGGCGAAGCAATTAGATTTGCGTTGGCGCGCGCAGCCACTGCAATAATGATGTGAATAAAAACGCGCAGTAGTAATTAATCAGATTATTTATTGAGCTAACAAAAAGGAACGACTATGCGTGCAGCAATATCCACAACGCAAGCCGATGGCATGAAAGCCGCATTGCTCAGTGAGCAAATTAAATTATTGATCGCGCAATCACCCACCAGCATTGCGATGAATTTTTTGCTGGTGAGTTTTGTAGTCATTATTTTTAGCGACAGCTTGCCGCCGTTATTTGCTTTAGGTTGGTGGTTTATGCAGGCGTTGTTATTCGCCGTGCATTACGGCACCTACATCGCCTTTCGTCGAATGAGTCCAGTAAAGATTAATTACGCGCGTTGGCATCGATTATTATTAGTAGGCGCCGTAATTGGCGGCTTGTCTTGGGGTTTAGGTGTGACGTACATCATTGATGTCACGCTGCAAGAAACCCATATCTTTCTTATCATCTTGCTTATCTCTTTAGCGTCTGCGGGCATTACTTTAGCGGTGCGCTTGGAAATGTATTATTTATTTCAAATATCCGTTTTGCTACCCGCAATCATTTGGCTGCTTAGCCATCAAAATATCACCAATATAATATTAGGTGTGTTCTTGATGATTTATACCGTAGCCATGTGGTTGTTTGCTTATCAAATGCATCGCACGTTGACACGTTCGTTTCGTTTGCAGCTAGAAAATCAAGGCTTAGCCAATTCTTTACGACATTCGAATGCACGCTTACAAGTGTTGAATGAAGAACTAACGCAGCTATCGGCAACCGATAGTTTAACCGGCGTTGCTAACCGCCGTTACTTTGAAGAAAGATTAGCGTATGAATTCTCACGCGCAATGCGCGATCACACGCCATTATCGGTAATGATGATTGATGCCGATTATTTTAAAAATTATAACGACAGTCTTGGCCATGTCGCCGGCGATGAATGTTTGCAGCGTTTAGCTTTATGCGTACGCGATTCCTTAAAACGTCCGGCCGATTTAGTCGCACGTTATGGCGGCGAAGAATTTGTCGTCATGTTGCCGAACACCGACGCGCAAGGTGCGCATCGTTTAGCAGAAGAAATTCGTACGCATTTAAAAGAGATGAAAATGCCGCATCCTGATTCACCACTAAATGGTCTGGTCACCATGAGCTTTGGTATTTGTGGCGTCATGCCAAAAGAAAATACCAGCAAAGAAACACTTATTAAACGCGCCGATGAAGCTTTGTACATGGCAAAAGCCGCAGGCCGTGATCGCGTGCAAAAACTGGAATACATTTAAAAATATCGACAGCGATGAGGTTGCGAATATGTTAATAATAAAACGCATGTTAGTAGTAGGATTGGCGCTAAGTTTGTTAAACGCGTGTTCTGGCGAACCGCCAAAAAACATCGGTGTACGTGATGGTTTGTTAGCAGCATGTCCCGATACACCGAATTGCGTGCAAAGTCAGACTAAAGAATTGCCTAGCTACATCGAGCCTTTAGTTGTTGCTGTCAATGCTGATATTAATATAGCGGGCGCAGATACAGCAGTTGCTGATGCGACTGCAGGCGCGGCTGCGATTACGCAAATAGCTAGCATCATTAACAGCTTGCCACGCACTAAAATTATTAATCAAACGGAACATTATTTACGCGCGGAATTCACCTCGCGCTTAATGCGGTATGTAGATGACGTAGAATTTTATTTCGATGCAAAAAAAGGTGTATTGCAAGTACGTTCAGCATCGCGCATGGGGCATTCCGACATGGGCGTAAATCGTGAACGCATTGAACACATTCGCGATTTATACAAAGCTAAAATTGAATCATATACACAAAAATGATTTTTTGCAGGCGTGCGTTAACTTTAATTCACTAAACCCCACTTAATTGGGTTAGGCGCGCCACAAAGTCCAACATCCCACCATAATAAAACCAACACCCGCCAAATAACGTAAATAACGCTCAGGCACATACGCGCTGACCCACTGCCCAGCGATGACACCAATTGCAGCCGCTAATATTAATGCGGTAGCAGATGCACCAAACACCACCCATTTGCTAACGGTTTTGTCGGATGCGTATAACATCGTAGCTAGTTGAGTTTTGTCGCCGATTTCTGCAATAAACACCGTTGCAAAAATTGTTATAAACGTGCGCCAGTCCATATATATTCCTTGTGTAATTTAAATCTAAAAAATATCTTAGATTATCGATCGTTCATTATGAACGAGACGTTGCTCGAAGCAAAAAATAAAAAATAGCCTGGATAAAGCCGAATATATTCGGCGGAGCGTGGTTGTCGCCGCCTTGGCGGTTTACAACCACGGCCTACCCCTTGCGGGTGCAATCCGTGAAGGCTTTTTGTGTGAGCATCCGATTACCAATGGCCAAGGCGGTTACGGCAGTCAGCAATTCGGCTACGACAGCGTCGGCAATCGTTTATCGCTGGTTAACAACAGCCAAACTCAAAACTATCAATACCCAAGCACTACGCATCGCTTAAGCAGCATCACCGGTAATCAAGCAACGAGTCTTACCTATGATGCGAATGGCAACACCTTAACTAAAAGCGGCATGACGTTTACCTACGATGCACGTAATCGCCTCGTCAGCGCCATTAACGGCAGCAACAATGCTAGCTACAATTATCTGGCCACTGGCGCACGTTCTACCAAAGTGTTGAATGGCACAACCAATATTTATCATTACGATTTAAACGGAAAACTCATCGCTGAAACGAATGCCACAGGCCAAACGTTACGCGAATATGTTTATCTTGATAATCAACCATTGGCGTTAATCAATGCGAGCAATAGTGCGATCTATTACTACCATACTGATCAATTAAGTACACCGCAGAAATTAACTAATCAAACCCAAGCGATTGCATGGGATGCGAGTTATGAGCCGTTTGGCAAAACCAATGTAGCCGTACAACAAGTCACGCAAAACCTGCGTTTTCCCGGACAGTATTTTGACAGTGAGACCAACTTACACTACAACCACTTTCGAGATTATGATCCATCAATCGGACGATATATTGAGAGTGATCCGATTGGATTACGAGGTGGGGTGAATACATATGGATATGCGTTACAAAACCCAGGACGTTACAAGGATATTTTTGGCTTAGAAACATATCAATGCACTCGGCCTTTAAACGTTCTTCCTATTAGCATAGGACTTCTACACCATCAATATATTTGTGTAGGAAATGAAAAAGAGGGTTATACCTGTGGAGGATTAGGTCCTACTGGAGACATTAATGGTAGTCCTGGCCAAATAGAACCAGACAAATATAAACCAGACAACTGTAAAAAAACTCAGGACAAGGACGATTGCATAGAAAGCTGTATTAAGAAAAAACTGAGTGAACCACCACCATATTATGATATTCGATTAAACAATGGAGCAAATTGTCAAACCTATGCGCCTAATACAGAAACTGAATGCGTTATGATATGTGCTATGAAAAAACCATGAGTTTTAAGTTAAAGTTATTAGCATTTATTTGGTTGATTATTAGTATTCCACTGAGTATTGGCCAATCCTCGGGTGGTGATACTGCGGTTTTGTCGTTTTGGTTGGCTTTAGTGTGGCATGCACCATTTAGTATTATTTGGAGTTTTTATGTGGAGTCTTATATTTCAGATATGTTCCCATTATTGCGCTCGCTACGCATTTTTGATGTTTTTGGAGATATCTTAATAATTAGTGGATCATTTATGTTTTGGTTTGTCTGGATTCCCAAGGTGCGAAATTTTTTGTATAGAATGAAAGAAAAATATTTAAGTGATTAGAGCGGAAATAAGGGGGCGCCTTGAATTCAAGCGAATCAAGGGGTAGCGAATCAAGGGGTCAGACTCCTTGATTCTAAAGTGCTCTCACTGCTAAAGTGCCTGCCATTGACTGAATGAGCAGAGAACTACACACCATGCCCCGCCTCCCGCGTTTTGTGATTCCCGGCCAACCGCAACACATCATTCAGCGCGGCAATGATCGCCAAGATATCTTTCGATCCAACGATGACTATTCCTTTTACCTAGAAAAGCTGGGTGAAGCGGCTGATAAACATCGTTGTGATATCCATGCCTATGTACTGATGACGAATCATGTGCATTTATTAATGACGCCGCATGAAGAAAACAGCATTAGCAAAGTCATGCAATCTGTTGGGCGATATTACGTACAGTATTTTAACCATAGCTATAAACGCACCGGCACTTTGTGGGAAGGGCGTTACAAAGCAGCTTTAATAGACAGTGAACAATACTTATTAACCTGTATGCGTTATATAGAACTTAATCCCGTCAGAGCACGAGACATGGTCAAACACCCAGCGGATTATCCCTGGTCAAGTTATCGGCATAATGCCTTGGGCGAAGCTAATCCTCTGATCGCCGCACACAAAGAATACAAACGATTAGGTAAAGACCAACTTGAACGCCAAGCCGCCTATCGCCAACTGTTTCGTACCCGTATCGCGGAGCAAACGTTAGAGGCCGTAAGAGATGCAACCAACAAAGCATGGGTGTTAGGCAGTGATCGTTTTAAACGGCGGATGGAAAAACAACTGGATAGAGCGGTAGAATCAGCAGGCCATGGCGGGGATCGGAAATCGATGGCTTACCTTAAAGATCAAGGAGTCTGACCCCTTGATACTATGTGACCCCTTGATACTATGAAATTGTTGGGCATGCTATACCACAACTTCTAGATGATGAGATGCATACAAATTCTGTCGAACTTGAGAATATAGTGAATCGAGAAAATGGCACACAAGAAAGAAAGGGGCACGCGCACACAACGCGCGATTATTAAAATATGAAAAAATTGCGTATTTTATTGCTGGTATTATTGTGTGTGCAGTCAGCATATTGTTTTTCCTCAGCAGGAATAAATTTTGCAGAAGGAATAACATTTTTAGATATTACAAAAAAAAATGCAAATAAGTTTAATGTAAGCGTGACCTTCACCGAAAAAATTTATTCATATGCTGTGGCTACGTATTATAGATATAGAGTAATGTGCCCTCTTAAAACAGAACTAGGTTTAACATTTAATCGTGCTATATTTTGGATAGATTATAGAGGAGATGACAGGGAGCAGTTTGGAGCAGAAATAAAAATGGATATGGTTTCTGATAAAAATGGATTAAGCGGGGATATTACCATCACAAAAAATATAGCAAAAAATTTACGCGTTTATTGTGACTATCATTCCGGCCAGAGTGCTTATTCTACAAGATATGTTATCTATATTGGGACCTTTACGAATCAATAGGGAATCACTTGAATTCAAGAATCAAGTGCAACATTGAATAATCCCTTAAAGCGCGAATGCGGAAAATGTTTTGTTTGCTGCTGTGAGCGTATTGTTAATATCTTCCGCACTATGCGCACTCGACACAAACCCTGCTTCATACGCCGATGGCGCAAGATAAACTCCTTCGTTTAGCATGCCATGAAAAAAGCGTTTGAATTTTTCGGCGTCACAGGCCATGACATCGGCAAAACTATTTACTTGTTTTGTTTCGGTAAAAAATAAACCAAACATGCCGCCGACTTGGTTGGTGGTGAAAGCAATGTTGTGTTGTTGTGCGGCGTGTTGTAAGCCGCTTAATAAATCGCTAGTGGTTTGTGTGAGTTTTTCAAAAAAATTCGGCGCTGAAATTAACTCCAAGGTTTTTAAACCGGCCGTCATCGCGATGGGATTGCCGGATAATGTACCTGCTTGATAAATGGGTCCTAGCGGTGCCAATTTTTGCATAATGTCTTTACGTCCACCGAATGCACCCACTGGCATGCCGCCACCGATAACTTTGCCCAAAGTAGTTAAGTCTGGTGTGATGTTGTACAGCGCTTGCGCGCCACCCAGTGCAACACGAAAGCCGGTCATGACTTCATCAAAAATTAATAATGCGCCGTATTGATCACACACCTCACGCAAGCCTGCTAAAAAATCCGGCGCAGGTGGAATGCAATTCATATTACCCGCAACGGGTTCAACAATAATGCAGGCGATGTGTTTACCTTTTTGTTTGAATAAATCTTTTACAGCTTGCAGATCGTTATACGGCAATGTCAGTGTGTGTGCGGCTAATGCTTTGGGTACGCCGGGTGATGTTGGTTCGCCGAGTGTTAATGCGCCGGAACCGGCTTTGATTAAAAATGAATCGCCGTGACCGTGATAACAACCTTCAAATTTTAAAATATCATCACGACCCGTGTAGCCGCGTGCTAAACGAATGGCGCTCATCGTCGCTTCGGTGCCGGAGCTCACCATGCGCACCATTTCTATTGATGGAATTAATTGGCAAACACGTTCGGCCATTTCGCTTTCTAATTGTGTGGGCGCGCCAAAACTTAAACCTTTCGTTGCTGCGTGTTGCACGGCAGCGATGACGTCGGGATGTGTGTGTCCGACAATCATCGGGCCCCATGAACCGACATAATCAATATAACGTTTGCCTTCGCTATCAAAAAGATACGCACCTTGCGCACGTTCGATAAAAACCGGGGTGCCACCGACACCTTTGAAAGCACGCACCGGTGAATTTACACCGCCAGGAATATGTTGTTGGGCGCGTTCGAAGAGGGTTTTGGAATCAGAAAAGTGGCCAGCGCTCATGCGAATATCTCAATGAAGGGAAGACGTGAATCAATAGCGTTGGATTATAAACGTCTAAGGCTTTTGAAGCAGTAGCGCGAGTTGCCTTGTGGCTTCTTGAATATCGGGTTGGTCGAAAATGGCAGAAACCACAGCGAGCATGTCTACCCCACTGGGTAATAATGTCGTGGCATTGTCGGCGCTAATGCCGCCGATGGCGCAAATCGGAATGGCCAGCGTTTGTTTGGCCATTTGTAATAAATCAATGCTGGCTGCTACTGCATTGGGTTTAGTGCGCGAGGGAAAAAAACTCCCGAACGCGACGTAATTAGCGCCACTGCGTTGTGCGATTAAGGCTTTATCTAGCGAGTGATAACAGGACACACCGATGATAACGTCATCGCCTAATTTGTCGCGCGCGCGGCGCGGGTCTGTGTCTTCATCGCCCAAATGAACGCCGTCGGCGCGACAGCTGCGCGCCAGTTCTACATCATCATTAATAATGAGCGGCACCGCATAACGTTGACAAAGATATTGCAGCGCTTCGGCTTCGCGGAAACGTTCGGCGGTGGAGCCGGTTTTATTGCGATATTGAATAATTTGCGCGCCACCTAAAATCGCATCTTCTACGGCGCTGGCTAAATGCGAACTCGGAATTAAGTTAGCATCGGTAATGGCGTATACACCACTTAAGCGATAGCGCGATTGCCAATTACTCATCGTCGTCGCCATCTTCAAAGTCTTCAGGGGTTTCTTCATCTTCGTCAGATCCTTCTGCCCAAAATAAACGATTAGGATGCCATTGACCCATTCCCAATCGATAACCGCCAACTAAGCTTTGCCAGGTATAAGCTTGCGCTTCTTCAATGGCTTGCACCGGATCGGTGCCTTGCGCTAATAAACCGGCAATTGCGGAAGCGAGCGTACAACCGGAACCGTGATATGTATTAGGTAACCGATCCCATTCGTAGGAGTGTAGTTCTTTTTGCTGATGGAATAGGCGATTGATAACTTTAGTCGTGTTTTCATGGGTGCCGGTGACTAACACATATTCGCAGCCCCATTCTTGTAGTGCCGCGCAGGCGGCTAGCGAAGAATCTGCTTCGGGCACCAGCAGACGAATTTCATGGCTATTCGGTGTCAGCACATCAATTTGAGGTAATAACAACTCACGCATCATGTCGAGCATGCCGGTGTCGGCGAATGCTAAACCGCCGCCTGCGGCGAGCACCGGATCCATCACCACGGGAATATGCGGATAGTCGCGCAACAATAAACTGACCGCTTCGATAATTTCTTCGCTGCCTAATAATCCTAATTTAATGACATCGACCGACATATCTTCAAGCACTTGGCGCGCTTGTTGGCTGACCAAAGTGGCATCTAAGGGGTTAATGGTTTTGACGTTACAGGTATCTTGAACCGTCACGCAGGTGACTATTGGCAACGCTTGCACGCCTTGGCTTAAAATCGCCTCGATATCGGCGCATAAGCCCGCACCACCACTGGGATCATTTCCCGAAATCGTCATTACGGTGGCAACTGTGGTCATAACATTCCTCTGGTGAATCTCTGGCGAAAGTGAAGTCGAAGTTTACTCTGTGTCAGCAAGCTGGGAAAATGCACACTTCGGAATTAAAAAACAGCAGTGAGAATACCTCAATGAAGTGTTATATGTGTGTGGTCTGTGGTTATATCTATGATGAACAAAAAGGCGATCCTAAACACGGGATTCCCGCCGGCACCAAATGGGATGATGTCCCGGAAAATTGGTTGTGTCCTGATTGCAGCGCCGTTAAATCTGATTTTCAAATGATTGAAATCTAGTTCGACACTTTTTTAATTTCCTAACATGCTAAATTTTTCCTTATGGCGCCAACGCGTAAGCGATCGCGCGGCGCATCATCGCGTCTGGGTTTTAGCCTTCCCCATGATATTGTCGAGTTTAACGGTGCCGCTGTTAGGTATCGTCGATACGGCCGTGGTGGGACATTTAGCCAGTGCGCATTATATGGGTGCGGTGGCGATCGGCAGTTTGATTTTTAATTTTTTGTTTTGGGGTTTTGGTTTTTTGCGCATGTCTGCGACGGGTTTGACCGCGCAAGCGTTTGGACAAAATGATGAGCACGCTATTCGAACCATTTTATGGCGTTCTTTATTGTTAGCCGCCATCTTGGCTTTTATTCTGTTATTACTTTCACCGATATTATTAAGCATTGCTTTGCACTGGCTACAGGCCAGCGCACAAGTGGAACCACTCGCTGCGGAATATTTTCATATTCGCGCGTGGGCAGTGCCGGCTATCTTAATGCGGTTTGTGATTATGGGTTGGTTGTTGGGTTTGCATAACGCCCGTGGCACTTTATGGATTTTATTATTAGTAAATGGTTTGAATGCTTTATTAGATATTATTTTTGTCGTGTACTGGCATTACGACGTGGTGGGTGTAGCGTGGGCGAGCACCATCGCGGATTACGCAGGTTTGTTATTAGCTTTTTATTTAGCACGTAAACAATTGCAGCTTTATAAAATAAATAACGCCCCTAAGGTTTCGTGGATTACTTTATTTAATGGGCGAGAAATTTGGCAGTTATGGAAGCTCAACCAAGACATTTTTATTCGTACTTTATTAGTTATTAGCGCGTTTTCTTTTTTTACCGCGCAAAGCGCAACATTTGGTGATACCACGTTAGCAGCCAATACCGTTTTATTAAATTTAGTATTGTTATTGGCGTTTGCTTTAGATGGTTTTGCGCATGCGGCGGAAGCATTAATAGGTCGCGCCATTGGACGAAAAGATCGTTTGCAATTTAAGACAGATGTTTGGATCACCGGTTTGTGGTCGGTGGTGTCGGGTGTGTTGTTCACATTATTATTTTGCTTAAGTGGTCACACCTTGATTCGTTGGATGACCAGTATTACTGCCGTGCAACAAGTGGCTGATGAATATCTTATTTGGTTAATAATAAGCCCGCTGATTAGTATTTGGGCGTTTTGGTTAGATGGCATTTTTATCGGTGCAACACGCGTGGTGATATTACGCAACAGCATGATTGTGGCAATAGTGATTTATAGCAGCGTTTGGTATTTAACAACCGCATGGGCTAATCACGGTTTGTGGTTAGCGTTATTGAGCTTTTTAGGTGCACGGGGTTTAGTGTTAGCGTTGAGTTACCATTGGATAGAACGTCGTGAAGGATTTATTGTCGGCTAAGTATTTAGTGAATGTGCAAATCACTGTGTTGTAAACGAATCACTTCTGCGCGCACGCGTTCGGCTTCATCATCGCTAACATCCATGTGCAAATAATGTTGGTAATCTTTTAAAGCCGGCAAATAACAATCCAGTTGTTGATAGAGTTTGCCGCGCATTAAATATTCATCGGCATTATCAGGCGTCAGCCGAATAATCCAATCACTGTAATGCAGCGCTTTTTCAGCGGCGGCTTTTTGGATATGAATGACGCGCAAGTTACGCAGTAAACGCACCAAAATAGCTTTGTTGCTAGCAGGCGCTAAATAATCTTCTAATGATTCGTCGGTCTCGAGTTCAACGTGTTGTTCTAGGCGTTCGTAAAGTTCGGTTTCATCTAAGGACATGCCACCAAAAAATGGATCTAATACAATCGCGCCGCCGGCAACATTAAAGCGTACTAAGAAATGTCCAGGAAAACACACGCCTTCTAAATCTAAACCTAAGCGTTTGCCGATTTCCATATAGATGATGCTCAGTGAAATCGGAATGCCGCTTTTACGATCAAGCACATCGTTGAGCAAACTATTACGCGGATCATAATAGTCATCTAAGTTGCCACTAAAACCTTGTTGCTTGAATAAGTAATTATTTAATGTTTCTAGAATATGTTCGGCATCGGTGGCGTCATTGAGCTGATGTTGCACAGCCTTCGCATGCGCGTCAATTTGCGCAAGATAAGTGGGAACGTCTAAATCGGGGTATTCGCGCTGAGCAATAAACAAAGCGGCTTGGATTAAATCAATGTCGTGGTCGGCAAGACCCGCGAGCTGCTCAAAGTTGTTTAGCATGAATCGTTTATACCGTAAAAAAGTGACGCTGCAAAGCAAGCAGGCTTAAAAGTGTCGTTGTCATCAACGTTAAATGTTTGTTTTGTATGATGTTTTAGAGTTTGCTGCAAAAATCTCGACACGCCTGTTGAGATTTGGTTGAGATTCGCGCATAAGCATCCGTTGAGCGCGGTAAATCAACCGATGTGTGTCGCGGATTTGAGCCTGATATCTGGGTTTGATATTCGACAAAGCGCTAGTCGGCTGCTTAGAATCGCCATGCCCAGCCAGCGCCCTATGCTGACTGATGTAAGTGAGTAGTGCGGGAGCGGTTTGATGTCCAGTCGTAGCATTCAATTATCAGATGCCTTGTATGACTATATGTTGTCGGTGTCTTTGCAAGAAACCAGTTTGTTGCAGCGGTTACGTCTTGAGACCGCAGAGTTGCCCGATGCGCGTATGCAAATTTCGCCCGAGCAAGGCCAGTTTATGGCTATGTTGGTGGAGTTAATGCAGGCGCGGCGCATTATCGAAGTAGGCACCTTTACCGGTTACAGCGCTTTATGTATGGCGATGGCGATGCCTGCCGATGGCGAGATGGTCTGTTGTGATGTAGAAACGGAATGGACGGATATTGCGCAAAAATATTGGGAAGAAGCGGGTTGCCGATATTTAATTGATTTACGCATTGCGCCGGCGGTAGAAACCTTGGATCAGCTATTGTTGCAAAAACGCCAAGGTCATTATGACTTGGTTTTTATTGACGCGGATAAAGGCAATTATGACGCCTATTATGAACGTGCCATACAGCTCGTTCGTCGGCGTGGATTAATCATGATTGATAACACGCTGTGGGGTGGTTCGGTTATTGATGGCAATAATCAAAAACCCGATACCTTGGCAATTCGCGCGTTAAACCTAAAACTGGTGCAAGACTCGCGCGTGCAAGTTTCCATGTTACCGTTAGGTGATGGCCTAACATTAATTCTTAAAAAGTAAAATGCGTCAGCACGCTTAGTCATCAAACCGTCATATTTAAAATATAAAGCTGTAACACTCGTTCGCCAAAATCCGCTTGTTTTTAATTGTAACCAACCATCAAGGGTGGATAGCTCATGAAGAATGTACGTACATTGTTGATCGCTTCTGCGGTAGCGGCCAGCGTAGTATCCCCAATGGCAGCAGCTGAACTAAAAGTTTATGGTAAAGCTAGCTTGTCATTGGAAAATGCAGAAACCAAAGGCATTTCAAGCGTTAGATATTTAACAGCGGGTGATGCGGCAAGCCGTGTTGATACCACCACTTTAGATGATAAATGGCAAGTAACCAGCCATGCATCACGTTTTGGTGTCAAAGGTGATAATGAATTAAATGATTGGTTGAAAGCTGTATACATCATGGAATGGGAAATAGACATGGCTGATAACACCAATAGCAGCGCTGACCACATCAAAGCGCGTAATCAGTATGTTGGTTTAAAAAGTAATTCCTTCGGTGAAATCATTATTGGTCGTAACGATACGCCAGTAAAAACTGCACAAGGTAAAATTGATTTATTTAATGATTTGCCGGGTGACATTAAAAACGTCATGGAAGGTGAACAACGTCAAAACAATATGATTCAGTACAGCACGCCTAATTTCTTGGATCTTGTGCAAGCTAAATTGATGTTAGTGCCTGGTGAATCTGGTGCGCAAGGTTATGACGATCCGTCAACTGCCGCTAAAGATTGCGATACGCTTTCTACGCCTGAAGATGAATGCACACTGAGCGTACGCGATGGTATTGCTGATGGTAAGTCGCTCTCTGTTGTTGTTGAACCTGGTAATTTTTATATTGCAGCAGCAGTGGATATGGACATGCCAGCAAAAAATAGCGGTACCAATTTCACTATTAAAAATGGTGGTGGTGCAGCAATTGACTATACCCCAAATCAAGGTTTTAACGGTTATACATCCGCTTTTCGTTTTGTTGACACTACGCGTTTAGTGTTTATGTATAAAGTAAAAAGCTTTGGTGGTGGTGTGTTAGTGCAAAGCTCGGAATTGTCCAATACCAATGGAAACGTTGCAGCAAATACAATTACTGCTGCTAATCCTAATGCTAGAAGTAATCCGGGCAAAGAAGAGTCAATTATGTTTAGTGGTTATTACAAGTTAGCCTTCGCTAAATTTAAGGGTCAGCTGATTGAAACTGAGAATTTTGCAGGTGATGATATTGATGCGACTTCATTAAGCGTTGGCGTAGACTTCCAATTGGGTGAAAAAACCATATTGGGTGTCTATAACACGCAAAATGAGTTCGAACACAATGGCGTTTCGATTGCCAATTTTGATGGTTTAGGTAATGCCTATGCTGCTAATGCCGGCACCGTAAGCGAAGTAAACACCTTCGGTGTGAATTTAGAACATAGTTTCTAATTTATAATAAGTAAGTTCTATATGAAGCGCCCTTTTAAATAAGGGCGCTTTTTTTATGTCTGGTGTTTTGTATTTTAAGAGTGTGCGTTATTAGATATATAAAATGCGATTTAGAAAGTCAGACTAAGGCAGAAAAGTTTTTACAAACCCGCTGATACAAATTGATCGCGCAAACGATTGGCGCAGGCTTGCCAGCTTTGTTGCAAAGCAAAATCTCGACAGGCTTGTCGATCTAGTTTTAGCGCGCCTTCAATAGCAAGGGCGAGATTCTCGTTTAACACGCCGGTAATGCCTTGTTGTACGACATCAAGCGGGCCCGGCACTGGATAGGCTGCCACGGGCGCACCGCACGCCATGGCTTCTAACATGACTAAACCAAAGGTATCGGTGCGTGATGGAAATACAAACACATCGGCCTTTTGAAAATAGTCGCGTAACTCCGCGCCGTATTTAAAGCCGACAAACTCTGCATTCGGGAAACGTTTTTGAAAACCAACACGACTAGGGCCGTCGCCGACAATAATTTTGTGGCCGGGGATGTCTAGTTTTAAAAAATCATCAATGCTTTTTTCCACCGCTACGCGGCCGACGTAGATCATCACCGGATTTTTCGGGTCGGTCGGTTTACGATTAGGATTGGGGTAATAAAGCTGAGTATTAACACCGCGGCCCCACACCACCATATTATTAAACCCTTGCTGTTTTAAATCACGTTCCATGCTGGGCGTGGTGACCATGATTTTTTGACTGGGTTTATGAAACCAACGGAGAAAAGCATAACCACTGGAAACGGGGATGAGTGATAAACGTTTATTAATGTATTCAGGAAACTTAGTATGAAACGAAGTAGTGAATTTATAACCGCGTCGCGTCATATAATGCCGCGCCGCGATGCCTAAGGGGCCTTCAACAGCGATATGCATAAAGTCGGGTTGAAATGCTTTGATATGTTTGCCGACATCCCATAAATTTAAGCTCAGATCAATTTCTTCATAACCCGGGCACCTAAACGATGTAAACAAACCGGGTTGCAAAATTAAAATTTCAAAACCTTGTTTTTCTAATTCGTGCGTGACGTTTTTGATCGTGGTGACTACGCCATTTGTTTGTGGTTCCCAGGCATCGCTTACAATTAATAATTTCATGAAGCAATAGCCTCCTCGGCGAGATCCGTTTCGTTTTCTAAATGAGTCCAATGCACTAATTCAATATGGCCGTTGAAGTCTTCGATTAAAGCGGTGCAAGATTCAACCCAGTCACCACAATTGTAATAATCGATATTATCAATCCGTCGAATTTCGGCGTGGTGAATGTGACCACAGACAATGCCGTCATAACCACGGCGTTTGCATTCGTCGGCTAACGCTTGTTCATAATCACCAATAAAGCTGACTGCTTGTTTGACGCGATGTTTTAAATAACCGGACAATGACCAGTAACCATAACCAAAATGTTGTCGGCAATAATTAAACCAGCGATTAAGCAGCAAAGAAAATTCATACGCTTTGTCGCCGAGGATCGCCAACCATTTATGATAACGCACGACCACGTCAAATTCATCACCATGCACGATTAATAAACGTCGACCATCACGCGTCAGGTGCGCGGCGCGATCCACTAAATGTATATTGCCAAAATCAGTATCGCTATATTTACGAAGGAATTCGTCATGATTACCGGTTACATAGGTAACCGTCGTTTCGCGTTTCGCCATAGTCAAAATACGGCGAATAACATTGCTATGAGATTGTGGCCAATAAGCGGATTTACGCATGCGCCAGCCGTCAATAATATCGCCGACCAGATAAAGATTTTCACAGTGATGAGATTTTAAAAATTCGGTGAGATATTCTGCTTTGCAACCGCGGGTGCCAAGATGGGTGTCTGATATCCAAATAGTGCGGACGCGCCGTTTCTTTTTTGATTCACTCATGCCGATACCTGCTACGAGACGCGGCTGAGAATAATAGGCTTTGATGACAAATTGCTAACTGTCACATGAATTAAATATGACAGTTCATATTTGCTGTAACTGTCACAAAAATGACATGAAGCGTGGCTAAGGTGGCGCCGGCAATGACAGGAGTTATACACATGTTAGCCACAATGCAGAAGCAGACCTCAGCAATGCTCAATATTTTTAATATGACTGATAAGGCTTACGTTGATTTGAATCAAGGTCGGCTTAACAATTATTTTATTGATAATTTGTTTCAGGGTTATAACGGTACCGAAGGTTTAGATTTTATTGATTACGCCTTAGATCGTTGGAACGTTAAATATTTAAGCACGCAACAAAGCCGTTTAAATATTCCCGCGACCGGCCCCGTGATTCTGGTGGCGAATCAGCCCGCCAATTTGGCAGATGTATTTGCTTTGCTACATTGTGTCGCTGATGTGCGTGATGATGTGAAGATTGTATTGCAAGGGCATATTGCAGCGCTGCCCATGTTACAGCGCCGTGTCATTCCCGTGCAGCAACAGGGTAAACATATTAGTCTATCGACGATTCGTGAAATTCAAACTGCATTGCAGGAACAACGGGTCATTATTATTTATCCGGCAGCCAAGCCGGCCAAGATCAGCGCCTCTGGCATGAAAGACGGTCGTTGGGGCACTGCGTTTATTCGCTTAGCGATGAAATCCGGTGCATCGATTGTAACCGCGTGTATTGAAAGTGGTTCGGCGCGTTTGAAATTGCATTCCAGTATTTTGCCGCCGTTCTTGCATAAGATGGCGGAAAAGTCGTTTAAGCAACCGTTGTATGAAATAAAAATTAATATTTCAGAATCGATTACCAGCAATGAGCTGATTAAATTACCAGTGGCGTTGCGCGAAAAAGCCAAATTATTAAAACGTCACTTATATGCTAGCGCAAAAGGTAAGCGTTCTTTATTGTCCACCGAGCGCACTATTAGCCATCCGCAAAATCCATCGGCCGTGCGTCGCGAATTAGATCAAGCCGATTTATTAGGCGAGACTCAAGATGGCCATCGAATTTTTTTATACGATTACAAAACAGATTCATCGTTGATGCGCGAAATTGGTCGTTTGCGTGAAATGAGTTTCCGTGCAGTAGGTGAAGGCACTGGCCTATCACGCGATTTGGATTTATATGATCAATATTATCGACACGTCGTATTGTGGGATGAGCGCAATCTCGAAATAGTCGGCGCGTATCGTCTAGGTGAGTCTGCAAACATAATGGCAAATAAAGGTGTAAGCGGTTTATATACCACCAGCCTGTTTGATTTTATGCCAGGCATGCAACCTTATTTAAATAATGGTTTAGAGTTAGGCCGTAGTTTTGTGCAACCTAAGTACTGGGGTAAACGCAGTTTAGATTATTTGTGGTTTGGTTTAGGCGCGTATGTGCGTAATCATCCGGAAGTACGTTATTTATTTGGCCCGGTAAGTTTGAGTGATCATTACCCCGTATTAGCTAAAGATATGTTGATACATTATTACCAGCATTATTACGGCGCCCAAGAGGTGTATGCAAAACCACGTTTGCCGTATGTGATACAAGCAGCAAATGAAAATCGCATGCAGAGTTTATTTAAAGGTGATGACGTTGAAGCTGATTTTGTCACCTTAAAAGAACAGCTCATGCATATTAACGTGCGCATTCCTACTTTATATAAACAATATACTGAACTCACTGAGCCGGGCGGCAGTCAGTTTTTGGCTTTTAATGTTGATCCTAATTTTGGTTTTTGTATCGATGGTTTAGTGTTGGTCGATGTAATGTCAATCCGCGATAAAAAACGTAAACGCTATATCGGTTAAGTTATAGCGTTTGACAGCTAGAAAAACTACTCGCTAATTGTCGTAGCAGTGCTGGATAGATAGCTTGATTTTGCGTAACACCGCTAACGCCTAAATGGTCTAGTGGGATTTTTTTGATGGCCGTATTTTCCGTTAATAATGCCACGTATTGTTCGCCCAAGCGTTTTTCATAAAAAACGCAATCTATTTTTGTGTTTAATACCTGCTTGCGTAATTCATTTAAACGGCGCGCGCTAGGAATGTGCTCGTTATCTAAGGCGACTAATCCTGCGGGCGCTAAGCCATATTCTTTTTCGAAATATTGATAACCGTCATGACTGATAATATAGCGCAGCTTTTTAAGAGGTTGCATTTCTTTTTGTAAATCTTTTTCTAACGTGCTTAGTTGTGCAATAGCGGCGTTACTATTTTTTTGCCACACAGAAATTTTCGCAGGCGCTACCTTGATAAGGTGGTTAGTGATTGCCAATACTATTTGTTTCGCGTTCTTAATCGATAACCACATATGCGGGTCGATAGTGTGAAGATTATTTTGTGTATGATCGTGCGCGTGGTCCGCTGTATGTAAATCAAAACCACGATTTTGCAGAATAGACAACGTCGTTAACGATTGCAGTTGTAAAATCCGAAAGGGTTTGCGAGTGTTAGTGCTGCCTTCCCAAATACGTCCTTCTAATGTTGGTCCAACACCAATTACTAAATCTGCGTTCATCAACTGTACACGTTGTGAGGGTTTGAGTTGGAAATCATGCGGGTCAGCATTCGACGTTAACAGTGTTGTGACTGTCGCGTGCTCGCCGGCAACCATACTGGCAAGACTGGCTAAAGGCGCCAAGGTCGCAACAATGTGTAAGCGGCCACCATTTGTATCTGTAGCAGCTGTAGCCGCATGCAGCGTCGTTGATACGCTTAGTGTCACGCTCAGTAACGCGCTTATATATAGAACAAATAGAGGTTTGGGCATAGGCTTTCAGTATAATGATCGGCTTGAAATTAAACGTTAATAGGTTGCGTATGCCGCAAACGCTTTTGGTTGCTGAGCAAGTCACATATGAACGTCACGGTCAGTGCATTGTCCATGATGTTTCGCTAAGACTCCAGCCCGCAGAAATTGTTAGTTTAATCGGCCCCAACGGCGCAGGTAAAACGACGTTGGTGCGTTTACTGTTAGGGTTGGTCGCGCCTACGCACGGACGCATCACACGCAAGTCGGAATTACGCGTTGCTTATTTGCCGCAGCGCTTTACAGCGGATCCGGTTTTTCCTATGAGCGTGCAACGCTTTTTGGATGTTGGCGTGCGACACAGTGCTCAGATGCGCATTGATATAATGCGCGAGATTGGTATTGAAGCGTTGGGCACACGGGCGTTGCATAGTTTATCGGGTGGTGAATTACAACGAACGTTGTTAGCGCGTTGTTTGTTGCAACAACCTGAATGGCTGGTGCTCGATGAGCCTGCGCAAGGTGTTGATGTTGCAGGGCAGCAATCTTTATATAGTTTGATTGCGCGCATTCGTGATCGTTATGGTTGTGGCATTTTAATGGTGTCACATGATTTGCATTTAGTAATGAGCGCCACCGATCAAGTCGTCTGTTTAAATCGCCACATTTGTTGTTCTGGCAGACCAGAATCTATTCGTCAACATCCTGAATTTTTACAATTGTTTGGTCCGCATGCGGCACATGATGCGGATGGATTTGCCGTCTATACACATGAACATAATCATCATCATGATTTGCATGGAGATGTCGTTGATGAACATTGAGTTTTGGCCAGACTTTGTTTGGCGCGCATGGATTGCCGGCGCTTTAATTGCTTTAGTGGCAGGGCCTATGGGTTGTTTGGTTGTATGGCAACGCATGGCGTATTTTGGTCACACGTTATCGCACAGTGCTTTGTTGGGTGTCGTTATTGGTTTAACGTTCGGCTTGTCGATTGATGTGGGAATTTTTTTAGTCTGCATCGCGGTCGGCAGTTTATTGGTGTTATTGCAAAGTAAAACCTTAGCGGCAAATCGCTGGTTACCTAATGACACCTTACTCGGCATTATGTCGCATAGCTTATTAGCGTTAGGCGTATTGTTGTTGGCTTTGCAACCCAATTGGCGAGTGAATTTAAATAGTTATTTATTCGGCGATATTTTATTAGTCAGCTGGCACGATCTTATCAGTGTTGCCATTGTGGTATTTATTGCATTAGCGGGTTTGTGGTGGATTTGGAATCGCGTGTTAGCGATTGCTGTGAATGCGGATGTTGCTCAGATAGAAGGTGTCGCCGTGCAACGCGTGCGTTTTATCATGATGGTGTTGCTGGGTTTAGTGATGGCCTTGGGTATGAAGTTAGTCGGTATTTTAATGATTGCATCATTATTAATAGTGCCTGCTGCGAGTGCGCGACCATTTACTAAATCACCGGAAAGCATGGCGATATTGGCAGGAATATTTGCGCTGCTGGCGGTGAGTTTGGGTTTGGTGCTGTCTTGGTATACGGATGTGCCGGCGGGTTCCGCCATCGTGGTGGTGAGTGCGATAGGATTTTTATGTGCGTTGCCGTTTGGCCGTAAACAATTTTAATTTTCGGTGGAACGGCATGCGCCGTAAACAATTTTAATTTTCGGTGGAACGGCATGCGCAGTAAACAACTTTGAGTTAATTCACTTTAATTTAGTTTGTAATATTAGCTTGTAATACGGCATGCGCATCCGCTACCCATTGACGCGTGTATTGCGCTAATGCACGTTTATCCCACTGCGGGTCGAGTTGTTGCACTTGACCGAAATGCACATACACATCAATGATCGGTACTGAAAATACGCGGAAAGCATGTTTAGCAAAAGTATCGTTGCCAATAAAAGCGAGTTTTTTTTGTGGTAAAGCAGAGCTGCGATATTGCAAGGCAACGGCTTGCACCACTAAACCAAAGTCGGCAGCAGGTTGTAATAAACGGGTTTTAAAAGGCGCTACTTGATCGCCGTTGGTAGTAGTGCCTTCTGGGAAAAGTAAAATACCTTGTTTATGAATTAGGCGCGTCGCTAAAGCCTCGCGTAATTCCGTGAATGAATCATGTTTGCCGCGTTTTACAAATAAAGTACCACCATGATAAGCCACCCAACCAATAATTGGCCATTGCCGCACTTCGGCTTTAGAAACAAACGAGGCAGATACTAATGATTGCAAGACAGGAATATCTAACCAAGAAATATGATTGGATAAAAACATCGCACTGTCAGTAGCCGGCGTACCCGATACGTGCACACGTAAACCTAAACGTTTGCATGCACCTTTTGACCAAGCATTAATAGAACGCCATTCGGCTGGGGTTCTCGTTTCGGGAGGATTTTTTAATAAAAATAATACTAAGTGGACTCCGCGTAGTACTTGGATAAAAACACTGATGATTCGCCAAAGGCAGCGCAGGGAGCGCCAGAAAGATGTCACGAACGTATTTTCCTTTATTTGAAGTATAAGTACAGGAGTAGCGAGTTTAAGCAATGGCAATTGCAACAGATTTATTAACCGGAATTTTAAAAAAGAAAGTAGTGCCTTTGTTAATCTCGGATTGTACGCCAATCGCGCCGCCGTAGGCTTCAAGAATTTGTTTGCAATAAGCCAAACCTAAACCGGTGCCGTGTTGTTTGGTGGTGAACATGGCTTCGAAAATATGTTCTTGATCTTGATGGCGAATACCGCAGCCATTATCGGTGATTAAACATTCCACAAAACCATGATGGAATTGGGTTTTAATAAGTAATGTTGGGTTTTGCGTTTTGTTCGTGGCATCAACGGCATTTTTAATCAAGTTCGCGATCAGTTGATTGAAATGATTGGGCACGCCCAGGAAACTGGGTAACAGCATTAGCTCGGTTGAGGTTTTAATTCTATAAGCGAATTTTTTATCTAATTTAAAAAACTGTAATTGTTTTTCTATAACGATATTGAGATCAACATCTTCGGTATGACTTTGTAGATCCGCGCGTGCAGAAGATAAAATAGAATCTACGATTTGATTTAATTCTTCTGCCGCTTGGTAAATGTGAAACAGACTTTGGTCATCAGGATATTGTTTGTGCAAAATTTTAGAATTCAAACTAATGACATGCAAAGGATTACTTAAGTTATGCACGATCTGCGCGGTGTGCGTACCGATGAAAGCCATTTTTTCGGCTTGTAGCAATTGTTCGGTGCGCGTTTTTACTTCTTTTTCCAGCGTTTGATTAATATTGCGTAGGCTTTTTTCCGCATGCAGTAATTTTGTGAAAACGCTCACTTTGGCTTCAAGTTCTTGGCGAATAAAAGGTTTGGTAATGTAATCGTCCGCTCCGCAGGCATAACCTTGCAAGACTTCATCAATCATTGCTTTGCCTGATACCAGCAAAATTTTACTTAAGCCGGTTTCATCTAATTCACGCATGCGTCGACAAATAGTATAACCATCTTCGCCGGGCATGATGACATCGAGTAATACCACGCAAGGTGCGTGTTGGAGAAACAGTTTTAAACCTGCTGCGCCGTCATTGGCGCTGATCACGTGATAGGGCTGGTCGAAAATATGATGCGCAAGCCGTCGATTGCCTGGTTCGTCATCAATCACCAACAGAATATGTTTGCTGTCCATCATCGTCGCCATTGTAAGGGCTTTCCTACAAGGCGGCAGTTAAAAGCGAATCTTTATGTGACGGAACTAACAGAAGTGTCGCATGGGCGGTAGGTCACGCTCAGCTTATATAAATAGGGTAAAAGTACTGCCCAGATGATTGCGAGTACGCAATATCCTGTGGGGTTTACATATTAGAAACGCCAGTGAATATAACAAGCTGCCCCCAAATAATGCCCATAACAGCATTAAGCAGACGGGAATAATCAAGCCGTTATCATGCGGAAATTGTAATAAATCTAATAGCGCTAAAGTGGAATCAATACAAAAATCGATGGTGGCGCACAGCGATACCACTGTAGTTCGCGTAGTCGTTGTTGACTGATTAAGGATTGCGCCATGAAGTATATGGCTACCCTTTCGAGATAACTTAGTCACTTTTATGTCACGGGCATAGCGTATGCTGAGGCCGAACCATGAAAAAGCAGCTTGTCCTTGTTGGTCTAAGCCTTCCAAATTAAGCGACGGTGGCGGCAGTGGTTTACTTGTATTGGCCGGCATAACAAACAACCTTGTGAAGTTTGTATAAGTTATAGCGTCATTTTTAGACAAAAAGCTTACAAGCTGCAATTAATGAAATAGTTAAAATGTTGATAGTGCCCAGATTTTGAGAGCGTATCCTTTTTTAAAACAAGCACTTACCTGCTGTTTTAGGCTCTTAAACAAAGCGTTTTGTGGCATAATAAGCGCTACAAAAACTTATACAAAAGCTCTCTAATTAATTTGAATTTTAGTTTAGTGTGTTTTTCTCTAAGATAAGCCCCGGCTGGTGGGGCCTGTTGATACGATGTTTATTGAGGTAGCAAATGTTATATCCGGAATTGTTTAAAACGTTGGAAAGAGCGCGCTGGGAAATGGAAACGGATATTCCTTGGGCTAGTTTTGCCCCTGAGTTGTTGAGCGAAGAGCAAGCGCAAACCATTCGCTCCAATGCTATTACTGAATGGTCAGCGTTGCCTGCGACTGAAATGTTTTTGCGTGACAATGTGGATGATTCTGATTTTTCTGCATTCATGTCAATTTGGTTTTATGAAGAACAAAAACACGCATTAGCGTTGATGGAATATTTACAGCGTTTCCGTCCTGATCTAATGCCTACTGAAGCAGAATTGCATGCAGTGCGTTTTGAGTTTGATCCCGCGCCGGCATTAGAAACCTTGATGTTGCATTACTGCGGCGAAGTGCGTTTAACCAATTGGTATCGTTGCGCGGCAGAATGGCATACGGAGCCCGTCATTCAAGCGATCTATAAATTATTATCTAGCGATGAAGCGCGTCATGCTTCTTGTTATATGCGTTATATGAAACGCGCGATTGAAAAATTAGGTAATCCAGCAAAATTAGCTTTTGCTAAAACCGGCGCTCTGATGACTAATTTAAAAACAGCGCGTGCCTTGCATCCCACAAATTTGCATGTAAATAAAAAAATGTATCCGCAAGATACCGTGCAAAGCCGTTTGCCAGATCCTGCTTGGTTAGAGCATTGGTTAGATCAGCAGATTTGTTTTAATGGTGAGTGGGAAGAAAAAGTGATCGACACTATTTTGAAAAAACTTTCAGGATTACTAGGTGTGACCTTTGAATCTTCTAAAGATTTACGGCATTACCGTCGTAGTTTGGCGCCTGAGTCTGCTGTATAAATATGCGCGCGCTGGTATGGTTCCGGCGCGATCTGCGACTTGCAGATAATCCTGCGGTACACGCCGCTAGCAAAGCTGAAATATTATTACCTGTTTATATCCATGCGCCTGCTGAAGCAGGTGCATGGCCGATTGATAGCACCGTTGGCGCGGCGGCGGCGTGGGGTTTGCATGAAGCGTTGCAAGCGCTCGCAAACGAATTACAAACACGTCAACAGCAACTGCATATTGCGCAGGGTAATTCTTTAGAACAATTATTGTTATTCATTGCGCAAGCAAACATCACACACGTTTTTTGGAATCGCCAATATGAGCCCTGGGCGATCACGCGCGATAAACAGCTGAAACAAGCGTTGCGTGAACGCGGCATTATTTGTGAAAGTTTTAATGCTAGTTTATTGCTAGAACCTTGGAACATTACGACACGCGAACAAAAACCTTATCAAGTGTTTACGCCGTTTTGGAAAACCGCGCAGTCTTTGTTACAAATTAATGCGGAATTAAAAGCACCTAGTACTTTACCGCCCGCGCCTCGACTCGAGACTAAAATTAATTTAGCGACCTTAGCACTCAAACCGGCTATCGGTTGGGATAAAGCATTTTATTCGCATTGGGTATTGACCGAAAAACAAGCACAACAACGTTTGCGTAGTTTTGCACGCCATGAAGTTGCGGAGTATGACACGCAGCGCGATCAACCCGCTGTTGATGGCACTTCAGCTTTATCTCCGTATTTGCAATTAGGTATTATTTCACCACGACAAATTTGGCGCGGCATTGAAAAAGTCCGCGCAGATGTTGCAGTGAGCCAGCGTTCTGCCTTGGATATTTATTTAAAAGAATTAGGTTGGCGTGAATTTGCTTATCACTTGTTATTTCATTTTCCCGACACACCCGAAACCGCATTACGTCCTGCGTTTCGCCGTTTCAAATGGCGTGATCTAAACAGTGTGGCCGCGCAAAAAGATTTGGGTGCGTGGCAACAAGGTCAAACTGGCATTCCTATAATTGATGCAGGTATGCGCCAACTTTGGCAAACCGGCTGGATGCATAATCGTGTGCGCATGTTGGTGGCATCATTTTTAACTAAAAATTTACGCCTCCCGTGGCAAGTGGGTGCGCAATGGTTTTGGGATACATTATTAGACGCAGATTTGGCGAGTAATACCTTAGGTTGGCAATGGAGCGCAGGTTGTGGCGCAGATGCCGCACCGTATTTTCGGATTTTTAATCCGGTTTTACAAAGTCAAAAATTTGATTCGCAAGGCGAATATTTATTACGTTGGCTGCCGGAATTAAGCGGCTTAGCAAAAATTGCAACAAGTCGTAAAACCGGCGGCAAAGCGGAATGGTTGCACGCACCTTGGTTAGCACCGGCGACAGTTTTGCAACAAGCCGGTATCTTATTGGGTGAAACCTATCCTGCACCGATTGTGGATTTACAACAAAGTCGCGTTGCTGCATTAGCAGCGTATCAGCATTTAAAGGACGATTAAGATGGCAGTATTAAGTTTGATTGCAGCGATGGATCGTAATCGATTAATCGGCCGCGATAATCAATTGCCCTGGCATTTGTCGGCTGATTTGCAGCGTTTTAAAGCGTTGACACTGCATAAGCCGATTGTCATGGGACGTAAAACCCATGAATCTATCGGCAAGCCGTTACCGCAACGCGACAATATAGTCGTTAGTCGCAATCCTGATTTTCAGGCGGCAGGCTGTCAAATGGCGAGTAGTTTGGAAGACGCACTGCAAAGCGCTAAAGAAGCAGAAGAAATCATGTTGATTGGTGGCGCGCAGCTATATGCTCAAGCTTTGCCCTTAGCAAGCCGCTTATATCTGACGATTATTGATCATGAATTTGTCGGTGATGCGTGGTTCCCCGCATGGCATGCGCAAGACTGGCAAGAAATTGCCAGCGAACAACATCAGTCGCTTGAACGCCCATGGAGTTATCGTTTTATTACCTTGCAACGCCTAATGAATTAAATTTACTAGCAGCGACTAGCTCTTAAGGTCAGCGCTCGTTATGCTCGCGTATTCATATATTAATGATGCCAGAAATAATGCCGGATGAGTTTAAGACATCCACCCTTACTTTTTATTACATAGATTAAGTCAGCTTGCTGAGGGAGATTTTTATGTCGAATAACGGAGCCGGTTATACCAATCATATCGGTGAACGCGTGGCAGTGGTTGCCGGTTTGCGTACGCCATTTGCCAAACAAGCCACGTTTTTAAGAGAGCTCAGCGCGATTGAATTAGGCAAAATGACTGTTGCGGAATTATTAGCTCGCAGTGATATTGATCCGGCATTGATTGAACGCGTAGTGTACGGCGCGGTGATGATATTGCCCGAAGCGCCAAACATCGCACGCGAAATTGTTTTAGGCACTGGCATGCCGGTAACCACAGATGCGTTTAGCGTATCGCGCGCTTGTGCTACTAGTTTTCAAGCTGTAGCCAGCATCGCTGATGCCATTCGTTTAAATGATATTAGTATTGGTATCGCCGGTGGCGCCGATTCGTCAAGCGTTTTATCTATTCAAGCCTCTCGGCCGTTAGCTAATACATTAATTTTGGCCAGTAAAGAAAAAACCTTAAGCGCGAAAATAAAATTATTTCGCAAATTACAATTAAGAGATTTTTTACCCGTGCCACCAGCCGCCGCTGAATATTCTACCGGCTTGCGAATGGGCGATACAGCCGAACAAATGGCGAAAGATTATGGCATTACACGCGCAGCACAAGATGCCTTGGCGCATCGTTCGCATTCTTTAGCGGCACAAGCATGGGAAACAGGAAAATTGGATGATGAAGTGTTACGCACTTATATACCTCCTTTTGCAAAAACTTATCATCGTGATGAAAATATTCGTTTTGATTCTAAGTTGGAAAATTATGCAAAATTAAAACCCGCTTTTGATCGTCAGTACGGCACGGTAACGGCCGCCAACTCGACACCCTTAACCGATGGTGCTTCCGCTATTTTATTAATGAGCGAAAGTCGTGCAAAAGCGTTGGGTTATAAGCCGTTGGGTTACATCAAACAATATGTATTCACGGCGAATCAAGTGAAAAAAGATTTGTTGATTGGTCCTGCCTACGCCATTCCTAAAGTATTGGCCCGCGCGGGTTTAACATTAAAAGATATTAGCGTAGTGGAAATACACGAAGCATTTGCTGCGCAAACGTTAACGGTAACGAAATTATTGGCTTCAAAACAATTCGCCGAAAAAGAATTAGGCTTAAGTGCTGCGGTAGGTGAAATTGATGATGATAAATTTAACGTATTGGGTGGTTCATTAGCCTACGGTCATCCTTTTGCCGCAACCGGTGGACGAATGATTACGCAAACCTTACGTGAGTTAAATCGTCGCGGCGGTGGTTTAGGTTTATTAAGTGCTTGCGCTGCGGGCGGTTTGGCGGCAGCTATGATTGTGGAGGCGGAATAATCGTTATGGAAAAGAATTTAACTGTAGAAATTAATGCGCGTGCTATTGCCGTTATTACGGTAGATGTGCCAAATGAAAAAATGAATGTGTTGAATCGTGCATTTCTTGACGAATTTTCTGCCGTCTTTGACGAGCTTACTAACAACGCTGCAGTAAAAGGCATCGTTATTGTTAGCGGCAAAGCCGATAGTTTTATCGCAGGTGCAGATGTGCGCATGTTAAGTGCGGTGACGACGGCGGAAGAAGGCCAAGCATTGTCGTTGGCCGGTCACGCCATCATGAATAAAATCGCTGAGAGTCATAAACCGGTAGTGGTGGCTATTCATGGTGTCTGCTTAGGCGGCGGTATGGAATTAGCGTTGGCTTGTCATGGTCGTGTTGCGAGTGATGATGCGAAAACGGCATTAGGTTTGCCCGAAGTACAATTAGGTTTGTTGCCCGGTACAGGTGGTACGCAACGTTTACCACGTTTAATCGGTTTGATTAAATCATTAGATTTAATGTTAACCGGTCGTCAAGTACGCGCCTTAGAAGCAAAACGCTTAGGGTTAGTTGATGCGGTTGTGCCGCAACCCGTGTTAGTAGAAGCCGCTATGCGACGTGTTGAAGTCTTGCTGAAACCTGCTGCAGATAAAGCCAAGATGCAATGGTTCTCGGTTAAGGCTTGGCGCGATTATATTTTGCAAGACACGCGCTGGGGACGTGGCAAAGTATTTGCCGCTGCGCGTTTAGATGTGAAAAAGAAAACGCGGGGTAATTATCCTGCGCCACCAAAAATTATTGATTGTGTTGAATACGGTTATCGTCATGGCTTAACTAAAGGGCTAGTGCATGAAGCACAGCGTTTTGGTGAGTTAACGGTTACCTCTGAAGCGAAGCAACTCATTAATATTCATTTTGCACAAACGGCATTGAAAAAAGAAACGTATGCACCCGAAGGTGTAAAAGCCGTGGCGATTACTCAAGTGGGTGTATTGGGTGGCGGTTTAATGGGCGGTGGTATTGGTACCGTGTCATTAGATAAAGCGGATGCAGAAGTACGTTTAAAAGACATTAATGATGATGGCATTCGTCGTACCTTAGTGCATGTACATGAACACTTTAATGTAAAAGTTAGCAAGCGAGCAATGACTGCGACTGATGCAGCGCGGCAGTTACGACGTTTAACCGCTACAACTGATTACAGTGGTTTTAAACGCGTGCAATTAGTTATTGAAGCGGTGTTTGAAGATTTAGCATTGAAGCAACAAATGGTGCGCGATATCGAAGCCTTAGGTAATCCAGATATTATTATGGCAACAAATACTTCTTCTATTCCGATTCGTGACATTGCCAGCGTCGCTAAACGTCCCGAACAAGTCATCGGCATGCATTATTTTTCACCTGTTGAAAAAATGCCTTTATTAGAAATTATTAAACATGAAAAAACGGCTGATTGGGTAGTGGCTAGCTGTGTAGCATTTGGTAAGCGTCAAGGTAAAACGCCAATCGTAGTGCAAGATGTGCCAGGGTTTTATGTGAATAGAATTTTATTTCCTTATATTAATGAATCTGTTTATTTGGCTTTAGAAGGTGTACCCATTGATGTTATTGATCGTGCGATCGTGCAGTGGGGCATGCCGGTCGGGCCGTTTAAATTATTGGATGAAGTCGGCATTGATGTTGGTGCTAAGATTCAAAAGATTTTGGAAAATGCCTACGGCGAACGCATGCAAGGTAGCACCGCAGTCGATAAATTATTAGCTGATGGTCGTAAAGGCCGCAAAAATAAAAAAGGTGTTTACGATTACAGTGCCGCGAGTCGCGGTAAACAAATTGATGCTAGCGTTTATACCTTGTTGGGCATTACGCCGACTGCTACCTCCAGTAAATCCATGTCGAATGCGGACATTGTCGAGCGCTGCATGTTGCCCTTATTAAATGAAGCGGCTATTTGTTTGGAAGAAGGTGTCATTAGCAGTGCACGGGATGGTGATATTGCAACTGTTTTTGGTATCGGTTTCCCACCGTTCCGTGGCGGACCTTTCCGCGAACTAGAAAGCCGAGGTTTGGCAAAAGTTGTAGAGCGCTTAAAGAGTTTTGAAGCGCAATATGGTGTGCGATTTACACCCAGCAAAGAATTAGTAAAAAAAGCCACTGCCAATCAAAGTTATTTTTCTTAATAAATTCGTCAATGTTTTATTTAAAAATGCCCAGCTTGCTGGGTATTTTTTTGTAAGTAGTCTTGGTAACGATTTCGATTAGTTGTTTTTACAATTGATGCACGATTGTTGCGTAATGATTAAATCAGGATGGTCTAATTGCATGGCGGTTAATTGTTGCCCCCATACACAGCCACTGTCTAATGCAAAAGCGTCATGACGTTGAGTGGCGCTTAATGCAGACCAATGTCCAAACACGATGCGTGTGCTGGCGCTGCGACGTTCAGGCAAATCAAACCACGGTAAGAGTCCAGGCGCTTGACTACCCGGCGCACCTTTGGGTTCTAAGTCCAGCGCTCCATCAATCGTACAAAAACGCATGCGAGTTAAAGCGTTGATAATATAACGATAGCGCGGCATGCCGACTAAATCATCTGACCATTGCGCAGGTTCATCGCCGTACATATTGCCCAGTAAGTTTAAATATTCATCGCTGCGTAATAAATTGCTGACGCTTTGTGCATGAATGAGGGCTTCATCGATAGTCCATTGAGGTGGTAACCCTGCATGTACCATGCTGAAATTTAATTGTGGGTCGTGATGGAAAAGAGGTTGTTGGCGTAACCAATAAAATAATTCTTCGCGATCTTTAGCGTGCAAAATATCCCCGGTAGTATCTTTATTTTTCGCCGGTCGGATTCCTGCTAGCGTCGCTAATAAACTTAAATCATGATTGCCTAACACGGTGATGCAATGCGCGCCTAAATTTTTAACGTAGCGTAATGTCTCTAGTGATTGTGGGCCACGATTAACTAAATCACCCACTAGCCACAAATAATCTTGTGCAGGATCAAAGTGTAATTTGTCGAGTAATGCGCGAAATTCACGGTAACAACCTTGCAGATCTCCGATGGCGTAAGTAGCCATGATTTCAACCGTTAATGCACGCTATTAGGAGTGGAAAGCAGGAAGGCCGGAATCGGTGCTTCGAATAATTCACCGCTTTGGCTGCGAAATTGATAGTGGCCATGCATCGTACCAAATGGCGTTTCTAACATTGCGCCGCTGGTGTATTCAAAACTTTTGCCGGGTTGAATGAGCGGTTGTTCACCTACTACGCCATCGCCGTCGACTTTTTGGATTTGACCTTCGCCGTCGGTAATGACCCAGTGCCGCGTTAATAATTTTGCTGGACTGGTGCCTTTATTGGTGATCCGAATGGTATATGAAAAAACGAAGCGGCCGGCATCAGGTGCAGACTGTTCTTCCAGATAACGGGTTTTGGTGTGTACATCAATTTTTTGATTGTCTGCCATGGCGTTACCGACTTGCTACTGTTCATACGAGTGGGCATAGTATATCGCAATACCCGTAGCCCGTTGTATCTTGCGCGGAACTCTACAATAATCGGTTTAGTAAAATTGCAGCGCTTGATGTGGACTGGGTGCGTAATTGGGCGCGTAACTGAATATATAACTGGGTTTGTCAGCGAGTGCATAAAAGGATCTGATCATGGACATTTTACAAGAAGTACCTAGCAGCAAACAAAAGCAACCAGAAGCGGGTCGTCGCTGGTTTCATGCCGCGGGCGCAGATTTATATGTGTGGCACGATGCGCACAACACACTCACTGCTTTACGTTATCAATGTCAAAGTGACCAAGAGCAATATTTATTAACCTGGAATACACAAGAAGGCATTCGTCAGCAATGTAATCGATTGGATGCTACTCAGTCCAAAAATGTGGACTTCGACAAAACCCAAATATTAAATGGCAGAGCAGCGTTTGATGAGGGCTATGTAGCGCGTGATTTTCGAGTACGCGGTTTGCATTTAGAACCGCCATTATATCAATTCATTCTGTATAAATTATTCGATCCCTTGCAAGCGGCGTGAATGTACGCATTCGCTGAGCGCCGCAAATGCGCTTAGCGATAAAGTTTCTGCACGTGCTTGAGGATCGACACCGGCTTTTTCTATGCTGGCTTCATCTAATAATATTTTCAAAGTATTGCGTAACATTTTTCGACGTTGCGCAAATGCGGCTTTCACCACCTCGGAAAAAATAGCCATATCACTGACCGTTATAGGCGCGTCGGTGTGTGGCACGAGTCTGATAATGGCAGACTCTACTTTAGGCGGAGGATTAAAAGCATGACTGCCGACGGTGAATAATTTTTCTGCGTGACAATAGAATTGCAGCATCACTGACAAACGTCCGTAGTGTTCCGTGTCGGGTGCTGCCACAATTCTATCGACTACTTCTTTTTGCAGCATAAAGTGCATATCTTTAATGACCGATAAGTGCCGCATTAAATGAAATAATAAAGGCGAAGAAATGTTATAGGGCAGATTACCGATGACGCGAATTCTTTCACTGCCTGCTAAAGTACTAAAATCTACCGTCAAAACATCTTGTGAAATAACCGTGAGTTCAGCTTGTGGTTGATTGGTTTGGCATAAGGCAGTTAATTTTGGAATAATGTCGCGATCAAGTTCAATCACAGTTAGTTTTTTGGTTTGCTCTAATAAAGGCAGCGTTAAAGCACCTAAGCCTGGGCCTACTTCAATATGCTGCTCATAATCATTCGGTCGAATCGCACGCACGATGCGATCAATCACATTTTGATCGACTAAAAAATTTTGTCCAAACCGTTTGCGTGCTTGATGCGGTGATGAATGATTAGAATAACTCATGAAAATAATTAATTGCTGATCTATTGGGGCAGCAAACTAGATGCAAGTTCAAACGCAGCTAATAAACTATCGTGCTTAGCTTTGCCGGTACCGGCTAATGCTAAAGCCGTGCCGTGATCAACCGAAGTGCGAATAATTGGCAAACCTAACGTCACGTTGACCGCTTCACCAAAGCCTAGTGCTTTTAATACGGGTAAACCTTGATCGTGATACATGCAAAGGAAAGCATCGGTGTTATTCAAATTTTCGCTAGTGAATAAAGTGTCCGCTGGCAAAGGATCGCTGATGTTCATGCCTTGTGCACGCAGTTCATTAATTACGGGTTGTAATATATCGCGTTCTTCTGTGCCTAAGTGACCTTGCTCGCCTGCGTGTGGATTAACCCCGGCGATTAAGATACGTGGCTCGGCAATATTAAAACGAGTTTGTAAATCTTTATGTAATATTTCTAGCGTTTTTTTCACCGTATCGTGCGTAATCGCTTGTGCGATTTTATTCAAAGGTAAATGCGTAGTCACTAAAGCAACTTTTAAACGCGGACAAGCTAACATCATGACGGGGTAACCACCGACACACTCAGCTAAAAATTCTGTGTGGCCCGTGAAAGCAATGCCTGCGTCATTAATCACACCTTTGTGCACAGGCGCTGTCACCATAGCGGCATAACGATTTTTTACGCAACCTTGCGCGGCTTCGCGTAAACAATCTAATACATACGGCGAGTTAGTCGCATCGAGTTTCCCTGCCGTCACAGTGGCACGTAAGGGCAGAGATTTTATCCAGATATGACCGGGCATATTCGCGCGCGGTTCATCAGCGCTAGCATCACCAACCTCATGGAATTCGATTGATAAATCTAATTGGCGCGCGCGTTTTTTAAATAAAGCAAAATTAGCGATGACTACCATCGGCCTTGGTAAGGCGTGTTGTGCTAATGCTAAAATAATATCAGGCCCTACGCCTGCGGGTTCACCGGCGGTTACAGCGATGCAATATGTCATTGGGTTATAGCGTACCTTTTTATATTAATGTTTTTTGTTAGCATTATTTTTTATCGGTTTTGTTATCGATTTTCTTAGGGGCAGCATCTAAACGATAATCCACATACGCTTGTTCGCGAATTCGACGTATCCACAAATCTTCTTCTTCAGCGGCTTTGCGTTTAAATAATAATTCACGTACTTGCGTGCGTTTCAGATCTTCGGTTTTATCGTATTGACGACGTTCCAGAACTTCGACGATATGCCAACCGTATTGAGATTGAAAAGGTTCGCTGAGTTTTTTAAGGGGCAAACTATCCACTACAGAACGAAATGTAGGTACAAAAGTGGTGGATTCCGTCCAGCCTAAATCACCACCTTCGGTGGCGCTGCCGTGATCTTCGGAATATTGTTTGGCTAATGCGGCAAAATCGCCACCGTTTGATAATTGGCGACGAATATCATTTAATTGTTGGCGTGCCTGATTGTCATCTATGACTGCATTGGTTTTAATTAAAATATGTCTAGCGTGTAGTTGCGGCACGATTTGACGTTTATCGCCGCCACGAACATCTTCGAGTTTGATTAAATGAAAACCGCTGGGACTGCGTAAGGGATGACTAAAGTCACCGGCTTTCATATTAATAAGTTCACGCGAAAATAGTTTAGGTAATTCGGCGCCTTTGCGCCAGCCTAAGGTGCCGCCTTCCAACGCATTTTGACTATTAGAATAAGTGGCGGCTAATTGATCAAACGGTTTTCCTGCTACTAAGTCTTTGTATAAAACATCTGCTTGTTGTTCGGCTTGTTTGATTTTTTCAGCGGCAGTGTTTTCAGGAACGGCGATCAAAATATGTGATAACAAGTATTCGGCATTATCGCTGGCTTGTTGGCTAGCTAAAAATTCGTCGATTTCTTGTTCGGAAATAGTAATGCGGCTTGCAACCATACGTTGTGTTAAACGCGAAATGGCAATTTCTTTGCGTAAGTCTGCACGAAAAATTTCATAACTAATACCATCGGCGGCCAGTTGTTTGCTGAATTCTTCTAAAGACACGCGATTTTGCCGAGCAATTTGATTCATCGTTTCATTGAGCGTGAGATCATCTACTTCAATGCCACGGCGATTAGCTTCTTGTAATTGCAGCGTTTCTACAATCATGCGTTCTAACACTTGGCTGCGCAAACTTTCTTCTGGTGGCAAAGTAGTGCCGCGACTTTTAAGTTGTTTTTTAACTTGCGCTAATTGCTGATCGAGTTCGGTGGCTAAAATTACATCATCTTCAACCACCACCAGAATTCGATCCAGCGGTTGTACATTCGCGGCGAATCCGTATGGTGTGCTTAATATTAAAAATAGGGCTGTGCAGAATATTTTTGGGATTTTTATCACTTCAATGTTTCCTCAAAACCGATGACATTGCGTTCTAACAAGCCACCTAAATCATCGCCAAAACGCGTAAAGCCTTTTAGCACTAGTTGAAAATAAATACCGTCTTTAAGTTCGCCATTATCGAGATAACGTCGACTGGCTAAGCGCACGCCATAACAACAACTTTCGTATTCAAGTCCCATTAATATTTCGGGGTCTTCTTCGCCAGCACGCAAACTGTGATTCCAGCGACCTAAAGCGTACCAATGCGCCGTAATAGGCCAGCGCAAAGAAATATCCGTTTGTTCTAATTCATCAATAAAATAGCGATAGCTGAAATTGATGACATGTTGTGCATCGGGTTTATACTGTGCTCGAAATAAACGTTGTTGATCGCTTTCGGTATCGGGATCACGTACCCAAGTAGTGCTTAAATACCACACTTTTTGCAAACGTAACGCCGCTTCTGCTACCCAATCTGAATCGTGATCCTGTTGAATAATAGGTTCGTCAGGTAAGCGCACTTGTGGCGTGACGGCATAGTATATACGACCCACTTGAAAGCTGAATTGTTCTTCGCCGCTATTGGTATCTAACCAGCGGCTGCTTAATGCCACAGTCGTTTGTTGAGTATCACCAATCCGATCAGCGCCGGTATAACGATTGGTTGCAAACAGTTGACTAAAGCTGAATTCGCGTAAGTCAGTATCCAGTATCGGAATATCGTCTTGATTGCGGTAAGGTGTATGCAGATAAAAAATACGCGGCTCTAAAGTTTGTATCGTAGTGTCATTAAAGTCGCGTTCTAAAATAAAACCAGCATCCACGGATTGCACATTTAAATGACGTGAAAGAGTGCTCGTGTCATTTGCGGTGTTGGTGATGCGATATTCAGTGTAGCGAGGCGCAATCGCGGGTTCTATATACCAACCATGATCACCTAATCGATAACCTAAGCGAGTGTCGATGTCGGTGCGTAAGGTATCTGGATTAACGGGGTGTTGAAATTCAATCATTTCTACGCTCGCATCGGAACGTAGCCCGCGCCAATCGGGAGGTAAACCGGTTAATTTAATTTGCGGCGCTAATCGATAAGGTTCGTCTTCCGCTGCAATACTAGTATCGAGCGTTTGATAATCTAATACTTTAGTTTCAAGAATCCAACTGTCACCTTCACCCACTAAGCCAGCCGTGCGTTGCACATGAGTTAAACTGCTTAAACTTAGTTCGTTACCTAAATCGCTAAAATACTCTGAGTCAGATACTTCTGTTGCATCTATGTAAGTGCGCCACCGATCAAAAAAGCGGCCCGATAAATTACCATCGTGACGTAACCGTAGTAATTGTCGAGCATCGTTGGTTTTACGATCATCTAAATATTCAGCATCTAACTGATTATGACTCCAATTATTTAAATATCGCCATTCGGTTTGTGCTTGAAAACCGCGATTCGCCAAATAGTGCGAGGTTAATGTTGCATCTGCTTGTGCAGCGATATTCCAGTAATAAGGCAAACTAAATTCAAAACCTGATGCTGACGTGTGACCAAAAGTAGGTAATAAAAATCCTGACTTGCGTTTATCATCAATCGGAAAACTCATATAAGGAAAATAAAAAACAGGCACATCTTTTACAAACACCCGCATATGTTTAACGGTGCCGGTACCTTCGGTTTTATCTAAGGTGATTTTGCTGGCTTTTAAATACCAATCGCGTTCTTCTGGATCGCAGGTTGAATAAGTAGGTTCTTCTAAGGTAGTGACATTGTTTTCGCTGAAAATACGCGCTGCACTGCCATTAGCATTATGAGAAAAAATATAAAATTGGGCTTTTTGAAATTCAATACGTTCGCGTTCTTGCACAAAATCCATGCTGTTTGCTTGTGCTTGTAAATCCGCATTGCGGTAATTGACATTACCTTCTAACAAAAAATGTTGTTGAGTTAGATCATATTGCGCGGAATCTGCGCGCAATTCATCACTCATTCGAGAGAGCACCACGTGACCGGATAACTCTGCGTGTTTTTTATCCACCCAGGTCATTTGATCCGCGGAAACAGATAATTCATCAAGGGTTTCAATTTGCGCACTGTTATTAAAAGGTTCGACCCAGCGCGGCAGATGGCAAAATGCCCAGTCGGCGGAGGCCGCGACCGGCAATAAAGCGCTAAAAACCAATAAATAGCGGAACCACATCAACGCCGTATATACCTTATAGATAGATGTTAAAAAGCCTAGCTAGTGTATCGGATTGGCAGGGCTGACAGAACTGCTGAATAAAGCGAGGTGATGCAAAGTTTAGCGATTTATTATTTTGCTATGGAGATGGAAATCGGATTGGTTCTGCGCTCTGTTGGCTGAGCGCTGCATTGTTTCAGGATTTTGAGGTTTGATAAGGCGGCTATAATGAATTTAATCCAGCGCCTGAATGTAGAAAAAGGGTTATCAATGTTGCAGAGTTTGGCTGGAGTTTAATCCGAAAAAATATCTATTTTTTCATCATCAGGCATATCTGCGGCAGGCGGTAACACACCATCATGAATTAAACTTTGACGCCGTTGCAAATAGGCTTCGCGGACAAAGGTATAGCGATCCAAGGCGGCCTCGTCGAGAATGTCCGTTGCTTCTAATAAACTTGCCCGAACATCTACAAACGCAAGCGCATAAAGGGCATTTTGAGTGCCTTGATCATTTACGTATTGCAAAGGATCAAGATATACAACGTCGACCCCTAAGCCAAAGCCATCACGTACCGTGCTGGGACCCAGGAAGGGCAAAACTACATAAGGCCCAGACGCTACGCCCCAATGTGCCAGGGTTTGACCAATATCTTCATGGTGTTTTTCTAAACCAACCTTGCTGGCAACATCGACCACACCTGCAATTCCCACCGTGGAGTTCAGCAAAAAACGGCCAAGATCAGCGCTGGCTTGGACGGGTTTTAATTGCAGTACGTCATTAACAAATACTTTTATATCCCACAGATTACTAAAAAAATTACTGACACCATGTTCGACCAGATTGGGCGTAATAGCACGGTAACCTTTGGCGACAGGTTCTAGCGCATAATGGTCGACGGTATCATTAAAGCTGTATATGCTGCGATTCATCCGCTCCCAAGGATCGTGTGATTCAGGTGTGTGATTCAATGACGCACAGCCTGATAACATCAGCAGATTCAGGATAATAAGCAAGTAAGAATATAAACGTAGTTTGGGTCGCATAATGCTACTGAAAGTGTAAGAGTTTTAATTTTTTGAGCTCGTACAATGTGACACAATTATGCCATTATTCCAAGCGTAGCCTACGGCATTTCTGTGAGCCTCTTTTAAAGTGATGATGTGTAAAATTGCATATGGAATCTAATAACGACATATTAGTAAAAGTGCGTGGCTTGTCTTTTACGCGCGGCAATAAAGTCATTTTTGAGAATGTAGATTTGGATATTCGTCGTGGCCAGATCACCGCTATCATGGGCCCCAGCGGTACTGGTAAAACTACTTTATTAAAAATTATCGGCGGAGAATTACGTCCGCATGCCGGTAATGTCTGGGTGGATGGCCAAGATGTTCATCGCGTAGCACGCAAAGATTTATTTGAACTACGTAAGCGTATGGGCATGTTGTTTCAAAGCGGCGCATTGTTAACGGATTTATCGGTATATGACAATGTGGCGTATCCATTGCGCGAACATACGCAATTATCGGCATCACTGATTCGTCATTTAGTATTAATGAAATTACATGCTGTGGGTTTACGAGGTGCACGGGACTTGATGCCAGCAGAATTGTCAGGCGGTATGGCGCGGCGTGTGGCATTAGCGCGTGCGATGGCATTAGACCCGATGATGATTATGTATGACGAACCTTTCACTGGCCAAGATCCCATTTCGATGGCGATGCTGGTTAAATTAATTAAAACTGTTAATGCTTCTATGCAATTAACCAGTGTCATTGTTTCGCACGATGTGCCTGAAACATCATCTATAGCAGATTATGTTTATATCATTGCGGAAGGCAAAGTGATGTCACAAGGCACACCCGCAGAATTACATGCAACGCCTTCTGAGTGGGTTAATCAATTCATTCACGGATTACCGGATGGCCCTGTTAATTTTCATTATCCCGCGCTTGATTATGCGCAGGATTTATTTACACCTATAAAATGAATAAGTGGAGTTAAGGGTGCTCGATAAAATTGCACAGATAGGGCGTTACGGTTTAGATGTATTGCAGCATCTTGGCCGCAGCTTACTATTTTTATTGCGCGTATTAGAAGGCGCGCCATCCGTTATGCTGCGCTGGGATTTATTAATACGCCAATTATATTCCGTGGGCGTGCTTACCATCGTTATCATTTTTGTTGCTGGTGGTTTTGTCGGCATGGTGCTCGCGTTGCAAGGATATAACACCTTAGTGCGTTTTGGCGCTGAAGAATCCTTAGGTATTATTGTCGGATTATCCTTAGTGCGCGAATTAGGCCCAGTGGTAACCGCATTATTATTTGCAGGTCGTGCAGGTTCTGCATTAACCGCTGAAATTGGTTTAATGAAAACCACTGAACAATTATCCGCACTCGAAATGATGGCGATCGATCCTTACAAGCGTATATTTGCACCGCGATTTTTAGCAGGATTTATTTCTATGCCGTTGCTCGCGGCTATTTTTAGCGCGGTAGGTGTCATGGGCGGTTACATGATTGGCGTAGGATTGTTAGGTGTAGATGATGGCGCTTATTGGTCACAAATGCAGAACTCGGTAGATTTCCGCGAAGATGTAATGAGCGGTTTTATTAAAACCGTGGTGTTTGGTTGGGTTGCCACCTGGATCGCGCTTTATGAAGGTTTTAACGCCGTCCCGACTGCAGAAGGCGTCAGTCGTGCGACGACGCGAGGAGTAGTGCAAGCCTCGCTCGCAATATTGGGAATGAATTTTGTATTAACGGCATTAATGCTAACTGGGAACTAAGTTATGAACACACGCATCATAGAGATTTGGGTTGGATTATTTGTAGTGGGTGGTTTGGCGGCATTATTTATGCTGGCCATGAGCGTCAGTAATTTAACTGATTTTGATTCCTCGAAAGGTTATAAAGTAGTTGCGCGTTTTGAAAATATTGGCGGTCTAAAAGTGCGATCGTTAGTGAGCGCCAGCGGCGTTCGCGTCGGCCGCGTAACGGATATTCGTTATGACAATACCGGTTTTGAAGCAGAAGTAACCATGACACTAGAACCGCAGTATGTTTTCCCGAAAGATACATCGGCGAGTATTTACACGGCCGGATTGTTAGGCGAACAATATATTGGTTTACAACCCGGTGGTGAAGAAGAAAATCTAAAAGAAGGTGATCGTGTCGCTTTAACAGAATCAGCGATGGTGTTGGAAAGATTAATCAGCCAATTTTTATATAACAAAGCGTCTGGTGACAGCGAATAAAAGTCCAGAATCTAATTTAGCGTTTATTTTAAAGTATAAGGAATCATCATATGTTAAGCCGTCTGTTTAGTTTGGTAGTTTTGATCGCGACGACAAGTATTAGTCCGGTGTTCGCCGTTGAGCATCAAGCGCCGCAACCATTGGTAGAAAACGTGACGCAAAAAGTATTAGCAGAATTGCGTCAACCGAAAGGCGCGGCAGTTAAGGACGCGAGTTTTTTAACGCAAAAAATAGAAGAACATATTGTCCCGCATGTTGATATGACAGCAATGTCAAAGTTGGTTTTGGGTAAACATTGGCGCGCTGCTACCGATGCGCAAAAAGAACAGTTCATGAATGAATTTAAAAAATTATTAATTCGTACTTATCAAAAATCATTATCGGCTTACAGTAATGAAAAAATTGCTTTTGAACCGTTTCATCCTAGCGCGGAACCAAACAAGCTCGCTACTGTTAAGACCAAAATTGTGCGCGGCAATGGCCCAAGCATTGCGATCGACTACGATTTAAGATTTAAAGCAGAAGATGGTTGGAAGTTATATGACATTACAGTGGAAAGTGTAAGTTTGGTGACTAATTATCGCAGCAGCTTTTCAACTGAAGTTACTCAACAAGGTTTAGATCATTTAATCCAAACATTAAAAGATCGCAATGCTAAAGCGATAAGCGGCAATAACGCTAAAAAATAACTTATAAGTTAAATTTTTTAATAAGGCGTGTGCAAATGGCGAGTTTGAACTCAGTGACTACAACTGCGGATAGTGCGGAGTTTGATTTGGCGGGCGAGCTTAATTTTGTCAGCGTTGCTGAACTCTGTGAAAAAATCCAACCCCTACTAGCTGCGCATGCGCTTATTACGATTAATCTTGTGAATGTAACCCAGGCCAATAGCGCGGGTTTGGCGTTGTTACTCGAATGGCTAAAACGCGCTGCTCTTGCTCAAAAAAAGCTACAGTTTAAAAATATCCCCGTAAATTTAAAAAATATCGCGGAAGCGAGTGGCGTATTAGTCTTGTTGCCATTAGCGCCTGACACCATTTAAGTTTAATGGTGCCCGTGTGGCTAGATGCCAAATCGCTCAATTGTTTTTTTAAACATCCATTTTTCAAATAGTAACTAAAATAACCCATATGAAATTTAATAATATATTTTTCATATTTATTTTTATGTGTTTTTCTGTGCGCACATATGCAATTGAAAACAAAGCTGCTGTTAATGTTATGCCATTGCTGAAAACCACCCAGAGCTGGGATGGCAAACAAATTGTTTATCCAGCGGGGAAAGCAGAAATTACTAGCTTGTTAGTTGAAATCGCGCCCGGCGGTGAAACTGGCTGGCATCAACATCCGGTTCCTTCATTCGCTATGTTATTAGAAGGCACATTAGAAATAACGCTTAAAGATGGCCGTGTTAAACGCTTGCAAGCGGGCGCCGCATTAGCGGAAGTAATTGATACTTTGCATAATGGTCGTAACGTAGGTGATGCGCCTGTAAAGATTTTGGTGGTTTATATGGGCGTGGTGGGCCAGCCCCTTGTCATAAAAGCGCAGTAAATCTATTTGTAAGCCATAAAACGCTTCATATAAAAAGTTACCGAATACATAAGCAGAATGCACTAAGGTCTCTATTTTAAAATGTTGAAGAGAGGGCTCAAAAATATCTAACTGGGCCTATTTAAAAAATCGCAGTCTGAAGTTTTGCGTCAAATAATGATCGATTTTTATCCGGCGCCTGCGTACAGTACGGTGGCTATAAAAACATTGTGGAGCACCTTGGCTATATGAGTATTGATCCAGTAGTCGCGTTTTTTGTTTTAGGATTGCTCGCCGGTTTGTTGCGTTCCGATCTTAAAATACCTGTAGCGCTATATGAAACGTTGAGTATTTATTTACTACTGGCGATTGGGCTAAAAGGTGGCATAGCGTTAGCGCAAATGAACGTCAGCGATATTTTGTTACCCTCATTGGTGATTATTTTATCTGCAGCACTTATTCCTTTATTTGCATTTCCGATCTTGCGTTATTGGGGCAAATTGCCACGTGTTGATGCCGGCTCTATCGCTGCGCATTATGGTTCAGTCTCGGTGGTCACTTATGCTGTAGCGGTAACGTATTTATTAAATAAACAAGTTGATTACGAAGGTCACATGACCGTGTTTTTGGTCTTCCTCGAAATACCCGCGCTCTTGATTGGTGTTGTATTAGCGCGTGGTGTTAATAACAGTACGCGCTGGGGTGTCTTAATTCACGAAGTCTTATGTGGTAAAGCTATTGTGTTATTACTCGGTGGTTTATTGATTGGTTGTTTAGCCGATCCCAATAAAATGAATGCATTAAATACGGTTTATATAGATCCGTTTAAAGGTATTTTGTCTTTGTTTTTATTAGAAATGGGTTTGGTTACGGCTTCGCGTTTTGCAAGTGTACGCAGTGCCGGTGTTTTTTTAATCGTGTTCGGCATCACCGTGCCAATATGTGCAGCCTTATTAGGCATCACGACGGGTTATTTATTAGACCTCTCCTTGGGCGGCACGACCTTATTAGCCGTGTTGTATGCCAGCGCATCTTATATTGCTGCACCTGCCACCATGCGTATCGCTGTACCCGAAGCGAATCCGGCATTATCAATAGGCGCCGCCTTAGGTATTACTTTTCCTTTTAATATTGTGTTGGGCATACCCTTGTATTACTGGTTGGCAACACAACTGTATGCTTACGCAGGAGCGCATTAATGAGCGATACATCTATTAAATTACTGACCTTAATCGCTGAACGCGAGTTAGAAAAAATATTATGCCAAGAAATTATTAAAGCCGGCGCCAAAGGTTACACCATCACCGATGTGCGCGGTCGTGGTAGTCGCGGCGTACAAGATGGATCGTGGGATTCAGCGAGTAATATTCGCATTGAAATAATATGCCCCGCGAGTATTGCTGATGGCATTATGCAAATCATCGCGCAGCGTTATTCAGAACATTACGGTATTGTGATGTTTGTCGTAGACACTGAAGTCTGGCGTCGAGATAAGTTTTAAATACGAGGGCAATCATTTCTAGATTGTATTTATAAAATTATTCGAAATAGAAAATTAAAAAATGGCACGCGTAAAGTGGGTTAGCTTGTGCTAACCCACCCTATTCAATAAATCTTACTTTTTCTTTTTGGCTTCTTTCTCGGCTTTTTTAGCTTCTTTTTCCGCAGCCGCCGCTTTGCTCTTTTGTAGTTCTGCAATCAACGCTTCTTGCTCGGCTTGTAATTTCGGCAACATGCTGCGCATCATTTCTTGGGTCATAGTCATAGATTCGCGCATGACGTCAGGCATTTTGGCTAACATTTTTTTGCCGGTAGGCGATTCGTAAAAAACGATAATTTCTTTAACTTCTGCTTCGGTGTACACGCGCATATAAAGGTCAGTGAAAGGAACTTTGAGTTTGTCCCAACTCATTTCTTCTTTCATGATGGCGGATAATTTTTTTAGATGCTTTTCAATAATCGGCCGGTCATTTTCTTCGAGGGGAGTGACGCTATTGGCTGATTGTAAAAAAGCTTGTTCTACTTGTGCATAAGCGGAGTTTAATAAATTTTTGGTTTCCGTTACGTCGAGTAATTTTTCGACGGCGGCTTTATGGGAAGCCTCATCGGCATATGCATTACCGAGAGCAAGGAATGCGCAAAGCAAAATAAATATCTGTTTCGTTTTCATGAAAATAGCCTTGTGATGAATAAAGTAAAAGTTAAGGTTGTTAATAGCCCGAACAGGTTTCAACAGTATGTCAGCGGCGGATATTCGTCAATAAAAAGCCCGCATGTGCGGGCTTTTTATTTGCACGACGAAAATAAGAGCTTATTTCCAGCCAGTGACTTCTTTCAATTTACTGCCGATGTCCGCTAACGATTTGACGGTGTGCACGCCGGCTGCTTGGAGCGCGGCAAACTTTTCATCTGCTGTGCCTTTGCCACCGGAAATAATTGCACCTGCATGTCCCATGCGTTTGCCTGCCGGTGCGGTAACACCTGCAATATAAGACACGACTTTTTTCGTAACGTTGGCTTTAATAAACTCAGCGGCTTCTTCTTCTGCGCTGCCGCCGATTTCACCGATCATGACAATGGCTTCGGTTTGTGGATCGTTTTGGAATAACTTCAAAATATCAATGAAGTTAGAGCCGGGAATTGGATCCCCACCAATGCCTACGCAAGTAGACTGACCAAAACCAAAATCAGTGGTTTGTTTAACCGCTTCATAAGTTAAGGTGCCAGAGCGCGACACGATACCGACTTTACCGGGTTGGTGAATGTGACCGGGCATGATGCCGATTTTGCATTCGCCAGGTGTAATGACGCCGGGGCAGTTAGGACCAATCAAGCGCACGCCGAGTAAATCGCAAGTGACTTTAACGTCAAGCATGTCCAGTGTTGGAATGCCTTCGGTAATGCACACAATTAATTTAATGCCTGCGTATGCCGCTTCTAAAATAGAGTCTTTGCAAAAAGGCGCGGGCACATAAATAACAGTAGCTTCGGCACCGGTTTGTTTAACGGCTTCAGCAACGGTGTTGAACACAGGTAGGTCTAAATGTTTTTGACCACCTTTGCCTGGCGTTACGCCGCCAACCATTTTAGTACCGTACGCAACGGCTTGCTCAGAATGGAATGTACCTTGTGAGCCGGTAAAACCTTGGCAAATCACTTTGGTATTTTTGTTAATTAAAATACTCATTATTTACTCTCCGCAGCGGCAACAACTTTCTTCGCAGCATCGGTAAGACTTTCCGCAGCGATAATATTGAGACCAGATTCTTTTAATTTCTTTGCGCCAAGATCAGCGTTGTTGCCTTCTAAACGCACTACCACCGGAACTTTAACGCCAACTTCTTTGACTGCGCCGATGATGCCTTCAGCAATCATGTCGCAACGCACAATGCCGCCGAAGATATTAACTAATACGGCTTTGACGCTGTCATCAGATAAAATAATTTTGAATGCTTCAGTAACGCGTTCTTTAGTTGCGCCGCCACCTACGTCCAAAAAGTTTGCTGGTGCGCCACCGTGTAATTTAACGATGTCCATCGTGCCCATCGCTAAACCTGCGCCGTTAACCATGCAACCAATGTTGCCGCCGAGTGCGACATAGTTGAGCTCCCAACGTGCTGCATGCGCTTCGCGTGCATCATCTTGTGATGGATCGTGCATCGCTTTAAGTTTAGCTTGACGATACATTGCGTTGCCGTCGATGGTGATCTTCGCGTCTAAGCAATGCAGGTTGCCATCTTTTTTAATGACTAACGGGTTTACTTCAAGCAACGCTAAATCATTCTCTTTGAATAATTTAGCTAAACCCAAAAAGATATTGGTGAATTGCTTAATTTGATCGCCTTGTAAACCGAGTTGGAACGCTAATTCACGGCCTTGATAAGGTTGGGCGCCATTTAAAGGATCGATTGTAGCCTTCAGAATTTTTTCAGGCGTGTCGTGTGCGACTTTTTCAATTTCTACGCCGCCTTCAGTTGATGCCATGAAGACGATGCGACGTGAACTGCGATCAACAACGGCACCTAAATAAAGTTCTTGAGCAATATCGGTGCACGATTCAACCAAAATTTTACTTACGGGTTGACCGTTTTCATCTGTTTGATAAGTAACCAAACGTTGGCCTAACCATTTGTTAGCAAACTCTTCAATGGCTTCGGCAGTTTTAACGAGTTTAACGCCACCCGCTTTACCACGACCACCTGCGTGTACCTGGGCTTTAACTACCCACTCGGTACCACCGATTTTTTTCGCGGCTTCGACTGCTTCTTTCGCGGTATCGCAGGCAAAGCCTATTGAAACCGGCAAGCCGTATTCAGCGAATAATTGTTTCCCCTGATACTCATGCAAATTCATGTTTTCAGATCCTCTTGGCTTTTAAAAAAAAACCATCAAACACTTTCGTATCTCGCAACGTCTTGCTGTGTTGTGAGCGACGAAAGTTTTCGACGGCAAATACTATTTACGTTTACGCTGCACCGCGTGAATAGCGCGGCCATGTACCGATAAGGCCGCTTCGTGCACGGCTTCGGAAAGTGTGGGATGCGCGAACATGGTTAAAGCGAGATCTTCAGCGCTGCCCATAAACTCCATGGCAATCACTGCTTGAGCAATTAATTCAGAACTGTGCGCACCAAAAATATGCACACCTAAAATACGATCGGTTTTAGCATCGGCTAAAATTTTTACTAAGCCACTTACTTCACCGGATGCGCGCGCGCGACCACAAGCAGCAAACGGGAAACTACCGACGTTGTAAGCAATGTTAGCGGTTTTTAATTCGTCTTCGGTTTTGCCTACCCACGAAATTTCGGGATGCGTATAAACGACGGAAGGAATCGTGTTGTAATTTACATGTGCATGTTGGCCGGCGATTAACTCGGCTACCATCACACCTTCTTCGGAACCTTTATGCGCTAACATCGGGCCACGTACAACATCACCGATTGCATAAATACCTTCAACAGCGGTGCGACATTGTTCGTCAACAGCAATAAAACCGCGTTCATTGACGCTGATACCACAATCAGCGCTTAATAAATCCGTCGTGTTAGGTTTACGGCCGACAGCAACAATTAATTTATCAAACGACACGGTATGTTCGCCGTCTTTATTCTGATAAGTCACGTCGACTTTTTTGGTTTTGGTTTTTGCGGAAGTAACACGTGCGCCTAATTGAATATCTAAACCTTGATCGCGTAATTCTTTTAAAGCGGCTTTGGCAATATCACGATCAGCCATCGCTAAAAATTCATCTAAGGCTTCTAGCACAATTACTTTTGAACCTAAGCGCGCCCAGACGCTACCGAGTTCTAAACCAATAACGCCGGCGCCAATGACGCCTAAGGTTTTAGGAACTTCGTTAAAACTTAAAGCGCCTGATGAATCGACAATTAAGTCATCGGCATAAGGCGCGGCGCCAATTGCAACCGGCACAGAACCGGTGGCGATAATGATGTTTTTTGCGGTATGCAGAGTGGTTTTATTTTTGCTGTCGGTGATTTCAACTTGTTTATTAGCGAGTAACTTGCCGCTACCTTGCAACCACGTAATGCCGTTGCCTTTAAATAATTGCTCGATACCGCCGGTTAAATCGCTGACGACTTTATCTTTACGAGCTAACATTTTTTTCAAATCGAGCGTGACGTTTTTGCTCACTACGCCGTGCTCATCTAAACCGTGTTGCGCAAAAGCGAAGTGATGCGACGATTCGAGTAACGCTTTAGAAGGAATACAACCGACGTTTAAACACGTGCCACCTAACGATGCTTTGCCCGCAGGCGTTAACCATTTTTCTACACAAGCGGTTTTAAAACCGAGTTGTGCGCTGCGAATGGCTGCCACATAACCTGCAGGGCCACCACCAATAACGAGGACATCAAACGTGTCTGACATGTGCGATCCGATTAATTAAACGTCGAGCAAAATACGCGCGGGGTCTTCCAACAAATCTTTGATGGTGACCAAGAATTGCACTGCTTCACGACCATCAACAATACGATGATCATAAGACAATGCTAAGTACATCATGGGGCGAATGACGATTTGGCTATTGACTACCACAGGACGTTCTTGAATTTTGTGCATACCGAGAATGGCGCTTTGGGGTGGATTTAAAATCGGTGTGGAATTTAAGGAACCGAAAATGCCGCCATTAGAAATTGTGAACGTGCCGCCCGTCATATCTTCCATTGATAAGCTGCCGTTTTTTGATTTGTTACCGTACTCAACAATGCTGCTTTCAATCGTTGCTAAGCTCATGTTTTCGGTGCTGCGCAAAATCGGTACTACTAAACCACGCGGACCAGATACTGCAACACCAATATCACAATACGCGTGATAAACAATATCGCTACCGTCAACCGAGGCGTTTACTTCTGGAAAACGTTTTAATGCTTCAGTCGTCGCTTTTACGAAAAAGGACATGAAGCCGAGTTTCACGCCGTGTTTTTTCTCGAATTGATCTTTGTATTGTGTGCGTAAATTCATTACGGGTTGCATATCGACTTCATTAAAAGTCGTCAACATAGCAGTCGTGTGTTTGGCTTCTAATAAACGTTCGGCAATGCGCGCGCGCATGCGGGTCATCGGCACACGCTTATCACTGCGTGCACCCAAACTAACGGGGCTCACCGCAGGAGCGGTTTTGCTGGTGGCGGGTTTTTCTAAATGATTAACAACGTCTTCTTTGCTAATACGACCGTCTTTGCCGGAACCAGCAATGTTGTTGGCATCTAATTTATTTTCGGCCATTAATTTGCGTGCAGCCGGTGCGGTAGCGGCTGCGCTGGCTGTTTCGGTTTTGGTTTCGTTAGCGGCTGCAGCGGCGGGTTTAGCAGCGGCTTTACTTGCAGTTGGCGCGGCAGCCGCGCCGGCTTCAATAATGGCGATGATTTGGCCAGCTTTAACGCTGCTGCCGGATTCAAATTTGATGGATGTTAAAACGCCATCAGTGGGTGAGGGTACTTCAAGGACGACTTTATCGGTTTCTAAGTCCACGATATTTTCATCGCGGCGCACGGCGTCTCCCGGTTTTTTATGCCATGCGGCAACGGTGGCGTCGGAAACAGACTCGGGTAAAACCGGTACCTTCACTTCGATAGACATGAACAGCGCATCCTTATATATGGCGTTGTCATTTAGAAAAAACGTTGGCTAGGCGAACGGCACACGCTGTTTTCTATAATGTTTGTATTGCAATTTCGCTTATTGGCCCGTGTCTCTCATCTAAAAACCTAATGAGGAGAGTTTTTTACCGCGCGGGTAAATACCAAGGGTATGGTCGCTTGAGCGAGGGGCGCCATTTTACCTGACTTATGCGGTATAAAGAATACGTAGGAACACCGCGAGCAGCGGATTCTTATCTGGGCAAATGAAAACCTACGCGTCCGTGATGAATTACCGTTCGCCTCGCTCATGGCGTGTAAGTCATGAGCGAGGGTTTGCTTTAGTCTATTTGTCGAATGCGTCGTCGATTAACTGTTTTTGTTGTTGCGCGTGTAAACGAGCATAACCAACCGCCGGTGAGGCAGAAGCGGTGCGACCTGCGTATTGCAAGGTTTGTTTCGGGGTCATGACGCGGCGAATCCGGTGTTGGCTTTGATACCAAGCGCCTTGGTTGGCGGGCTCTTCTTGACACCACACCACGCTGTCGGCTTGCGGATAACGCGCAACCGCTTGTTTTAATAAGGTTTCAGGGAAAGGATAGAGTTGTTCTAGACGAATAATTGCCACGTCATCCCGCGCAGTTTCTTCGCGTCTATCATCTAAATCGTAAAAAACTTTGCCGCTGCATAAAATAATGCGTTTTACTTTTTTCGGCTCACGAACCTGCGCGTCATCCAATATGGGTTGGAAACCACCACTGGATAAGTCATCCAAGCTATTGACCGCTTTTTTATGACGTAACAAGCTTTTGGGCGTCATGACGATCAAAGGTGCGCGCCAAGGTCGCAGCGCTTGACGACGCAACATGTGAAAACATTGCGCGGGCGTGCTGGGCACACAAACTTGCATATTGTGTTGCGCGCAGAGTTGTAAATAACGTTCCAAACGCGCGGACGAATGTTCCGGGCCTTGGCCTTCATAACCGTGCGGCAATAACATCACGAGGCCGGATAAACGTCCCCATTTTTGTTCACCAGAGCTAATAAATTGATCAATGACGACTTGCGCGCCGTTGGCGAAATCACCGAATTGCGCTTCCCAAATGACCAAGGTTTTTGGATCATTCGTGGTATAGCCATACTCAAACGCTAACACGGCTTCTTCCGATAATACGGAGTCGATAACTAAAAACGGAGCCTGTTTTTCGTCTAAATGGCGTAATGGAATATGCGCATGGCCATCTAATTGATTGTGCAGTACCGAATGTCGATGGAAAAAAGTACCGCGACCAGAATCTTGCCCGGACAATCTGACCGGTGTGTTTTCAGTTACTAAGGTAGCGTACGCCATAATTTCAGCAAAGCCCCAATCAATGGCTAATTCACCATCGGCCATTTTTTGTCGATCCGACACAACTTTTGCAACACGCGGATGCAGTTCAAAATTTTCCGGCAATTGGCTCATGTTATTCGCTAATGCTTGAATACGTTTTTGACTGACGCTGGTGTCGAAAGGGGTTTCCCACGTGCTGCCAAAATACACTGACCAATCGACGACGAATTTTTTTTCTTCTTCGCTCATCACCGTCAGATATTGCTGCACACTTTCGCCTTTATCTAATTTCTGACGATAGGTCGCAATCAGTTCATCAGCTTCGGCGCTGCTGACTACGCCTTCGGCAATTAAACGATCTGCGTATAACTGGCGCGTGGTCGCTAAACTTTTAATTTTTTGATACATCAACGGTTGGGTTGCAGAAGGTTCATCTGCTTCGTTATGACCGTGGCGGCGATAACACACCATGTCGATGACGACGTCTTTTTTAAATGTGCTTCGATAATCAATCGCGACTTGTGTAACAAACGCAACGGCTTCTGGATCATCGCCGTTCACATGAAAAATTGGCGCACCCACCATTTTTGAAATATCGCTGCAATATAAAGTAGAACGCGCATCTTTTTGATTGCTAGTGGTGAAACCAATTTGATTATTAATAACAATGTGCACAGTGCCTTTGGTGGAATAACCACGCGACTGCGACATGTTAAATGTTTCCATGACCACGCCTTGACCGGCAAATGCAGCGTCGCCATGAATGGTGATGGGTAATACTCGAATACCGTCTTTGTCATCACGTCGATCTTGGCGTGAACGTACCGAACCTTGTGCTACTGGGCTGACAATTTCTAAATGCGAAGGATTAAACGCTAACGCTAAATGTGTAGTGCCGCCGGACGTTGCAACATCCGATGAAAAACCCATGTGATATTTAACGTCACCGGAGTAACGTTCGCCCAGCGATGACAAGCCGTCAAATTCTTTAAATAAATCGCCGGGATTCTTGCCCATGATATTAACTAATACATTGAGTCGGCCGCGATGCGCCATGGATATAACGCATTCACGCATACCGAGCTGACCTGCGCGTTGCAACATTTCTTGTAACATGGGAATTAACGATTCCCCGCCTTCTAATGAAAAGCGTTTTTGACCTACATATTTAGTGTGTAAATAACGCTCCAAACTTTCGCCAGCCGTTAAATCGTGCAGCAATTGTTTTTTAAATTTTTGATCGTAGTTAGGTTTGCATTGCACGGATTCAATGTATTGTTGAATCCAACGTTTTTCTTTAGTGTCGACAATGTGCATGTATTCTGCACCCACCGAACTGCAATAAGTGGTTTGCAAAATGTTAAGAATTTCTGCGAGCGTGGCTTTGTCTTTGCCCTGTAATGAGCCTGTGTCAAAAACGGTTTGCAAATCAGCGGTGCTTAATTCGTGATATTCCAAGGTTAAGTCGGGAATGTTGCTAACGTCGTTTAACGCTAAGGGATCGACTTTGGCTTGTTGGTGACCGCGAAAACGATAAGCATTAATTAATTGCAGAACGCGGACTTGTTTGCGCATGTGTTCAACTGACGCACTGTCGCCGGCATTTGCTGGTGCGCTGCTGAAATTGCGGAATTGTTCTTTGATGTCAGCATGTGCTTGTTCATACCCATTAACCGCGGGTAATTGTTTAAACACATCGCGCCATTCTGCGGCGACGCTGTTAGGGTCGCTTAAATAATTTTCGTATAGTGATTCAAGGTAAGCGGCGTTGCCGCCATCCAGATAAGCACTGGCTGTAAAAGCAGCCATGCTGCGAGCGGTTTCGGATGTTTTGCTAGACATGGTATGGGGCGTTCCTCGCGCCGCGAACTAACAGCAGGTTAAATATTAAAATCTTAAGTTTAAAGTAGGGTGAATAATTTACGTATTTAGTGTGACTCGACCGCTTGGCAAACAGTTGCAAATATAGCGTCAATATTGCCTTGGCCTTTAACCGTAGTTAAGAGTTTTTGCTGTTCATAAAACGCGATTAAGGGCGCAGTTTGTTTTTGATATACATCTAAACGATTGCGTACAGTTGCTTCATTATCATCCGCACGATGTTGTAAATCGGTAGAGCCGCACTTGTCGCAGATATCCGCTTGGCGCGGCGCAGAAAAATAGGTGTTATAAATGGCGCCGCACTGGCCGCAGGTACGTCGACCGGTAATACGTTTGACGATTTCTTCGAAATCAACTTGAAAATGTACCGCCACATCTAAAGGCGTTTTGAGATTTTGTAACAAAACATCAAGCGCTTCGGCTTGCACTAAATTGCGCGGGAAGCCGTCTAAAATGAAACCATTTTTAGAGGCCGGTTCGCTGAGTTTTTCGCGAATCATACCTAGCACAATTTCATCGGGGACTAATTCGCCCGCATCCATTAGGGATTTAGCTTTTTTGCCTAATTCGGTGCCAGCTGCTACGGCGGCGCGGAGTAAATCACCGGTGGAAATTTGCACGATTTGATATTTTTCGACCAATTTCTTGGCTTGAGTGCCTTTGCCTGACCCTGGCGCGCCTAATAATACGATTCTCATGTGCTTCAGTTCCCCGCAGAACCCCGTTTAAAATGGACGGCCATGATAGGCGATGGCGGCGGCCTAGGGAAGGCGTTTGCTGGAGTTGTTAGAGATTGCGGGTCTGCTTGAGGATTTGCGCTGATTTGCCTGCGCAACATCCAGATTGTTGGTTTCTTCGGCAGCGCGCAGAGGTTGTGGGTATAATGCGCCAGTCCTATATATAGGGTTCCAATCGATTTTAATTGAGGAGTGTAGGCCCGATGTTCTTAGATAATCTGAGCCCCGGTGAGAAATTGCCTGAAGAAGTGAATGTGGTTATTGAAATTCCGGCGCAGGCAGCCCCGGTGAAGTATGAAATGGATAAAGACAGTGGCGCGTTAGTGGTGGATCGTTTCATCAACGTGGCAATGTACTATCCCTGTAATTATGGTTTTGTGCCCCACACTTTGTCGGAAGACGGTGATCCGGTGGATGTGTTGGTGATTTCGCCGCAGCCTATTATCAGCGGTGCCGTCATTGCAACACGCCCCATTGGTATGTTGAAAATGACCGATGAAAAAGGGCCTGATGCGAAAATTTTAGCGGTGCCTATTTCTAAATTAAGCACCATGTACGATAACGTCAAGAAGACTGAAGATTTACCCAAAGAATTGTTAGCGCAAATCGAACATTTCTTCCAACACTATAAATTGTTGGAAAAAAATAAATGGGTCAAATTAGACGGTTGGGCCGGCCCTGAAGAAGCTAAAGCAGAAATTGTTTCTAGCTTGGAGCGTTACGGTCATAAGCCTTATGTGAAAGACGCTAAAAAAGCGTAATCATTTCGTGAAAAGGCCGGGGTTACGACTCCGGCCTTTTGCGTTCGTGGGCGAATGGCATACCGTGTAACTTTACAAGATCGGTTTCGGGAGCTGGAAATTTATCGCGCCCGAGCTTGGTTTGCGTTGTTCTTTTGCGCGTTTTTTTTATTGGTCTTGATCGGTCGTTTGTTTTATTTGCAAATCGTTCATCACGAATTATTTTCTACCCAATCACAAAATAATCGCGTTCGTTTAAAAGCGTTGCCGCCACCGCGCGGTTTAATTTTTGATCGTTATGGTCGCGTGCTCGCAGAAAACATTCCAAATTTTCAATTAGAGATAACCCCTGAAGAAGTGCCTGATGTCACGGCGACGTTAACTGCGCTGCGTGAAATTATTGAATTAAGTGACAATGATATTGAACGGTTTAAAAAAGAATTAAAGCAACAACGCAAATTCAACGATATCCCTTTACGCTTTAATTTAAATGAAGAAGAAGTCGCACGTTTTGCGGTGAATCGTTATAAATTTCCGGGTGTTGACGTCGTCGCGCGCTTAGCGCGTTATTATCCTTATGGCGCCGCGACCGTACATGCTTTAGGTTATGTTGGGCGTATTGATGAAGCTGATTTAAAGAATCTTGATGAAGCTAATTACAGTGGCACTACGCATACCGGTAAATTAGGCATTGAAAAATCTTATGAAGCTGAATTACACGGTAAAGCTGGTTATACACAAATTGAAATTAATGCGGAAGGGCGTTTATTGCGCGAACTCGATACGGTAGTAGCGCAACCCGGTTTGGATTTAATGTTAACTATCGATGTTGATTTGCAGCAAATCGCACAAGAAGCATTAGGTGAATTTAATGGCGCGGTGGTGGCCATTGAACCGAGCACCGGCGCAGTCCGTGCGTTAGTGAGTAGACCAGGATTTGATCCGCAATTATTTGTAAACGGTATTTCGCAAGTAAATTACAGCGCTTTACAAAATGATGATAACAATCCTTTGTTTGATCGAGCATTGCGCGGTCAGTATCCGCCAGGTTCAACCGTAAAACCCATGTATGGTTTTTCGGGTTTAGAAAGTGGTCATACAACGGCGCAGCGCAGTGTATTTTGTCAGGGTTTTTTCCGCTTAGGTGGCGTGGGTCGTCGCTATCGAGATTGGAAAGAAACCGGACATGGCAGCGTTAATTACGATGAAGCGGTAACGCAATCGTGTGATATTTTTTTTTATGATCTTGCTAATCGCATGGGTATTACAGAGCTTAGTGCGTGGATGGCGCGTTTTGGTGTGGGGCGTGTTACTGGTATTGATGTGCCCGGCGAAAAAAGTGGCATCTTGCCTAGCGATGAATGGAAACGAAAACGATTTAAGGATCGTTGGTACGCGGGTGAAACCTTGAGCGTTGGTATTGGGCAAGGTTATCTATTAATGACGCCATTACAATTAGCGCAAATGACCGTAGTGCTGGCGAATCGTGGTGTTGCTTATAAACCGCATTTTATTCACGACATGCAAGATAGTCTTACGGGTAAAAGTGTGTATGTTTATAAGCCGCAACAAACTTTAAGTATTGTCGCAAAAAATCCAAAACATTGGGATATGATCCAAAGTGCAATGGTTAATGTAGTGCACGGTGAACGTGGTACTGCACGCGCAGCGGGTAAAGACGCTGAATATAAAATTGCGGGTAAAACGGGTACTGCACAAGTGATTGGCATTGGACAAAACGTAAAGTACGACGCGAAAAAAATTAATGTAAAACATCGTGATCATGCCTGGTTTATTGCATTTGCACCCGCAGAAGCCCCGCGCTTAGCGATTGCGGTGTTAGTGGAAAATGGAGGCCACGGTGGTTCTGCCGCCGCACCGATTGCGCGCAAAGTGTTTGATCGTTATTTTGCGCCCGGCCCTAGTGAATCATTGGAAGAAGAGTCACCTGATGGCACTTAATTTTAATAATCGTTCGGAATCATTTGTGCGCGTGCTGCTGCACGCATTTAAGCTTGATTACACTTTATCAATGGCACTGTTTAGTTTGGTTTCGGTTGGCTTAATTATTCTTTATAGCGCGTCGGGCGAAGATGTCGGCGTGTTGTTGCGACAAATATTCCGACTAGGTCTGGCCTTTGCTTTGTTGGTTTTTGTGGCGCAGATTACACCGCATCAGTTAAAACTGTGGACGCCGTGGGTTTATGTTTTTGGTGTGTTGATGTTAGTTGCAGTATTTTTATTTGGTGATATTGGTAAAGGTGCGCAACGTTGGTTGAATTTAGGCATCGTGCGTTTTCAACCTTCCGAGATGATGAAGATCGCGGTGCCTATGATGGTCGCGTGGTATTTATCCGAGCGTTCGGTGCCGCCGCGTTTTTGGGATGTGGTGGTTGCGGTAATTATTGTGTTGGTACCTATGGTGTTAATTGTTGAGCAACCTGATTTAGGCACGGCTTTGTTAGTGGGTGCGGCGGGTTTTTTGGCTTTGTTTTTGGCGGGTATCAGTTGGCGAATCATGATTACGGGTGGTGTGTTAGCCGCGGCAGCTGTGCCCTTGATGTGGTTTAAATTTATGCATGATTATCAGCGTCAACGCGTGTTAACTTTTTTAAATCCAGAAAGCGATCCCTTGGGTTCTGGTTATCACATTATTCAATCAAAAATCGCGATTGGTTCTGGTGGTGTTTACGGTAAAGGTTGGACTAATGGTACCCAATCACATTTGGATTTTTTACCAGAGCGTTCTACCGATTTTATTTTTGCGGTATTTGGCGAAGAGTTTGGTTGGTTCGGTGCAGTGATTTTATTGGGCATGTATGCGTTTTTGATTTATCGTTGTTGGCGCATTGCATTGCGTGCTCGTGATCGTTATAGCCGAGTGCTGGGCGGTGCATTAACACTGACTTTTTTTGTTTATGTATTTGTGAATGTGGGCATGGTTATTGGTTTATTGCCAGTAGTGGGCGTGCCTTTACCTTTGATTAGTTATGGCGGCACTTCTATGGTTACCTTAATGGCAGGTTTTGGGATGTTAATGTCGATTAATTCTGATAGACGATTGAGTCAAGGCTGATGTTACAACGTTATTTTATAGTTGTTTGCCTATTGCTGTGCAGTACGTCGATGCTGCAGGCCGATGAAGCAGTGATAGAAATTCCGCCCGAAGTTATTCGTTATTGCGATCGGGATGATGTACGCCTCTTTATTAATGAAATGGTGGCTCAGCAGAAATTTAATCGGGCTGAATTAATGCGTTTGTTTCGTGACGCAGTCCGCGTTGATAGTGTCTTAGAGTCCATCGCCAAACCCGCCGAGCGCAAATTAACGTGGGAAGAATATCGTGCCATTTTTATCGATGAAAAACGTGTGCAAGCAGGCGCTGATTTTTGGCATGCGCACGCAGAAATGTTGCAGAAAGTTTCGCAAGAGTACGGTGTTCCACCCGAAATTATTTTAGCAATTTTGGCTGTTGAAACTCGTTATGGAAACTATACGGGCAGACATCGAGTATTAGATTCTTTAATTACATTAGCCTTTGACGGTAAATCTAGACAAAGTTTTTTTCGTGAAGAATTAAAAGCATTTTTGTTATTAGCGCGCGAAGAACATTTAGACCCGCGCCTTATTAAAGGCTCTTATGCAGGGGCGATGGGGATGCCGCAATTTATTTCATCGAGTTATCGTCAATATGCGGTGGATTATGATGGTGATGGGCAGCGCGATTTATGGAATAGTGATGCGGATATTTTAGCGAGCGTTGCTAATTATTTTAAAAAACACGGTTGGGCAATGAACCAGCCCGTGGTATTGCAAGCTTTGTCAGCGACCGATGCGGCCGCTGAAATTGCGGTAGGACGTGGGCGTGTTGGGCTGAAGCCGGAAAAAACTTTAGCTGAATTACGCGCGCTCGGCGTTGAGTGGGATAAAAAAGCACAAACGGCTAGCGATAAAACGTTAGCAACATTAATGGTGCTTGATAAAAAAGACGGCACGCTTGAGTATTGGTTAGGGCTGCAAAATTTTTATGTGATTACGCGTTATAATCATAGCTCAATGTATGCGATGGCTGCGTATCAGCTCAGTCAATTAATTAAGGCGCGCGCTGAAGTTTCAAAAGATTTTAATATGCGGGGCAACACTTCGTCGTCAGGTAATAAGCGCTAATATGTATTCTAAGAAAATTAGTATCGTAATAATGTTTGCTGTTGTGTTGTCAGCTTGTGGTGGTACGACAGTAGTGAGTAAACCGCAGCGTACGGCTGAGGTTGTGCCCGTAGCTGAACCGCGTAGTAAATATGGCAACCCCGCGTCTTATGTGGTATTGGGCAAGCGCTATTATGTTTTACAGAGTGCGGCTGGTTATAAAGACAAAGGTATTGCGTCTTGGTATGGCCCAAATTTTCACGGCAAACGCGCTTCTAGCGGTGAAACTTATAATATGAATGCTATGACTGCGGCGCATAAAACATTGCCCTTGCCTACTTATGTGCGCGTTAGTAATTTAGAAAATGGCCGGAGCATTATTGTTAAAGTAAATGATCGCGGACCGTTTCATGATAATCGCATTATTGATTTATCTAAAGCCGCAGCCACTCAGTTAGATGTAGTGCGCACTGGCACGGCGTTGGTGCAAGTTGAAGTAGTGAGCAGTAGTGCGCCTAGCAACACTGTTGATCTCAGTAACGTCAGCAAATCAAAAGCAACCATTGATCTAGTGAGCCAACAAAGTCAAAATTTTATTTATATCCAGCTCGGCGCATTTAGCGCCAAACAAAATGCTGAACAATTATTAGGCCGATTGTTATTAAGTAATGTGGGTGGTGCCGCAATTACGGAAAGCGAAAATAATGGCAATCTTATATATCGTGTCCGCATAGGACCTTTGTCTTCTGTAGCGATAACCGATCAGGTGGCGGCTAAATTAGACACTTTAGGTTTTTCCGAATATCAAATTGTTATTGAGTAATGGGCATGTTGAATAAGCAAACATTTTTTAAATACGTAGTTTTGTTAAACGTAGTGTTGAGCGCGCCGCATGGGCTGGCAATTGAAGTAGTGCCGCCACGTTTGGATCTTAGCGCCTATGTGTTAATGGACGCAGATAGCGGTCAAGTGCTCGCAGCGGATAATCTAGATGAGCAAATAGGCGTTGCTGGCTTAACTAAATTAATGACGACGTATGTGATTTTTGATGCAGTGCAGCAACAAAAGTTAACGCCGGATACGGTAATTGATATCGCTGAAATAGGCGCACACACGACGACGCCGGAAGTTTTGAAAAGTGGTCCGCGCATGTTTTTGCAATCCCATAGCAAAATTACGCTAGCCGACTTGTTAAAAGGTTTAATTATTCAAAACGGCAATGATGCTGCTTTAGTATTAGCACAGCACATAGCGGGAAATGAATTGGCTTTTGTAGAGCGCATGAATGCAGTCGCGAAAAAGCTAGGTATGAGTAAAACCCATTTTAATAACGTTGCAGGGGTTGCCGGCCGTGAGCATTATTCAACAGCATTTGATTTGGCGCTGCTGTCACGTGCTTTGATTCGTAATCATGCTAGTTCATACGCAATGTTTGCTGAGAAACAATTTGTTTACAATAACATCCAGCAAACTAGCCGAAATAATTTGTTGTGGAAAAACACGGGCGTAGATGGGTTGCAAACTAGCTACTCCATTGCCGAAGGTTATTGCGCGGCTATTTCTGCGAAGCGTAACAATATGCGCTTGATCGCAATTGTATTAGGTGCCGGCAATGAACGCGAATGGACCACTGCGGTTGATGCTTTATTAGAATGGGGTTACCGTTATTTTGAAACGCATAAATTGTATAGCGCAGAGCAAGTGTTGTATCGTGCGGCTATAAGCGACGGCAACATGCGAAAAGTTGCATTGCGCTTAGCAGAAGATTTGTATGTAACGGTACCGCATGGTCATTATGAAGAACTAACACTCAACATGGCGGTGCAAAAAAACTTAATGGCGCCTGTGGCCGAACGCGCGGTGATAGGGCGCGTAGAAGTTATGTTAGCAAATGAAGTATTAAAGTCGCCAGCTTTAATAGCGGCACAAGCGGTGCCACAGGGCAATGCTGTGCAACGATTATTTAACGATGTGATGAGTATGTTTGAATGAGTATTGTGTATTTAAATGGTCAATTTTTACCTTTGTTAGATGCAAGAATTTCTGTATTAGATCGCGGTTTTTTATTTGCGGATGGTGTCTATGAAGTGATTCCTGCTTATAACGGAAAATTATTTCGTCTCGAACACCATTTAGAGCGCTTGGATAACAGTATGCGCGGAATTCATTTAAGCAACCCACTGTCTAATGCGCAGTGGAGCGATGTTTTAAATGCATTGGTGGAACGTAATGGCGGCGGCAATATTTCGGTGTATTTGCATGTTACGCGCGGCGCAGATGAAAAGCGCGATCATTTATATTCTGCCAGTACTGAACAAACGATTTTTGTTATGACCACCCCTATTAAACCGGTGTCTGCGCATTTATTAGAACAAGGCGCCAAACTCATTGTGTTAGATGATATTCGTTGGCAGCACTGCAACTTAAAAACTATCGCATTATTACCAAACGTGATGTTGCGCAATCAAGCGCATGCCGCGGGTGCTGACGAAGCGATTTTGGTGCGCGATGGTTATGCTACTGAAGCCACCGTCAGTAATTTTTTTGTTGTGAAAGATGGTGTGGTGTTAACGCCACCTAAAAGTGAGTTTCTATTGCCCGGCATCACCCGAGATTTAGTATTAGAGCTAGCGCGAGATCATGGTATGCCTTGTGAAGAAACCAGCATTGGTCGTGAAATGTTGTATGACGCAGATGAAATTTGGATAACGAGCTCCACCAAAGAAGTAGTAGCAGCCACCCGTTTAGATGGCGAGTATGTAGGTGATGGTTTGCCGGGACCTATGTGGAAATTAATGCTACGGTATTATCAAGAATATAAAATGCAATTAAAAAATTAATGCGCCTTTAATGACTGCTTCACGATACTTTCACTTATGACAGAACACGATTCAGATAGTTTAATAGAATACCCATGTCGGTTTCCGATCAAAATTGTTTGTCGTGCACTCGTAGGCATTGAGCAGACAATGGTGAGTTTGGTGCGTATGCATGCGCCGGATTTAAATGATTACGATGTGCGCTCACGTGAAAGCAATGGTGGTAAATATATAGGGATAACCGTGGTGGTGACGGCAGTGAATCGTGTGCAGTTAGATGCGATTTATCAAATGCTCAGTGATCATCCTGACGTCATCATGGCGTTGTGATGCAGACGCCCCAAATAATGCAGTTGCGCGATTTTGGGTCTTGTGATTACGCCGCGTTAGCGCAAGCTATGCAAGAATTTACTGCGGCACGCACTGCAGAAACGATAGATGAATTATGGTTAGTAGAGCATCCACCCGTTTATACCTTAGGTGTTGGTGCAAAAGCGGAACATCTATTGGATGTACGCGACATTGCGATTGTTCAATCAAATCGCGGCGGTCAAGTTACTTATCATGGCCCCGGTCAACTAGTAGTGTATGTCTTGTTTGATTTGCGACGTTTACATTTAGGTGTGCGCAAATTTGTCATAGCATTAGAACAAATTATTATTCGCTTATTAAGCGAGTATGAGATTCACGCAGAAGGTCGGCGTGATGCACCCGGTGTCTATGTTGATGGACGTAAAATTGCGTCACTTGGTTTACGCGTGAGTAATAGCTGTACTTATCATGGCTTGAGTTTAAATATTGATATGGATTTAAATCCTTTTAAATATATTAACCCTTGTGGTTATCCCGGATTAATCGTCACCCAAATGGCGGCGGAATCGCCACAAGTGGTGAACTTTGGCGTAGTAAAACAGCGCTTGGTAGAGATTCTGGCCCAAGATTTGGGCTATACTGCGAGCCCCGCTACTGCTGCCATTGCTGAGTTACGTCATGGTTGATTACACCGCCCACTCCCGCCAAGATCCTGAAGGTCATCAGCGTGGCGCTGATAAAGTTTCTAAAATTAAAATTAAAGTAGAGCGCACCATTCAAGCGCCGCGCAAACCCGATTGGATCCGCGCGAAAGCACATAACTCGCCGCAAGTTGCTCGCATCAAGCAAATTTTACGCGAACGTAATTTACATACCGTCTGCGAAGAAGCGAGTTGCCCAAATTTAGGTGAGTGTTTTGGCAAAGGCACTGCGACGTTTATGATCATGGGTGATATTTGCACGCGTCGTTGTCCGTTTTGTGATGTGTCACATGGTCATCCAGAGCCTTTAGATTTGAATGAGCCGCAGCATTTAGCAACGACTATTGCGGAATTAGGTTTGAGTTACGTTGTTATTACTTCAGTTGATCGCGATGATTTAAAAGATGGCGGCGCCGGACATTTTGCTGCTTGTATTCGCGAAGTCCGCGAATTAAATCCGCAAACGCGTATTGAAGTATTAGTGCCGGATTTTCGTTCTCGTATGGAACGTGCATTAGCTTGTTTTGGTGATGTAGTGCCTGATGTGTTTAATCACAATATTGAAACCGTACCGCGTTTATATCGTGCGGCGCGCCCCGGCGGTGACTATGAATGGTCTTTGTTATTATTAAAAACGTTTAAGTCTCAGCACCCAGCCGTACGGACAAAATCCGGCATCATGTTAGGTTTAGGCGAAGAGATGGAAGAAGTTTATCAAGTCATGCGAGATTTACGTACACATGATGTTGATATGTTAACGGTAGGGCAATATTTACAACCCAGTTTAGAACATCTGCCCATTAAACGCTTTGTGCATCCTGATGAATTTAAGCAGATTGAAATCTTAGGTTATGAAATGGGTTTCAAACATGTAGCCAGTGGCCCGATGGTGCGTTCTTCGTATCATGCGGATCAACAAGCCGAGCATGTATTGCAAGATTAAATAAGTTTAGCTCGCAATCAACAATGCCGGTTCTACGCCTTGCCCGTGCGGCATGGGTTTGCCGTTTTCATCAATGCAAACAAATACAATCTTGTCGATTTTCAAAATTGTTTGCTGTGTAAATTTATTGCGCACTTCGCAGCACATGGAAATTGAGGTAGTTCCGAATTTGGTGGTTTCAAAACCGAATTCAATAATATCGCCTGCGCGAGCTGAACTGATGAAGTTGATGTCAGTAATCAGTCTTGTGACCATCTTGTTGGTTTTCAATTGGCAGGTGGCAAAAATAGAAGCCTCTTCATCTATCCAATACAACAAAGTACCGCCAAATAAGTTTTGAGCCGGATTTAAATCTTCGGGTTTAATAATGCGACGACTAAAAAATTTCATGACCTACCTCGATAAGCTATTAACGCTGATGCACGAGTAGAGCACAACTTATGCCAATTGCTAAGTTATTGAATGGGCAGCATTATTTCAGAAATATGACAGCGATTGAGCACCAACTTAGTACATAAAAAGTGTCGCGTGATACGAGTTGGTGCTTGTGATGATTAATCTTCTTCAGTCTGGGTATGATTAATTCGATTAAATGCGGTTAGACCGCGTTTGGATTTTTGCGCCAGCCAATGATAGAGATACTGTAAGTGAGGATCGGTGGAGTGGGTGTCTGGAGAAATTTTTTCTTGCGCACGTAAAGCGCGAAACACGTGTTCAATTTCGCGGTAAGTCTCGCCGCGTATACCGGCGCGCCGCAAACCTACTTTATTTAAGCTGTGATGTTTGGCGGGATGTCCTGCAACCATGCTGAAAGGCAGCGCATCGCGGCGTAATACTATTCCTCCCGCTAACATGGCATAAGCGCCCACGCGACAGAATTGGTGCACGCCTGTGTGACCGCCAATGATCGCGCGCTCATCAACTTGGACATGCCCACCGAGTGAAACAGCATTCGTTAAAATCACGCGATCGGCCACTTGGCAATCATGTGCAATATGCGCGTGCGCCATTAAAAAACAATGTGATCCTAGGCGAGTAGGTTGTTCGATTTTGGTAGCACGATGAATAGTCGAAAATTCGCGTAATACATTATGGTCACCAATTTCTATCCACGTGTCGGCATTATTAAAAGAAATATCTTGCGGCGTATTTCCTAACACGACATGTGCATGAATTTGATTAAACGCACCTATGCGGCTATGGTGATGAATCACGGCGTGCGGCCCAATGATAGTACCTGGTCCAATTTCAACTTGATCCTCAATAATGGCGTAAGGACCGACGATGACGTCATCGGCTAATTGAGCGCCACTTGCCACAATAGCGGTTGGATGTATTTTAGCAGCGACCATAATTATCCTGATTATTTTGGTGAAGTTACGAATGCACGATCAAGCAAAAGTGTAAAAAGAATCATAAGCGTGTGTTCAGGTTTTTTTTTAAATCCGCATTTAGTTTAGCTAATCTTTCTATCGTTCCAATATCCTGCCATTCACCCGCATAATGTTCTGCACCAATTATTTTTTGTGCAATCCCTGTATCTAATACTGATTTTAGCGTACGTTTTCCTGGCGCTAAGGATTTAAATAAGTCTGGATGATAAAGCGCAATGCCACTAAAGGTAAATTTAGGCGTAGCCTTCAATGAAGCATGGTTTTGTTCAATACCAAAATCACCCTGCGGATGTTGACTTGGATTGTTAACTAAGACTAATTGCGCTAATAAATTTTTTGCTAAAGCGAGTTGATGCAAAGGGTAATCACACCAAATATCTGCATTAGTTACCACAAAAGCTTGCGTGCCTAATAAAGGCAATGCTTGCACGATACCGCCCGCCGTTTCGAGTGGTTCATCACCTTCATCACTGTAAATAATATTCGCGCCGAGTGTTTTGCCATCGCCTAAGTGTTGACGAATCATATCGCGCAAATACGCAATATTAACCACAATCTCCGTAATGCCCGCCGCGACCAGTGCGGCGATGCGATGTTCAATTAAGGTACGTGAGCCGACCATTAATAAAGGTTTCGGTGTGGTGGCCGTAAGCGGCAACATGCGCTCACCGCGGCCGGCGGCCAGAATAAGCGCTTTCATGCAGCGAGCCGTTCAGCGATCTTATGGTGCTTAAATAATGTGGCTAAATCATGTAGCTCCATGTGTGTATTGCAAACGCTATCTAAATAATTAAAAGTCCGTGGAATATCGTTTAAATAACCGCTTTTGCCGTCGCGATAATTTAAACGTGAAAAAATACCGATGGCTTTAAGATGGCGTTGTGCACCCATCAAATCAAACAAATATTGGAACATGACTAAACGAGTATTGGTAATGCCGGCATTTTGTAAGCGAATAAAGTAGCGTTCAACCCAGTGATCAATTTTATTTTGTGGCCATTCAATATAACAATCGCGCAACAAGGAAACCAAATCATAAGTGACCGGCCCCAATACGGCGTCTTGAAAATCTAAAATCCCCGGATTCTTATCGTCCGTTACCATTAAGTTGCGTGAATGATAATCGCGGTGCACAAAAACCTGTGGTTGATTAATGGCGGCATAAATCAAAATTTCAAAACTGGTTTTAAGCGTAGCTAATTCAGCGCCGCTTAATTCGATGCCTAAATGCCGTCGCAAAAACCATTCTTCAAATAAATGCATTTCTCGTTCGAGCATAGCTTTGTCGTACAAAGGAAGGCCTAAAGGCGGCACTCGTGTTTGGATTTTAAATAATGCGTCTAAGGCATCGCCATACAGTTGCTCAACATTTGTATCAGACAAGACATTTAAATACTGAGTGCTGCCTAAATCGCTGAGCAATAAAAAACCGTGTTCAACATGACTGTCGTAAATATGCGGCACGTTTAAATCATGTTCTTCTAATAAACGCGCAATGCTACTAAAGGGTTCTAGCTTTTCGTGTTCCGGCGGTGCATCCATAACGATGTAACTGCCATGTTGTGTGCTAGCACGGAAATAACGGCGGAAACTTGCATCTACCGAGGCCGGCGTTAGTGTCGCCGAATGTAATTCAGCATTTTCTGCTAACCAGTGTTGGATCAAGTCGAGACGCGGATCATGAGGCATGGTGTTTATCTATCAGTAAAGAGGATTTTTGTAACAGCATGCTATAATGCCGCAGCGCTGCCAGTGGGGCAACGGGTGATTAACACTTGATTGTAAGCGGCAGCAAATAATGATGGTCGTAATTCATAAAGGTGGGAACTATGTTACAGCGCATATTGGTAAGTTTAATGTTATTGGTAATGAGTGTATATGCTCAAGCACAAGGCATCGACTTTCGTTTGAGTTCAGAATCAGCAGAATTTAATTATTTAATGAAAACCACCACTAAGATTGGGGTGGGCGGTGCCGATGTCGGTATGGGTCTATTTTGGAATGAGAATGATGATCTGTTGGCAAATTTTAAAGGCACTGTATCCGGTGCATTAACTGGCACTAATCGTTCGGTGAGTATCGGTGGCGGCATCAAATTTGTATTGGGTAAAGTAGATCGTTTAGACGATGATAGTGACAATGAGATTGGCTCATTAGCCATTGGCGGCAAGATAGCCTATATATTCCCTGCAACGACGCCGATGAGCGTGTATGTGGAAGGTTTTTATGCACCCGATGTTACCTCCTTCGCTGATAATAAAAGCTTCACCGAATTAAATATCGGTTTTGATGTTGAAGTCGCCGCGCAAAGTAGATTGTATGTCGGTTATCACAAAATGGAAGTGGATTTTGAAGATGGCCTTAGCGATTATGAATTAGATGATAATTTGCACGTTGGTGTTCAATTAAGTTTTTAATTTTTCGTAATGAGCAGACTCCGTAACTACCAAAGCGATTGGTTCACGCCAGTCGCTTTCTCTGAATAAATATCTTTTATGCACACACTCAATGATTTATTAACTATTATGACGCGTTTGCGAGACCCGCAAACCGGCTGTCCCTGGGATAAGCAACAATCGTTTAATACGATTGCGCCTTATACTATTGAAGAAGCGTATGAAGTGGTCGATGCCATTGAACGATTCGACATGAGTGATTTACGTGATGAGCTAGGAGATTTATTGTTTCAAGTTGTTTATCACGCACAAATAGCCCAAGAGCAGGATCATTTTAATTTTAATGAAGTCGTGCATGCAATATGTGAAAAAATGCTACGTCGTCATCCACATGTGTTTGGTGCTGCACAAGAGCGCCCCATTAATGAAATAAAACAAAATTGGGAAGCTGAAAAAGCACGCGAACGTGCCAATAAAAATTCAGCTGAGTTATCCGCCGAATTAGCAACGGGCACCTTGACGGGGATTGCTTTAGCGTTGCCGGCATTAAAACGTGCAATGAAATTGCAAAAACGAGCGGCTCAAGTAGGTTTTGATTGGCCTTCAGTCGACGGCGTGTTTGCAAAGTGCGTGGAAGAATTGCAAGAAGTACGCGCCACTCATCTTGATGATAAAGTTGCACTGCAAGAAGAGCTGGGAGATTTGTTGTTTAGCTGTGTCAATCTCGCGCGGCATTTAGAAGTTGATCCGGAAGAAGCTTTGCGCAAAGGCAATCATAAGTTTGAACGACGTTTTGCGGCGGTTGAAGAATATTTACACGCACAAAATATTGAGCTGCGTAATGCTAGCGTAGAACAAATGAATCATGCTTGGGATATGATTAAACAGGCGGAGAAAGCGATATGATGTTTGGTTACGGTTTTTTAATGATATTAGTTCAAGTTGTATTTGGTATTCATGCTTATAAAACGGGACGCATGTCGCCATGGTTGTGGTTTATTGTGTTAGTCCCGGTGATTGGGTGTCTATTATATTTCTTAATCGAAATGTTGCCAGAATTAGCACGCTCGCGAGTGATCGGAAAAACGCAACGCGGCGTTGAAAAACTATTAAACCCCGAAAAAAATTTAAAAAACTATTCGCAGCAGCTCGAAGTGTCAAATAATGTGGGCAATACATTAAAGCTAAGCGAAGAAATGTTGAGCAAAGGACTTTATAGCAACGCTTTAGAAATAATAAAAAAAGCGCGTAAAGGTTTATTTGAAGATGACCCCGTTTTGTTATTAAACCAAGCGCGAGCGGAGTTTCAGTTGGCCTTATATGCTGACAGTAAAGCCACCTTGGATTATTTAATTGCACGTAATCCTGATTTTAAATCTGAACAAGGTCATCTTTTATACGCACGAAATTTTGAAGCCTTGCGGCAAGACCCTCAAGCACTGCACGAATATCAGGCATTAATTAAGTATGCGGCTGGCGCAGAAATTCGTTACCGCTATGCGGTCTTGCTGCATCGTATGGGTCAGCTGGAGCAGGCGCAAAAAGAATTGCAAGAACTGTTGTTAAGCGCGCGAAATTCGCCTGGCCATTATAGAAAGCGCAATGAAGAGTGGTTAAGTTTAAGTGAGCGCGAATTGCAGGCGATAAAACGCAGCTGATCATAGACAGTTTATGCGCACGCCAGCAATTTTAATTCATTATCGTGCAGTTTATTTGGCGAGAGAAAACTATCCGGCGGCGATGTGGAGTAGCACGGCGTGTTTATCGGGCACTGGGTATCTCGATTTACGCCCAACAGATTTATGAAGGCTTGATGCTTATGAAGGTGCTGCATATAAGCGGACAAAACGGTTAACGTGTTGGGCGAATAATCAGATTTTTTTTTTGGTATATCGTTTGCGAAGCAATCAACGACGTGTGGATAGAAGGCCCTGGGTTTTTACATCTTAAATATTTAATCCACCTAGAATCACGCCCGCCGCTTGTAACTTTTGTAACTCTATCGTGCCGCCTTGAAGCACAACCATTGGGTTGGGGTGCTGTAATTCAAGTGCTATTTTTTCTAGTATTTGTTGTCCGGTTAATTTTGCGGCGTTGTGCTCGTTTTGAATAAGTTGCACCAAACGCGCAGTGACCGGATTGAGATTGATAAAATGAATTAAGTCTTGGCGATCGCGATAAACAATCAGATGGGTTATTTGTGCCGGCGGCTCTTGCGGTTGATAGTCTGGACTTAGTTGATGTACCGGCCATTGATAACTTAATAAGCAGGCTAACGATGATAAAATGGGCGTTGTGTGTAATAAATTCGCATTGGGATTAATATTTTCGAAATTATTGGTTTCATCTTGTACCGATAGCGCTATTTCAATCCATTCATAATGCGCGAGCTCATGCAAAAAAGGAGGGTCGCATGGCTTTGCTATATGTTCAGTGTTAAGGAAATACAAAAACTCTTGAGCAATTTCCAGAAAATAGGGCGAGTGATTTTGATGGCGATGCATGAAGTCACGCACCATTGCATGCCAGTCCGCATCTGAATATAGTTTACGTAAGACCGGAAAGCCGGTTGCGATAAAATTTTCTAGATTGTTATAAAACAATTCTCGATAGATCTTCATGCGCCGATCTTCAACATCAGCAGGCGCAGGATTTTTATCAGGATGACGCAGATGCGCTGAAAATTCATATTGCAGGGTTTTAAAATCACGCACGAGGTTTTTCATATTTTTTAATTAGGTGATAAATATTTTTTAAGCCAGTAGTCCGCGCTGATCCAGCGACCACCGCCTAAACAAAACAGCGCGAGCAACATAATAAAATAAGTAGCCGCCCATTCGATACCATTATTTAAAATAACAAAGTTGCCTGTTTCGGTCAGCCATTCGTAATCGGTGTGTTGATATAAAGTTTCTTTGGCGTAATTTAAGCGCTGCATGGCACCGGCTAAATTGGCGGAGGCAAAAGGCGAAGCTCCGTCATGCACTGCTTGCCAACCATGTTGCCAGTGTACTGTAAACATAGCGACTAACATGGTTATCATTAAAGGAATAGAAATCCAACGCGTTGCTAGGCCTAGTAATAATAAAATAGCGCCTCCCATTTCAGTAGCGGTGGCGAGAAATGCCAATAATTGTGGGAATGGTAAACCGAGTCCACCGTCACCAAACCACGCAACCGTATCACTAAAGTGCATCATTTTATTGCTGCCCGCCAACCAAAAAATCGGCACCAGATAACAGCGCAACACTAGTGGCGCCAAGAAATCTAATTGCTGCACAATGTTTAATAAAAAATTGTTGGCCTGTTGCGCATAACGTAATAACAATGACATAAGTAAACCTTTGGCTGAGAGTTTATATTATACGTGGCATTCGGAGAATTGGATGCGTTTAAGCGGCCGCATCATTGCGTGTGTTTATTTGCGCAACCGGTGGATACAATTCGCTAAAAGGTTTTGAGTGGCCATAGCTTACGACAATGCGTACATGTTTGCGGGTCAAGTGACGGGGATCTTCGACGCCACAAGAATGCGCAATATTGCCAATACCCAATAACATATTTTTTACATAGTTTGCGATACGTTCAGATTTTAAACGGGGATCTAAACCTTTTTGCAGTTTGACATTGTGCGTCGTGATGCCGGTAGGACAGGTATTGCGATTGCATTGCAACGCTTGAATGCAACCCAATGCGAACATAAAACCGCGTGCCGAAGAAATAAAGTCTGCACCTACGCACAGTGCCCAACAAGCGCCAGCAGGTGTGATCATTTTGCCGGAGGCAATAATTTTAATGCGTTCGCGTATTTGATGGCGTGATAATAAATCAATCACTCGCGGTAAACTTTCTTGAATTGGCAAACCAACATAATCCATTAAGCTTTGTGGCGCAGCACCTGAACCGCCATCACCGGAATCGATGGTGATAAAATCCGGTGCAGATTCAATGCCGCGTTTTTTTATTTCGCCGCACAAATCATCTAGCCATTCAGTGTCACCGATTACCGTTTTAAAACCACACGGTTTGCCGGTGACTTGGCGAATTCGGGCGATTAAATTTAATAATTCACTCACATTAGAAACGTCAATGTGTCGATTGGGGCTATGACACGTTTCGCCAACGGTAATGCCGCGGATCGCAGCAATTTCAGGCGTAACTTTATCGCCGGGTAATAAACCACCCATACCGGCTTTAGCGCCTTGACTTAGTTTTACTTCAAACATTTTAATACAATCATTCGCGCCTAATTCGCGCAATTTATTGTCATTTAAATCGCCGTTAATATCACGCACGCCAAATTTGGCAGTACCTAATTGAAATACGATATCGGGTTTATAAGCGAGATGGTATTTTGATAAACCGCCTTCGCCCGTGTTGAGCCAACAACCTGCTTTAGCTGCACCTTCCGATAAAGCCAGCACGGCGGGTTTTGAAATAGCGCCATAACTCATGGCTGACATATTAAAAAGCGAACGCGCTAAATAAGGTTTTTCGCAATACGGCCCAATTGTAACGGGTGCGGTTTCAACGGCATCTATGCCTAAGGTCGGAAATGCTGTATTAGGAAAAATTACCGCGCCAGGTTTGGTTAAATCATAGGTAGAACCAAACGCGATGGTGTTATCTAAATTTTTAGCAGCGCGATAAACCCACGCGCGTTCGGCGCGATTAAAAGGCATTTCTTCGCGATCTTGCGAGAAAAAATATTGCCGAAAAAACTCACCTAAGTGTTCAAATAAATACCGAAAGCGACCAATAACCGGAAAGTTATAACGCACGGCTTGAGTAGTTTGGGTTTTATCAATAATGTAAATAACGATAATGCTTAATACGCCTACGCCGATGGCAACAATAAACAACACCGCCATGACGGCGAGGGCTTGTAATAAATAGAGGGATAATTCGTTATTCATGAACACTTCCTTGTTGCTATGCAGCAGAATCAGCTGGCGGCACTGTGTTGTTGTGCTTGAGCTTGGAGCTGATGAATCTTATCGACCTCGGCGAGTAATTCCTGAGTAGCGGGGAAATTAAAATCACGTTCAAGTAAGGTGGGGAACACGCCTACGAGTTGGTAAGCGGTTTCTAGCAGTTGCCAAACCGGGTCAATAACATCTGCGCCATGGGTGTCGACGCGTAAATCTTCGGCTTCGACATAGTGCCCTGCGATATGGGCGTAGGCGATTCGTTGTAAAGGCAGCGCTTTTAAAAATGCGTGGGCATCGTAATGATGGTTAATAGAATTCACATAGATATTGTTAAGGTCTAATAATAAATCGCAATCAGCGCGGCTGATGACGGCGTTGATGAAATCAATCTCAGTCATTTCTTGGCCGGGCGCAGCATAATAAGACACGTTTTCAATCGCGATGCGCTGTCCCAATAATTCTTGTACCCGCATGATACGCGCAGCGACATGGTCAACCGCAGCTTCGGTAAAAGGGATCGGCATTAAGTCGTATAAATGCCCGTCATCGGAGCAATAACTTAAATGTTCTGAATAACAACGGATTTGATGGGTATTAAGAAACTCTTTGATATCGAGCACCAGGCTCTCATCCAACGGTGCAGGACTGCCTAGCGATAACGATAAACCATGACAAACAAAAGGATAACGTTCGGTAAATTTACGTAACTCTTTACCCCAGCGGCCGCCCACGCGAATCCAATTTTCCGGCGCGACTTCCATGAAATTAACTTGTGACGGATAAGGATCTGAGAGCGGGCCCGTGAGAGCCCGTCTCAAACCTAAACCCGCACCAGTAACGCTATAGCGAGGGATTTGCATAAGGTATAAAACCTACCTAATGAGGATGACTATTTCTTTACTGCAGCTTTGGGTTCTTCTTTCTTCATGTCAGCGCCGCACTTGCCTTCGCCACATTTGCCTTCAACCGCTGTTTTAGCTTCTGCGCCGCCTTTACCAGCAACACCTTGCTTCGTGTCACTTCCTGCTTTTTTGTCAGCGCCGCACTTGCCTTCGCCACATTTGCCTTCGCCACATTTGCCTTCAGCATGTTTTGCATCGTCTTTTTTCTTAGCGCCGCATTTGCCTTCGCCGCATTTACCTTCGGCGCCTGCAACCATGTAGCCGCTGCTCATTTCGGTCATGCCGAAAGGATTTTGTTCAGCTGAAACAGGTGCTGCTGCTAAAGAAGCTAACAGGGTTACGCCCAAAGCAGAGGCGATCGGGCTAAGCTTGTTTTTATGGTTCATGAAAATTTCTCCAAAATGATGAAATGATAATTTAATAGATCAATGTGACTGGATAACGCTTCAAGCCATCTTACTAAAGGAAAGCTAACGCTAAAGCTAAAGTAAGGCAGCCAGTGTACCTATTTCAATACGCATGAAAACTCTTTTTGGATGCTACGGAATAAGATCCCGCAATCAGGGCAGGCTTAATTAAGGCGAAATAAATGGAGAGTAGAAAGATAAAGCTAAATAAATTCAAGGAGTTGTGGCTTGTGCGAAGTGCAAAAGCCACCGCTCAGACGATCAATACATTTATTTATAATAGAAAAATAAAAGTCGCTATGACGACCGCGAGTTGTACAGGCACCATTACTTTGTAATTTTTAGATACCACAATCATTAATAAGGTAAGCGCGCAGGCGATACCTAATAAAACTTTAGCGTCCAAGGGGCTGAAATTATTAATCGCAATCCGCGCGGCTAGATATAAGCCCAATCCGGCTACAACGCCGCTAATAGCAGGCAGCACGGCCAATTTATAAGACTTGGCATTAGCAGGCAGCGGGCCCATTATAATTAATGCAGGTACGTTAACCACAAACATGGCCAGTAAAATGGCGGCCAACGCTAATACGACAAAAACGAAGTAACCCATGGGTAGTTCTCCAGCGTGAGGGTCTTAAATCAGAGGTGGCGATTATGGGTTTGTCGGGCGAGGTGAGCAAGTAGAAGTTGCGGAAGTGGCTAGTTAGTCTTCGGCTTTATCAGGGTAAGCGCATAGATCTTCAATGAGGCAGGCACCGCAGCGCGGTTTACGGGCGACACAGGTATATCGACCATGCAAGATCAGCCAGTGATGCGCGTCTTGTTTAAATTCAACAGGCACACGTTTTTCTAATTGCTGCTCTACTTCGATGACATTTTTGCCCGGCGCTAAACCGGTGCGATTGGCTACTCTAAAAATATGTGTATCAACCGCAATGGTAGGCTGACCAAAAGCGGTGTTTAACACCACATTGGCGGTTTTACGACCCACGCCAGGCAGCGCTTCCAAAGCCTCACGAGATGCCGGCACTTGGCCGTCATGTTTTTCTAATAATAAAGCGCAAGTTTTTAGAATATTGCGGGCTTTGGTATTAAACAAACCGATGGTTTGAATGTATTTTTTTAAACCACGCTCACCGAGTTTTAAAATAGTTGCTGGCGTATTGGCGACGGGAAATAATTTTGCCGTGGCTTTGTTAACGCCGACATCTGTCGCTTGCGCCGATAAGATAACGGCAATTAATAATTCAAAAGAGTTTTGATAATTTAATTCAGTCGTCGGCGTAGGGTTAGCAGCGCGTAAACGTGTAAACATAATGCGACGTTGGCGGGCGTTCATGTTTTAGATAGCCGCAAAGCTATGCGCGCATCAATCATATTTTTTACAGCGATTAATAGACCTAAAATAATAAAAGCGCCCGGCGGTAAAATTGCTAATAAGAAACCGCGGTAATCAGTGTTCAGCTCAAATACAAAATCATTTGCTGCTGCACCGAAAATCAAACCTGCATGGGCGAACAAAGTACCAAACCCGATGAGTTCACGCAAACTGCCTAGTGTTACTAGCGCCAATGCAAAACCAACACCCATGCTTAAAGCATCAACGGCAGCGGCTAATGTTGAGTTTTTAATAGCAAATGATTCGGCGCGGCTGATGACAATACCATTGATAATAATCAACGGCACAAAAATACCTAAGCTTAAATACAGCTCATGCCAAAATGCATTCATCAATAATTCAATAGCGCTGACCACCGTGGCGATGATTAATAAAAAAACCGGCCTGCATATTTCGGGACGTACGATATGACGCAGAAGTGAAATGCTAATATTCGACATCAGCAAGGTTAATAAAGTGGCTAGCGCTAAACCCAAAGCCGTAATAGCCGTATTGCTGACCGCTAACAAAGGGCATAAACCTAAGAGCTGTACTAAGCCGGGATTGTTATGCCAGATATCGTCGCATAGTTTGTTTTTAATCAAGCTAGTCATGGCGTCCGCGCCGCTGTATTTTTTATTACAGTATTAGGAGAAAAAATAACAGCATGATGAGTTTTGGCGTATTGCAAAGTAGTGTAAATCGCCAGCACCACGGCGCGCGGTGTAATAGTTGCGCCTACAAAAGCATCAAAATCGCCGCCATCTGGTTTTACTTTCCATTGTGATGCTGCCGGATTGTTTAAGCTTAAACCACTAAATTGTTGGATCCAATCAGAGCGCGTTATATCAATTGCATCGCCTAAGCCGCGCGTTTCACGATGCGTGATGACCCGTACGCCCGCAAGACTATGGTCAACATTAATACCAATCAATAGTTGAATGTTGCCACCATACCCATTCGGTGCAGCGGTAAAAAATAATGCAGCAACCGGGTTTTCATTTAGATGCGCGCGATGAACGATAACGGATTGTTTAGTACCTAAAGCAGGATCTTGCAACACGATAACATCGTTAAGTAAATCATTGTCATAACGATGGTTTGGAATAATTTCATTTAATATTTTTAACTGAGCTACATGTTGGTTATGCGAGATTCGATCTTGCGTTGCATTATTGAGCCACCACAAAAAGCTAATCGACAATAGTGCGCAGATACTGAAAAAAGCGCTGTTCATGATAATGGGCGAGATACGAAACTTCATGTTCTGCCGAATACGCGAGGTTTGGTAAAGTAATCTAACGCTGGCGCGGTTGAATTCATCAGTAATACAGCAAAAGCGATGCCGTCAGAATAAGCGCCAAAGGTACGAATAAAATAAATCAATATACCAATGCCAGCGCCGTAAATAATTTTGCCCTTGTTGCTAGTGCAAGCTGAGACAGGATCGGTTGCAATAAAAAATGCCGCGAGCAGGGTGCTACTGGCGGTGATATGAAACAGTGGTGAAGGATAAACATTGTCATTAACCAACCAAAAAATACTGGCGACAATCGTAAGTGCGAGTAATAAGCTTATGGGTATATGCCACGTAATAATGCGTCGCCATAATAATAATAGGCCGCCGCATAACCACGCCAACGAAATAAATTCCCAGCCATAACCGCTCACATATCCAAAGAGTGGGCGAGTTACAATATGGCGAACATATTGATTTAAATTTACGTTAGTTTTTAATGTGTCTAAAGGCGTTGCGCCGCTAATAGCATCCCAATTGGCTGTCGGTAATTGCTGTTGGAATACCGCTAAATACGTTTCGTAAAATGATAAATGATAATGCGCTAAACCTTGCGGCAAAATCCATTGACTCATATCTTTGGGAAACGAAACTAACAATACTGCATAACCCAGCATCGCAGGATTAAACGGGTTGTAACCTAAACCACCGTATAATTGTTTGCCACATATAATGGCAAATCCGCAGCCGACCGTCGTTAACCACCACGGCGCTAAAGGCGGCAAAGCCAGTGCTAATAACCACGCGCAAACAAATGCGGAACCATCTTGTAGCGTGTCGAATATGGCGCGTCGCCGTAGCTTTAAAACACAAGCTTCTGCCACGCATGCCACCATGCTGGCAATGACGATATTAAATAATACGCCCCAACCAAAAAAATAAATCATAAAGACACTGCCGGGAATCAGCGCGGCTATAACCCACAACATAAGATGCTTAATGCGATTACCCGAATGGATATGCGGCGAACTAAGTGTTTTAAATTTCATTCGGTTTCGTCATTTTGAAATGCTATTTTTTTCTTAGCGTTAACACGCGCTAATGCAGCTTGAATGTCCACTTGCGCGCCTAGGCTGGTAGTTTTTTGAGTTTCTAAAGCTTGCTTTTTTTGTTGCAACATTTCTTGCTTAATACGTTCTTCAGCGTCTAAACGCGCTTGCCTAGCTTCAAAACGCGCACGTGCGATATTGGATTTTTGATGGTTATAATTAATCTGAGTAATTTCTGTTTTGGCAAAACGATAATATTGAACCAGAGGAATTTCGCTAGGGCATACATAAGAGCAGCAACCGCATTCTATGCAGTCAAATAAATGCTGAGATTCAGCTTTAGCGAAGTCTTGTGTTTTGGCGTGCCAATATAATTGTTGTGGTAATAAATTAACTGGACATACTTGTTCGCAGGCGCCGCAGCGAATGCAACTTTTCTCGCCAACAGATTCAATTTCAAGATCAGAGGTGTAAACTAAAATACAGTTAGTTGATTTAATAACGGGCAGTTCATCACTAGTTAATGCAAAACCCATCATCGGTCCGCCCATGATGAGTTGATAAATATTTTGTTGATAACCGCCGCAATGCATAATTAAATGCTCTATAGGCGTACCGAACAACACATCTATATTATGCGCTTGTCGTATGCCATCGCCGCAAACAGTAACAACGCGGGAAATCAACGGTTCATTGTGTTCGATAGCGCGATGGATAGCATATACCGTCGCCACGTTATGACACATCAATCCAAACGCCGCCGGTAAGTCATCATGCGGAATTTCTAATCCAGTTAACGCTTTAATTAATTGTTTCTCATCGCCGCTAGGGTAACGCGCAGGAATTATTTTGAGCTCGATATTGGTGGTTTTATTTTCTTGTAGCGCTAATTTTAAAGCGTGATACGCTTCTGGTTTGTTATCGGCTAAAGCAATAAAACAATTTTTTACATTTAAGGCGTGTTGCAAAATACGAATGCCGGCAATAATGCCGTGTGCGTGTTCACGTATCAGCGCCTCATCGCAACAAATATAAGGTTCACATTCTATTGCATTAATAATTAATGTCTGAAGGGGGTTGTTAGCGCAAGAATTAAGTTTAACGGCGGTAGGGAAAGCCGCTCCGCCTAAACCAACAATTCCGGCCTTATGAATTTTTTCGAAAATCTCAGTTGCGGAGAAAGCTGTAAAGTTTGTAATCGGTGTGCGTGTGATCCACTGTTCTGCGCCATCGGGCTCGATGATCATGCACGGCGTGATTAAACCTAAAGGATGAGATACGGCGCAATCTTCAATGGCGAATATTTTTCCGGAAGTAGGCGCGTGCAATCTTATGCTCATCTCCTCTTGCGTGTCAGCAATCAGTTGACCTTTAAGAACCGAATCGCCGATTTTCACTAGCGGCACAGCAGCGCTGCCTTTGTGTTGTTGCAAAGGTAAAATTAATCGTTTCGGCAAACTAATCGTTTTGATGGGTTCAGATAATGCAGCGCTATTGTTAATAGCAAAATATAAACCGCCATGTAATTCATGTGACGTGGTTTGCTTAGTAATATTAAGCGGTATTTTAATGTTTACGCCCACGCTAATTATTCTCAGTGTTAATTTGCATGAGGCAAGTGTAAAGATGCTACATGGATAGGAATAATTTTTGGTTGGGTTGGAAATGGCCACGCGGGTAGATTATTTTCCACCGGCACCATTAGAATGCAATCGACAGGACAAGGCGCGACACATAATTTGCAGCCCGTACATTCTTGCGCGATAACGGTGTGCATTTGTTTGCTGGCACCAAGTATCGCATCTACTGGACAGGCTTTAATGCAGAGCGTGCAGCCGATGCAAATGTTTTCATCAATCACAGCGAGTAGCGAAACCTTTTCTTCAACGCCATTGGCGGGATTGAGCGGTTTACTCTCACGACTTAATAAATGGGCTAGTGCCTTAATAGTGGCGCTGCCGCCGGGTGGACATTGATTGATATCAGCATTGCCTTGTGTAATAGCAGTAGCGTAAGGACGGCAGCCGGGGAATGAGCATTGGCCACATTGTGTTTGAGGTAACAAGGCATCGATTTGATTAATGAGTTGGTCATTATTTTTTATTTTCAAATGAAGTGTCATATACGCTAACAAAGCGCCAATCAGCGCGATGATGCTACTAACAATAATAATAGATAGCCACATAATTAGGTTTTAATAAATCCAGCGAAGCCTAAAAACGCTAATGACATAATGCCAACGGTGATTAATGTTAACGGTGCGCCTTTAAAGGGCGCAGGCGCATCAGTCACGCTTAAGCGTTCGTGCATTGCCGCAAACAATACTAACACCACTAAAAATCCTAGCGCGGCACCAAAACCATAAACCGCCGCCTGCAGGAAGTTCTGCGCTTGTTGTATGTTCAATAAAGTGACGCCTAAGATCGCGCAGTTGGTAGTAATCAAAGCTAGAAAAATTCCTAGCGTATCGTGTAAGGCAGGTTTTATTTTACGTATTGCCATATCAGTGGATTGCACGATGACTAAAATTATTAAAATAAATATTAAAGTGCGTAAATAGGATAGATCTAAAGGAATCAAAATATATTGATATAGTAAATAATTAACTATCGAAGACAAGGTCAACACCAAGGCGGTCGCTAAGCCTACGCCTAATGCTGTTTTAATTGGGTATGGCGCGCGTATGAATGAACCTGCGCCTAAAAAATTAATTAAGACGATATTATTTACTAAGACGGTACTGAGTAAAATCAGGAAATAGTCGGTCATAACGGCGCGGAATCGATTAATAACAGAGGCAGACTATAGCAAAACTGCCTCGGCGGTTTAAGATATTTTTGCTAACCGCGAGGGAGATAATGAATGTGTGTACGGGATTTTAATGAAATTTTAAGCGGCTGTTATGAGGGTTTTAGCGGAGGCACTGGACAATCAATCGTTGCGGCAATGGCGCGCAATAGTTCAATTTCTTCGGCTTGTACAACGCCGTCGCTATTAATTGCTGCACATAAGGCTTTGAGAAATTTGGGTTTGGCCAGCGGTTTAAGCTGCGCTAAATTAGTTAAAGCAGTTTCTACTTGAGTATGGCGTAATAAATTTTTTGGTGTTAATTCGATAGTGAGCTCGGCAAGTTTAGCGGCTTGCTGAAAGGCTAAAGTTGCATCTTGATTACGATAAGCGAGCAAAGAAAAAATAATAGCGCAATCGTCGGCTAGTTCTTTAATGTCATTAAACCGCACGGCAGCAGGTTTGGTTTGACGTAAACCCAGATCGATTAATCGATATAAGGCCCATTCCCATAATTCAAAACGCTGATCGGCATTAATAGCGTGTTTTAAATGATTTTGTAATTCATCGATTTCGCTTGCTGATAATTCTTTGAGCGCAGCTAAACATAATTCCATAATGGGCAGGCGTTGTTCAATGGATGTTTCGTTTAATGCGGGTAACAAATTTTCTAATTGCGCGAGCAAAGTCGCTGGCAAAGAATTGCCGATTACATTTAAATTAGCTGTGCGTTGGCTGGCGGTGCTGCCTAACATAAGTCCTACCAGTGTTGCGGATGCAGCGGCGGGTGTATTGGTGGCTGTATGTAAGACGCTGGGAATGTTAGCAATGAGTTGATGCGCGTAAGCAACGTGTTCCGCAGTCGGCATGCCCGTTTGATCAAGCACATGCTGCAACACCGCGGCCGTCGGTATGATCGCGGCAAGTTTATCGCGCGGTGAATTTTTATTGTCTTGAGCAGTAGATTTTGTTGCATCAGGTTTGATTGTGGAAGTAGTGCTGATGTATTTTCCATCCCAACGTTTATCAATACGTCGAATCCGTTCGCTTAATGGTGGATGCGTTGCAAATAAACCTTGTAAGCTCATGCTGGTGCCGCTAGCGATATAACAATGACTGAATTCCGCTGCGTTGGCATGCACTAATTGCGAACCTGTCCCGACGCTGCCAATTTTTTTCAAGGCGCCACCAATACCTTCGGGATTGCGCGTGTATTGCACGGCGGACGCATCCGCTAAAAATTCGCGTTGTCGACTAATCGCGGCTTTGATTAAGTTGCCAAACAATAATCCACCATAACCGATCGCCATAAAACCAACGCCCATTAACACCACAGGCATGCTATTTTTGGAGCGTGAAAAGCGCATGCTCATTAACAAGCGTTGGCCAATCAAAGCGACAAATAAAATACCAAATAACAAACCAACTAAACGTAAATTAATGCGCATATCACCATTAAAAATATGCGAGAACTCATGCGCAACTACGCCTTGTAATTCATCGCGGCTTAATAATTCCATGGTGCCGCGCGTAACACCAATGATGGCATCGTGAGGGCCGTAACCCGCGGCAAAAGCATTGATGGACTTGTCTTCTAAAATATAAATGGCGGGCACCGGTGTGCCAGAGGCAATAGCCATTTCTTCTACTACATTCACCAATTTGCGTTCGTGAATATTTTTAGTAGCACGATCCAGCAATTTTCCATCTAGCGCTAACGCAACTGCTTTGCCGCCTTGATTTAATTCACTGAATTTATAAAGGCTGGCTAAGGCAATAACCACGCAGATGCCGACAGCGATGCCAATATAAGCAGAAAGCGATAAGGTAATAGGATGCTCAGATTCTGCGGAAAATTTAAGCAGCGCTATAATTAATAATTCACTGAGCGCGACTAGCGAAATAATAGCCGCAACAAATAGCAGTGCTAGACGTGTAGTGTTACGTCTAGCTGCCGCTTGTTGTTCAAAAAAATTCATGAATCATTAATCACTTAGCAAAATTAAAAACTAATCTTAGGCGCTTCTTGAATGGCCACGCGATCTTCAAATTCTAATAATGTTGCATTTTGGTTGTGGCCAAACATATTAGCTAAAAACACCGGCGGAAAACTTTGGCGGTAAATGTTGTAAGCCATGACCGCATCATTAAATGCTTGACGCGAAAAAGAAATTTTGTTTTCCGTGCTGGTTAATTCTTCGCTGACTTGCATCATGTTTTGATTAGCTTTTAAATCAGGATACGCTTCCATGACGACATTTAACCGTCCCATCGCGCCGGCGAGTGAGCCTTCGGCATCGCCCAATTGTTTTAAAGCCGCAGGATCGCCCGGATTAGCGCTAGCCGCTTTAAGACCGGCCATGGCTTGATTACGTGCCGCGATCACGGCTTCTAACGTACCACTTTCGTGTTTTAAATACGCTTTGGCGGTTTCAACCAGATTGGGGATAAGATCGTAACGGCGTTTTAGTTGCACATCAATTTGTGCAAAAGCGTTTTGAAATTGATTCTTTAAAGCGACTAAGCGATTGTAGACGCTGATGCCGTATAAAATAATCACAATAAAAATAATCGGAAAAGCAATAGCACCAATCGACATGATAAAACTCCTTTATGAAGGTTATATAGTATTCGTTATTTAATCCGCATGCCCGGCTCTGCACCGCTATCGGGCGTTAATATAAAAATTTCTTTATTGCCGGCACCCGCTGCTAATACCATGCCTTCTGATAAACCAAACTTCATTTTGCGTGGCGCTAAATTTGCAACCACCACTGTAAGTCGTCCGATTAAATCGGCTGGCTCGTAAGCTGCTTTAATGCCGGAAAATATCTGCCGAGTTTCACCGCCGAGATCAACGGTGAGTTTTAATAATTTATCAGCGCCCTCGACTAATTCCGCGTTGAGGATCTTCGCTACACGCAAATCGATTTTATTAAAATCATCAATACTGATTTCGGCTGCTAAAGGTTGGTTAGTAAGCGCTGTTGCAGTGACAGTATTCTGTGGCGATAAATTTTCTTTGGAGTCTTCAATCATAGCGGCAATCTTCTCTGGGTCGACACGCGTCATCAAGGGCGTGAAGTTGTTAATACGATGATCTAATAAAGCGTGCGATACCGTCGCCCAGCTCAGCGCCGGTACATTTAAGAATTGCTCAGATGCATGTGACAACATGGGCAGCACGGGTTTTAAATACGCAATTAAAACACGATATAAATTTATACCTTGGGTGCAAATTGCATGCACTTGCTCTGATTGTTCGGGATCTTTAGCTAAGACCCAGGGTTTTTTCTCATCTATATATTGGTTAGCTTTGTCAGCCAACAACATAATTTCGCGCATGGCTTGTGAATAATTGCGCGCTTCATATAAGGCCGAGATAGATTCACTAGCGGCAATAAAATGTTGAAAAAGTGCAGGCTCGGGTAATTGGGTTGCGAGTTTATTATCGAAGCGCTTATTAATAAATCCTGCGCAACGGCTAGCAATGTTAACGAGTTTGCCCACTAAGTCGCTATTAATGCGCGCAACAAAGTCTTCTAAATTTAAATCAATATCATCGACACCCGAACTTAATTTTGCCGCCATGTAATAACGGTAATATTCGGGCTCTAAATGTTGTAAATAGGTTTGCGCCATAATAAAAGTGCCGCGTGATTTAGACATTTTTTGACCGTTAACGGTTAAAAATCCGTGGCAATACACGGCAGTTGGTAAGCGTAGATTGGCGCCTTCTAACATGGCGGGCCAAAAGAGCGTATGGAAATACGCGATATCTTTGCCAATAAAATGATATAGCTCGGTGGTGCTATTGCGATCCCAGTATTCATTAAAATTTAGATTGTGTTGATCGCAGTAATTTTTAAAACTGGCCATGTAACCAATCGGCGCATCTAACCACACATAAAAATATTTACCTGGCGCGTCTGGAATTTCAAAACCAAAATAAGGCGCATCACGAGAAATATCCCAATCTTGCAAACCATCTTCAAACCAGTCATTTAATTTGTTGGCAATTTCACTTTGCACATGCTGCGCAGTCCATTTTTTTAAAAACTTTTCAAAATTGCCGAGTTTAAAAAAATAATGTTCAGATGCCTTGGTGATAGGCGTAACGCCGGTAATAGCAGAGACTGGATTTTTTAAATCAGTAGGACTGTAAGTCGCGCCGCAGACTTCACATGAATCACCGTATTGATCTTTTGCACCACAGCGCGGACATTCACCTTTAATAAAACGATCAGGCAAAAACATATTTGCTTTTGGATCGAAGGCTTGTTCAATTGTGCGTGTTTCGATATGGCCTGCTTGTTTGAGACTTTTATAAATCAGGCTAGCGAATTCGCGATTTTCAGGTGAATGAGTGGAGTAATAATTATCAAAGTTGATATGGAAACCGGCAAAATCACGACGATGCGCGATATTGTAATTTTCGATCAGGGCTTCAGGGGTAATACCTTCTTTTTGCGCACGCAACATAATCGGTGTGCCGTGCGCATCATCGGCGCATACATATAAACAATCATGTCCGCGCATTTTCTGAAAGCGCACCCAAATATCAGTTTGGATATATTCGACCAAATGGCCTAAATGAATGTGGCCATTGGCGTAAGGCAGAGCGCTGGTTACCAGTATTTTGCGAGGCATCGTGTTCATACAAATAATAGATTCATAATTAAACAGTAAAAGAAGAGAAGGCTAAAGTAGCAAATTTTGGTAGTACGCGGCAGCCTTATTCAGCGGGTTGGGCGTTTTTTTGTAATGTCAGCTGCCAATGTTGGGTCGCGCTCAGCGGATAAGCTTGCTGGATGTGAGTTTGTGGTGATGCTAAAGCTGACCAAATATCGTCCGGTACTAAGGTATTGTGAGCCAGCAATGTAGAGGCGGCCAATTTTATTTCGCAGTGTATTTGCCACGTTGCGGCAGAAGTTGTCGTCGTATCATTGTTGACATAAAAAAAACTACATTCGCCAGTTTGAGATTCACTTCCATCTTCGTCAACAAAACCAATTAATGCCGTTTGGGTAGTGGAGGCATCAAGATAATGTTGAGCAAGCCATAAAGTATTAACAAATGCGGAGGGTGTTGCGCTCAGCAATAATGTTTGCTGGGGCTGTAAAGCTAAGGCATTTGCTAAATGCAACAAGGCCATATTGTGTTGAGTATTCATTAATGTAAATGGCATGGGCGGAGAGTTATCCGCCATCACTTGTTTTATCGCCGTTTTACAATCACTTAATGCGCCGTGTCGTGAACACACAATGAGCGCCGTGTTGTGCGGCAGTGGTGCTTGATTTTTTAAACACGCTAAAGCGCCGCCAATTAGTAATTCAGTTAAACGATTAGTGCGTCGCAAGTTCAGTCCTGTTTGTTGTTCTAAGGCGCGACGCTCAGGTTGTTCTGCTAAAACATGTTGATGCCAAGTTATGAGTTTCATTGCTTAGGCCCTATGCGTACTGCAATGCTACTCAGGCTGCCGCCAAACCCTAAAATATTACACAATAAATGGTGCGTTTGATTCTCTAATAAAAAGTGCTCGCGTAATGGTTGCAGCGGCAGTAATGGATCTGCGTGTTGTAAGCCACGCGTGCCGGGTAAAAACCCTGCTTCTGCACAGCCTAATAACAAGGTTAGCTCTGCTAAACCACTCGCGCCTAAACAATGTCCTAAATAAGCTTTTAATGACGCAATTTTAGTGTTCGTATCAAATAACATCGCCAGACCTTGCGCTTCAGCAAGATCATTTAAAGCGCTGCCACTGGCTTGCGCTTTAATGTAAGTGATGTCGCTGCTTTGTAAACCACTGTTTGCTAAACATTGTTGCAGCAACGTGATAACACTGCTGCCATCTTCTTTTAAACCGGTTTGATGCGCTTTGTCTAAAAATTGCGCGCCGCCTAATAATAAACACGATGGTTTGTTGGGATGTGGATGACGACTTAATACTATTCCCGCAACTGCTTCACCTAACACCATTCCATCACGTTGTTGATCGAAGGGTTTCATGTTGTTGGCAGATAACAAGCCCATGCCGCCAAAGCCTGCTAATGCGGTGCGATTAAATAAATCTAAACCGATAATGGTGACGTGTTCTGCGCCGCCACTGGCGATTAAACGTTGCGCAAATAACAACGCATTTAAACTCGAGGTGCACGCAGTGCTAATGGTTAAAGCGGGGCCTTGCCAATCTAATAATGTGCAGAGGTCATTGGCGATACTAGATAAATTGAGCGTTTGTAAATGCGGAAAGTTTTGTTCACCTGCGCCGACGTTTAACGCAGAAGAGGCCAATAAAATAGTGTGGGTGCGTAGTGCGTCTATAGAAAGGCCACTGCTGATAGCGCATTCAGTAAGGCACTGCGTTAACAGATAATTTTTGCGTTGCTGCCAATCCGCGTTTACATAATTAATTGCGTAATAAGGCGCATCGTAATCTAGCGGCGGTGGCAGGCGATGGCTAACGATGTGCGGTGCTTGTTGGTTTTGCACGGTGCAGACCGCGTCACGTAAAGATAAGCCGCAGGCGCTGATGTGACTCAGGCCGCGAATGTGAGCAGGAAAATGTGCAGTGTTCATGAATGACGTGCGTTAATCAATTTTAATTGGATTATTTTGGCGGTAGCGATAATAAATAATCCGCTAAGTTATTAACCGATGATAAGACGCGACGCGTTTCTTTGCTGTCAGCTAAACGTACGCCGTATTTTTTTTGCAAAGCCATCGATAATTGCAGAGCATCTAAAGAATCTAAGCCCAAACGTGCGGTAGGGCCAAATAATAATTCTTCATCTTGAAAGCCATCGCTTGGCGCAGGTTTGTCGCACACTTCTAAAATGAGCGTTTTTAAATCAGCAATTAATTCGGATTTATTCATAAAGATTTCGCTATTAATATCAGCTAGTAAATTGACGACGTTGATAAAGCCACGTAGCAAATAACGCGCACACAATACCAAAAGTGCTTAGCATGGCTAATTGCGGTGCGACATCTGTTACCGTGGCTTGCCGCAACAAAGTATCAAGCGACGCTTCTAGTCCCCACGCCATCGGTGAGATTTGAGTGAGGGCTTGCATAAAATCGGGCATCACAAATTTCGGCACCATGACGCCACCAATAGCGCCTAACAAAATATTGCTAGTGCCACTAAGCACGGTAGCTTGTTCGGGTGTTTTGGCTAAGGTTGCGATTAATAAACCAAAACCTACGGCAGCAAAACTAACCGCCGTTAATACCATCCATAATACAAAAAAGTTATTACCAATACGCAACGCATCGCCGCCGGCTAATGGCACAAGATAAATACCAACTAATAACATCATTGCGGCTTGTAATTGATTAATCACCGCATAAGGTAAGGTTTTCGCCAACAACATCATTAAAGGATGTATGTGCAAACTAGATAAGCGCGCCAGCGTGCCTTGTTTGTTTTCAGTAACTAATAATGTACCCATGGGTATCGCAACAAAAAACATGGCGAAAACTAACCATGCCGGTACATTTTGTTGTACTGAAGAAGAAGGATTTATTTTATAAATAGAAGATGAATCAGCATTCGGCGCAAAATATTCAATGTTCATAAGATTTTTATAGGCATCGCCGCCTTGTTTGCTAGCGTTGTTGCCCATGCCTAATGGGAAAAACGCCGTCAATATTTTTTCAGTACGTAATTGCGCTAAGGCTGATTGGATCACGGTTGAAAATAAAGAAACGCGCGCAGTGTTAATAGCCGGATCAATGACGATAGTTATAATGCTGCGCTCAATTAGCTGGGTAGGATCGGCTAAGGTTGCGGCAAACTCTTTATTTAAAATGACGATGAAATCTAATTTTTTACTGCGCAGCGCTTGTTCGGCATCTTTGCGCGACAAGATATTTTCTTGCGCGGCGCCGATGGGTTGAGTGGCAAGCAAATCGATAAACTGTTGCGTGGCCGAGCTGGGCTGATCCACTAACACGACATACCGATTTAATTCGGCGGCGCGATTACTGTGGAAAGTGTCTTGTAAAGCTAAGGACATAATTAAAATAAAAGCCGCAGGCATAGCAAACAACACCGCTAAGCCGTGCATATCACGTGACAATATTAAGAATTCTTTTTTAATTAAAGCAGTAAACATGGCTTAGTCTCGTAAAGAGCGTTGCGTGAATTGCATGAACAGACTTTCCAGTGATTGATGACCATACTGCAAAGACTGCACTATTAATCCGAGTTGTTGCAATTTTTCAAGTAGATGACTTAGATCGGCAGGATCTGTAATGCTGCCCGTGTAAAGCGCGGGCGTCAGCGGCGCTAAATTAAATTCTTGAGTAAGGCGAGCGCGGATTAATTCGGCAGGTGCTTGAGAAAAAGTAACTTGAACCGTAGCGGCACTGCGCTTGAGTAAAGTGCTTAATTCGCCTTCGCAGATAACTTGACCGTGATCAATAATAGCAATGCGATCACACAAATATTCTATTTCTTCCATGTAATGACTGGAGTAAATAACTGTTTTGCCGGAGGCTTTTAATTCGCGGGTAGCATCAAGAATAAAGCTGCGTGATTGTGGGTCAATGCCGACAGTAGGTTCATCGAGCAATAAATAATCAGGATCGCCGATTAAGCCGATCGCTAAATTCAATCGGCGTTTTAGTCCGCCGGAAAGGTGTTCCGCCGGTTTTTTAAGCACATGTTGTAACTGCGCGAAATTGATGCAGTAATCAATACGTGTCGTCGCGTGTTTGCCCAGCGCACAAACGCCGGCAAAAAACGCTAAATTTTCATAACAAGTTAACATTGGATAAAAAGCATATTGTTGCGGAACGATCGCGATACGACGTGGTTGTTGTTTATTTGCCATTTGCAACGCTATGCCGTCCAGCAATATGGCGCCTTGTTGTACGCGTAAGATGCTGGCCAACAAAGATAACAAAGTGGTTTTGCCTGCGCCATTGGGTCCAAGCAGACCAAAAATTTCGCCTGCGCCAATGGTTAGATTAATGTCATTAAGCGCAACTTGATCGGCTCGCTCATATTGATGCACAATATTTTGAATGTTGAGCATAGACTTATTTCACATCTTGTTTTAATTGGTTAAAGAAAATTTTCTCAGCATCGGCAATAGCGACTAATTGTTGGCTTAATGCACTAGCGTCAAATGCTTTGCGTGCTTTACACATGAGCGCTGCATTTAACGCAAATTCACGCCATTGATCACCAATGACAACTAAATTATCAGCATGTTTTTCAAAACGCGGATCATTTAATAGCTTCGCTACTTCTTGTAAAAATGCGGCGTAAATAAATCGAAAGCCTGCTCCGCCCGTGCCAATTTCTTCTTGCATCCGCACGATATGACCAATGTACATTTTATTAAATGTCAGATCGTCGGCTTTTAGTTTGGCGATGCGCCGCGCTAACATACGAATGCCTTTGACACCAATAATCGGTAACGGTGTGTAGAGCATTACTTTTACCGTATTCCAGATAGCCGTGCGCAGCATTTTTTCGGTGATAGTTGCTTGGCTTAAGGGCGCTGGATAATACAACAAACCTTTTGGCGCTAAGGTGCCTTTGGCAAAACGCGCACGTTCTAAATCCGCACGTGCGCATCGAACCGTCATTTCTGCTACTGGATCGCTAATCAGATATTCATCGCCGTCGCGGCCATACACAATTAAATTGTGCGCATTAAAATGAAAGCGCATATTTTCAGGAAAATAGGGCAACCAAAATACGGAGGTTTGTAAACCAACCACTTGGCCTTGTGCTAACAATTCATCTAAACGCGCCATGCCTTTCGTGGGACTGCGAAAAGTTTCAGAATGCATGCGCACGCCTAAAGATTTTTGCAAACCTTTAACGATTGATTTTGGCGGCATGCGATAGGCAATTAAAGGTAGCCCCGCAATTTTAATAAATGGCAGATAAGCAAACGATAAACTACTGGATAAACCAAACGCCATAGGTTCGGAAATATCTAAACCATAATGGCGTAATAAAGAAGTAATCGCACCGCTTTCGCAATGCGCGGCTTGCCGATGTTCAAAATCAGCGGCGGAAGTTTGCATTGATATTAGTCCAGTGCAGTTAAAGTGGTAACGCTGATGCCGAGTGCGTCGGCGTAACGTTGCAGCAATGCGGCGGATAATTTTTTGAAAATCCGTGGTTGGAAGTGACGTTTAATACGCCATTGAAATAATCCCGTGCTTTGCGCTAACAACACGAGATCCATGCGTTGCTTGTACATATGAAACATTAATGGTGAAACGGTATTTTGCAAACAGGCTTGTTTTGCAGCGGCGGCTTTTTCTTTGAAATCATCAACTGCTTGCAGGGTTACAATTTCTTCTGCTTGCCAGCCACTAGAACTAACAATATGAATGTTGCCATCAGCGCCGCGTGCATATACGGCTTTTCGATGTCCACCTAAAGCGATGTTCGCATCTTGAGGCACGTCCTGATCGCGCACTTACACAACCTCTAAATAAACATAACCGCTGGAGAAACGTCCGCTTTCGGGAATGTACATCAAAATGGTTTCGCCGGTTTTTAATTTGCCACTGTGAAATAATTCATCGAGCATGATATACGCGGAGGCAGAACCAGTATTGCCTTTGGTCGCTAAGTTAGTAAACCAACGTTCTTGCGGAATAGGAAAATTCGCGGCTTCTAAATGTTTGATAATGAGTTTGCGAAAATATTCCGATGACATATGCGGCAAAAACCAAGTGACATCATCGGGGCGAATGCCGCGTTTTGTTTGCAGATGCAACATCGGTATTTCAACTGTTTGTTCCATGACGTTTTCATTTAATAAACGAACATCTTGTTTGGTGCTGAAAATGGAACGTTGCGCCCATTCATCGGGCGTGAAATGCGCCCAGCCTTTCATGCTGCCATCGGCTTGTTGTTCGCAACCGGCATACATACAAGCAGGCATTACATGTGCTTGCGATATTATGTCTATCCATTTAATTTTTAATGATGGACCTTGCGTGTTGGGTTTGTTTTGTAATAAACAGGCGCCAGCACCGTCTGATAACATCCAGCGTAAAAAATCTTTTTCAAAAGCAATTTCTGGACGTTCTTGTAAGGCCGCAACATTATGTTCGCTTTCGGCTTGATAATGACGCGCTTGCGCCTGTAAAGATGCGAGTTCGGAACCGGTTGCTACGGCACATTGTGCTTCGCCGGCGCGCACGGCTAACCAGGTATATTTCAATGCGGATATTCCGGATAAACAAACACCGGCCATGGAAACAATTTCGCAACGGGGCAGACCTAATTCGCCATGCACCATCACGCCATGATTAGGCAATAACTGATCTGCAATCGATGTGCCGGTAGCTAAGCAATCAATTTTATTGATATCAAGACCTTGTTGCGCAAAAGCGCGGATGGCTTCTGCGGTTAATTGGGCATTCGTGTGAGTAAATTCACCCGTAGTAGCATCAACTGCATAATGACGACTGCGAATTCCATTGCTGCGCAAGACTAAAGCGCGCGCGCGCGAAGGTTTGCCATTAACAATACCTAAACGTTGTTCCATTTCATCATTAGAAACTGGCGCGTTCGGCATAAAGCTAGCGGTGTGCGTAATATAAACAGCAGAATCCATAATAATGACCACGTTAAATTAATTTAAAAAAAATAGTTACATACGTGCTGAGTGCGGAGGTAGATTTTTTCAGTGTATTTAATTACCCGAAGGCATTTCATAATAATGGCGCAACGTCTTGAGCCGTTGTTGGCGCAATGGACGTAGCAGACGTTGTATCAATAAGCTAAGTGGTACAACGGTTATAATTAAACAAATTAAAAAAATAATATAAACAATCAATATTGGCCAACGGCGTTTTTGTCCTGCGCGACCGATGCGCCGAATCAAGCCACCCCAAATACGGAAACTCCGAAAAGCGGCGGTTTCACTGATTAATAATTCAGGTTTTGCGGTTACCGCGCCTAAGTTTTGCAATAAAGCTTCCGGGCCACGTTCTTTGTCAGCGCGTAATGCTTGCTGCAAGGCATGACCAAATCGATCGCACGCTTGAATATCGCCTGCGGCTATACCGGCGGCAGGCAGTCCCCAAAAAGCGTTGCGTTTGCCGGTTAATAACCAGCGTGGGGTGGTAATTAAACTGGCGATAGCACTGCCTTGATCGGTGAGCACGATGTTAGCACACAAGCGCGCACCTAAATTTGATAGTAGTTTTTTCATGGTTTCTTGCGCGATCAACCACATATTGCGACAAGCGATAACGGTGACCACCGGTTTATTGCGTAATACCTGCGCCGCTTGTGGGCTTTGCAGAAATGCCGTAATGGGTTGAGACGGTGAGATGTACCAGACCTGATAGCCGATGATAATCAAATCAAACTCTTCAGTGCCTTGCAACGTTAAGGGTTTAATTGGCGCGGGATCGAGATAGACGGATTCTGGAAATGCATCAAAAAAGCGCAAAATAGGCCACGGAAATGGCGGCGGATTTTGCGGTTGGATGATTTCCACATGCAGACTAATGTCCTCAGCGTCGGCTAATGGCTGCAAGACCCGCTGCATGACCTGATGCAATTGACCGGTTTGGGAATAATAAATAGCGAGGACGCGTTTCATGCGCGCATTTTAAAGATTTTTATCAACATAACCAGCTTTATACGGGCAGGTTGTGCCGTTGGTCACATGCAGCGGTACAGGACCGAAATGCTAAGGGAGGCGCGCTAGCAAAATAGACGCTATTTCAAGCTTATTACGCCTTATTGTGACTGAAGCTAGCGTGTAGAATGCCGACCCCGACGTATCAATAGCCTATTTAGGTGGCCGCGATGGCAAATGTAACTTATGAACAAGTGAAGCAGGTGTTGGCCGAGTACCAAGACCCTTATTTGGGTACCGATTTGGTTAGCGCGCATGCGCTCAAAAATATCGAGTTGGCTGACGGCAACATTAAGGTGCAAATTCAATTAGGCTTTCCGGCTAAAACCTACGCCGATGAATTGGCAAGCAATCTGCGCGACGTCATTTCTGCGTTGGCCGGTGTTGCCTCGGTGGTGGTCGACGTGAGTTGGCAAACCAGCGCGCATGCGGTACAAAAAACCTTAAAACATTTCGATAATATTAAAAATATTATTGCGATTGCATCCGGTAAAGGCGGCGTAGGTAAATCCACTACCGCTGTTAATTTAGCATTGGCGTTGGCCGCCGAAGGCGCGCGCGTAGGTATTTTAGACGCTGATATTTACGGGCCCTCAATGCCGCAAATGTTGGGCATTACCGGCAAACCAGATACTGATGGTAAAGGCATGTCGCCGAAAAATGCACATGGCATTCAAGCGATGTCGATTGGTTTTTTGGTGGATGAAGACACGCCGATGATTTGGCGCGGACCCATGGTCAGTCAAGCCTTAGAACAATTATTACGAGATACTCGTTGGGATGATTTAGATTATTTAATTATCGATTTACCACCCGGCACCGGCGATACACAGCTCACGTTATCACAAAAAATTCCCGTGTCAGGCGCGGTGATTGTTACTACGCCGCAAGATATTGCGTTACTGGATGCGCGTAAAGCACTCAAGATGTTTCAAAAAGTAGAAGTGCCCGTGTTAGGCATCGTCGAAAATATGAGTTTGCATATTTGCACGCAGTGCGGACATGAAGAAGCTATTTTTGGTAGCGGCGGCGGTGACAAAATGGCGCACGATTATGGCATCACTTTGTTGGGGCAATTACCTTTAGCGATGCAGATTCGTGAACAGGCTGATAATGGTAATCCCACCGTCGTTGCAGATCCGAATGGTCGCATTGCGCATATTTATCGAGACATCGCGCGCAAAGTATCGGCACGCTTATCGCGTCGCGGTCGTGACTACGCAGCGAAATTTCCAAAAATTGTCATTCAAAACGATTAATTTTTTATTTACCCATAAAACAACAGAAGGTTGTTATGAGCATAAAGTCAGATCATTGGATTCGCCGCATGGCGCAAACCCACAATATGATTAGTCCTTTTGAAGCAGGTCAAGTGCGGCATCGTGACGAACAACGAATTATTTCTTACGGCACATCGAGTTACGGTTACGACGTGCGTTGCGCCGATGAATTTAAAGTATTCACCAACATCAACAGCACCATTGTGGACCCCAAAGCATTTGATGAAAAAAGTTTTGTCGATTTTAAAAGCGACTGCTGCATCATTCCGCCAAATTCTTTTGCGCTTGCTCGCACCGTTGAGTATTTTCGCATACCCCGCAGCGTGTTAACGGTTTGCTTAGGCAAGTCTACTTATGCGCGTTGCGGCATTATCGTCAACGTCACGCCGTTAGAACCAGAATGGGAAGGTCACGTGACCTTAGAGTTTTCCAATACAACCCCACTGCCTGCAAAAATTTATGCTAACGAAGGCGTAGCGCAAATGTTATTTTTTGAATCAGATGAAGTTTGTGACGTGTCGTACAAAGATCGTGGCGGAAAATACCAAGGGCAACGTGGAGTGACCTTGCCAAAAACGTGAAGAGTCTATTAATAGAAAGCGTTATCCCAATAAAAAAATGCTGAATTACATAACGTTATTTGTGCGTTTACAGAAATAAAAAATGTCTAGATGAAGTAATATTATTTCTATACTTCTCTCATCACTTGCATATTCGTTATAACCGCTGCTAGCGCTTTATCGAATAAATTGTCTTCATTAATAATTCGTGAACGCTCGCAATCTAATTCATCTAAAAATTCTGCAATGTCTTTGAGCTCGGCGTGTGAGCCGATGCTGTCAACAAAAATTAATTGCGTGGTTTCTTTTAGAACAGAGGAAAGCTTTAAGCGGCGATGAGGTTTGTCGCGTCCCATATAAACTTCGCACCAGGTGCCGGGCGTGAGTTCAGGCGGAATTTGCGCTAATAACGTTTCGATGTCGGGTTGTGTGGGCAGTGCGTCTTGCAAGGTAATATCGCCGACGTCATCGCCGTAATCAAATGGATCGCTCTTGTCATCAATCAAACCATATTCTTGATCGGCTTGCGGCGAGAATTTAAGCGTGTCGTATTCGCGTTCTTTTTCGGCGTAGAAATTTTCCAAGCCCGCCAACAAATTCGTGTCGCTGCGCGCTTGTTGGATTTTGGTTAAGGCTTGTTTAGCTTTTTTGATGACCGCCGCTTTGCGATCAACAATAACGGATAATTGGTTTTGTGATTTTCCGGGTTGCGCGCTTTCTATGATTTGGCGAAATAAATCCACCGATGCGCGCCATTCATCACTGTCTTCGCCGAAGCGACGTTGAGTGTGTAGAAATAAAGGGGCAAACCCTTTTAAGACTAAGCTATGTAGCAAGCTCGGCAGTTCTTTGCCTTTTAAGAATTTGCGGATTTGTTGAATGACAATTTTTTTTATGTAGAGTAATTTCGCTTGGCTTTCCGCTTTAGTCCGCGTTTGATTTTCTTGTGCGAAAACAGTCTGTAATTCTTGTGTGGAAATATTACGCAGTTCATTTAACTGTTCAGTAAATATCGTTAAATCGTCAGTAAAGTTTTGGACAATATATTCGGTAGTAGCTTTTAGGCGTTGATAGATTGGGTCTTGGTGGTCTTCAATACCAATGCCCAGTTGCGCCATGTCGTTTAACAATAAACGCGCAGGATGCGTTTCTTGTTTTAGCAGTGTCACATCAAGTAGTGCTGCTTTTAAATACGGTATTTGCAAACGACTGAGCTGTACTTTGACGGGATCAGAAAGATCGGGGTCTTCTAAAATGGCGATGAAGATTTGGTTTACTAATTCGATAACATTTGATTCGGGTGTTGATAAGCGTTTTGCTTGGCTGTTAACGAATTGTTTAATATCGTTTTTGATGCGTGCCGCAATCGCTTCGGGATCGTGAATTTCTTCGGCTCCTGCGGGTGCGCTGCTTTGCAGATTGGACAACATGCCCATGAGGTCTGCGGTATCAATGGCCGGTGAGTTGGGATCGTAATCCGGTACTGAACTGGTGCCTTGATGTTTACCGGATAAAAAATCGTATAACAAACGCGAAAACGCGCTGTCTTGAAATGCATTGGCTTGTAGTTGGCCGGCCGCGAGCGGCACGATGTTGGACGGCATGATAAAACCACCACCCGCATGGCCACTACCAATATTCATTCCTGCCGGTAAGGCTTGCGGTGTTGCAATGTTAGCGTAGCTACCGGGAGGCGCTTGATTTGCAAATGAAGGTGGTTGCGCGCTAGCTTGCACAGTTGGAATAGCCGCTGTGGCAGCTTGTTGGCTACTCTCTTGTTGTTTTTGTTGCTCAATGCGGAATTGATAAATCATTTCAAAATCCGGCGAGCTCGGATTTTCTTTTTCATTAATATAACCATTGTCTTGCAAGCTCGTCAGCACGCCTGCATAAATGGTTTTTAAATCACTAAAAGCTTGCTCAGAAAATGCTTTATAAATGGATCGGCGATCCACATGCGGAACGTCATGTTCTTCTAACAAACCTTGGAATAATAAAAGAATCCGTTGTGGCAAAATCGCGTCGGGTTCGGGTTGGTGTTTGAGCTCACGGCTTAAACGTACTAGCCCCCGTTTGATGGCGCGAATTTCGGGATCGTATTTTTCATGAATGCGGCCACCTAAGTCGCCGATCATGATGGACTCTTCGAGTGTGTCGTCTTCTATTAAAGATAAATTTAACGCATTGGGGTCATTTTCTACTGGAAGTTCGCTGCCTTCTAAAAAGGCGCGATAACGATGCATGAAACTTTTGGTGAGCGCCGGCCCCCAACTGGTTACATCTGAAACAGTTTTTGGTGCTGCGATGACGGCGTCCGGACTGATCGTTTCATCGTCTGCATAATCGTGACGGCCGCTGAGTTTTCCTAGGGTGTGTTGGATCAGTTTGCCGAATTGAACTGCGGCAAAATCACGGATTTCGAAAAAGGCTTTTTCTTGTTTGGTCTGCTGTTTTGTTGCCATTCAATTCACCGATTATTTCCCTAGAGTTTAGTATTGCCGGGCTGTGCTAGAGAAAATGTGTGCTCCTAATCTCGCAAACTGATGCAAGACCAGCCACGTTGTTCAGCGAGTGATCGCAGCCGTTCGTCTGGGTCTACCGCGACTGGGTGGGTAACGACATTTAATAGCGGCGCATCATTGTGCGAATCAGAATAAAACCAGCTGTGATCGAGGGTGGCTTGGTGTTCGCTTAACCATTGTTGCAGTCGTAAGACTTTGCCATTTTGAAAGCACGGGATACCGCTGACGCGACCGGTATAAGCGCCGTTGATACATTCGGGGTCGGTGGCTAATAAATGAGGAATGCCTAATCGTTGCGCAATGGGTTCAGTGATGAACCGATGAGTTGCGGTGATAATCATTAAAGTATGTTGCTGCGCACGGTGTTCGGCGATCAGTGCTTCGGCTTTGGGTAAAATCATCGGCGTAATGATATCGCGCATAAAGATTTCGCGTAATTGTAATAAATGCGCTAATGGATGTTGTGTCAGGGGTTGTAGCGCAAACGCGAGGAATTCATGAATGTTGAGTACGCCGCTTTGATACTGTTCGTAGTAGTGGCGGTTTTTGCTTTCGTAAGTTGCGCCATCAACCAAACCCTGCGCAACTAAAAAGCATCCCCAGCTGTAGTCGCTGTCGCCGTGTAGTAAAGTGTTGTCTAAATCAAAAATGGCTAATGGTGCTGTGATTGACATAGGACGAAAGACTCGCGTGTAACGGGTTTGCTGCATACTCGGCTTTGTGAAAAAATGCCGCGTGGCAATGTAAGGATGCAGCGTGTGTGGCAGTATAACCTCAAAGGATGCGCAAGTGATTGATTCTGATGGATATCGTTTTAATGTCGGTATCATTATTTGCAATGCCGCAGGCGCTTTGTTGTGGTGTCGGCGGCGCGGTCAAGAGGCGTGGCAGTTTCCGCAAGGCGGCATGAAAGCTCAAGAAACACCGGAGCGCGCAATGTATCGCGAGCTAGCCGAAGAAACCGGTTTGTTGCCGGCGGCAGTGAATGTGTTAGCGGAATCTAAACAATGGTTGCGTTACGAAATCCCCGCGCATTTAGTGCGACATGATCGTCAACCCGTGTGTATCGGTCAGAAACAACGTTGGTTTTTATTGCAATTAGTGTCGCCGGAAACCCAGATTCGTTTGAACTCTTTAAATAATCCCGAGTTTGATGCGTGGCGTTGGGTTGAATATTGGCAACCCGTGCAAGATGTGGTGGCATTTAAACGCGACGTTTATCGTCAAGCTTTGACAGAGTTTGAAGATGCTATTAAAAACTTCGCTAATAACACCGCGCCATAAGCACAGATGAAATTACCGCAGATGAAATTATTCGGGAGTAACAATTAATGTTAGATGTATTGCGCCGCATTGTGCAAAAAGTAAGTGCTGCACCGAATTTAGATCAGGCGCTGAATTTGTTAGTGAAAGATGTTTGTCAGGCCATGCAAACAACGGTGTGTTCTGTTTATTTGACCCACAAAATAAATGATCAACAAGAATTAGTGTTAATGGCTACCGAAGGCTTGAATGCAAAAGCTATTGGTGTCGTGCGTTTGAGTTTTGACGAAGGTTTAGTGGGTTTAGTTGCGCAACGCGCTGAACCGATTAATCTTGATAACGCGCCTGCTCATCCTCGTTATAAATATTTTCCTGAAGCGAGCGAAGAAACCTTGCGTTCATTTTTGGGCGTGCCAATTATTAATTACGGAAAATTGCTCGGCGTATTAGTGGTGCAACAATTAGAACAACGTCGTTTTGACGATGATCATGTAGCATTTCTTATTACTTTAGCAGCGCAGCTTGCAGGCGCGATTGCGCAAGCAGGTATTAGCGAAGATTTTCGGCGCTTGCAATCCAGTGGTTCATTTGAACAACAATATTTAGAAGGTTTGCCAGGTTCTCCTGGGGTTGCGATTGGTACCGCAGTAGTAGTTTATTCGCCGGCAGATTTAGATTCGGTGCCCGATCGGCACGTTGCGGATGTTGCTAGCGAGATAGAACGTTTTCATGCTGCTGTGCGCAGTGTGCATCAAGAAATGCAGAAAATCGGCGATGCGATGCGCGAAGTTTTACCGGCAGAAGAATGTGCGATGTTCGATGCATTTGCGATGATGTTAGAAAGTGGTTCTTTGTTAGATGACACGGTAAAAAGAATTGAAGCGGGTAATTGGGCGCCAGCGGCGTTGCGCGACACGATTAAAGAACACACCGCTTGGTTCGGTGAAATGTCGGACAGTTATTTAAGTGAGCGTGCTGACGACATCGTTGATCTAGGTCGACGCGTGGCCGGAAAATTATTGAGCGCAGATACCAATACAAAAGTGTGGGAGTATCCCGAAAAAACTATTTTAGTGGGCGAGCAGTTGAGTGCAAGTCAATTAGCTGAAGTGCCGCGTGAAAAACTAGTCGCTGTAGTATCGGTGCATGGATCGGGTTCTTCGCATATCGCTATTTTAGCAGCAGCCTTGCAAGTGCCTGCAGTAATGGGCGTGTCGGATTTGCCAGTAAGTCAGATAGAAGGCGAAGAACTAATTGTGGATGGGTATGCGGCGCGTGTGTATGTGCATCCTGATAAGACGATTAAAAAAGAATATCGGCGTTTACTAAAAGAAGAACGCGAATTATCAGCGGAGCTACAAGAATTAGTAGATTTGCCGGCAGAAACGAGCGACGGTGTACAAGTTTCTTTGTTCGCTAATACCGGTTTGCAATCGGATATTAATCCAGCGCTGATTAAACAGGCTGATGGCATTGGTTTATTTCGTACCGAAGTACCATTTCAAATTCGCGATAAGTTTCCCGGCGAAGATGAGCAAGAAGCCATTTATAAACAAGCGCTGCAAGCTTTTGCGCCGCGCCCTGTGGTTATTCGTACTTTAGATATTGGTGGCGATAAAGCATTAAGTTATTTTCCGGTAAAAGAAGAAAATCCATTTTTGGGTTGGCGCGGCATTCGTATTTCTTTAGATCATCCGGATATTTTTATTACGCAAATTCGTGCGATGTTAAAAGCCAATCGTGGCTTAAATAATTTACATATTTTATTGCCGATGATTAGTGGCATGATTGAATTGCGTCAAGCGATGGCGTTAATTTTGCGCGCTCATCGTGAATTATTAGAAGAAGGCTTGGTAATGCCGCTGCCGCCTATAGGCTTGATGATTGAAGTGCCTTCATCGGTCTATATGATTGGTTCGTTTGCGAAGTATGTGAATTTCTTGTCAATCGGCAGCAATGATCTTACGCAATATTTATTGGCGGTAGATCGTAATAATGAGCGTGTCGGAAAATTATATGACGCACTTCATCCCGCCGTATTACATGCTATTTCACAAGTAATAAAATCGGCAGAGCAGCATAATAAGCCCGTGAGTATATGTGGAGAGTTGGCTGGCGATCCATTAGGCGCTTTGTTATTGCTTGGGATGGGCATGAAAAGTTTCAGTATGAGTGCCGGCAGTTTGCTGCGAGTGAAAAAAATAATCCGCACTTTCAGTTATGCGCAGGCAGTGGAAATTACTGCACGTGCGGTGTTAATGGAAGACGCGCAATCAGTGCGCGCTTTATTAATTAACGAATTGGATCATGCAGGATTAGGCGGGTTGATTCGTGCGGGTAAAAACTAAAGATATTATTGTTTAGTTTTACGTCTAAAAATAAGCAGCGTGCTTACTAAAGCCAGAAACACAATGGTTCCCATCGCGCTATCTAAAATGACCACGCCATGTGGGCCGAAATGTTTGCCGCTGTGAAAATCGCGCAGCACATCGAGTAGCGTAAGTTGTCGCCCGCGATCAAATTGTTCTAATTGTTTTATAAGTAGCGCGGGCGGTGTGGTTGGTGTTGACCATGCAACGACGTCTTCGTATGCCATCCATTGGGTTGCGTCATTATCGGTATGCCAAATACCAATACTGGTTTCAATGGCTGGATTCTCGCCGGCGAGACCTAAGCGGGTAGGGTGTGTGGGTAAAAAGCTGTGGTCTAATTGTTGTAATAATTCACCGTTGTTATTGAATAACAACAAAGTATTTTCAGTGAGTACCGCATAACCTTTTGACCATGCGATAGCGCCTAACAAATTGCTGGGCAAAGTGCTCCAGCGTTCTTCGTTAAAATATAAGCTGTCACCAATTTGTGCGATCCAGTTGTTATTGGCTTGGAACGCAGTAATAGGTCTGGTTTTTATTCCGTACCAATCGAGTACGGTATTGTCTTGCACATAACGTTTGTCGAGCTGCCATTCTGTGCTGTGACGTAAGGCGACATCCATGCTCGCTAAAGTAATGCCGAATACGGCGGTGCATGAAAATAAAATGAAGGTTAATAAGCGCAATAAAAATATCATAATAAGCTCAGAGGGATACGGGCTTTAAGGTAGCAAGCAGAATGATAGCGATGAGTAATAACACTGGCGCTTCATTAAACCAACGATACCAAATATGACTGTGTTGATTACGGTCATGTTTGAAATCCGCGAGTAATTTCCCGCACATAATGTGGTACAGCACTAATAATAAAATCAGACTCAGTTTTGCGTGCAGCCACAATTGTGTGCCCCATGCAGCCCAGCCATAATCAATTAACATCCAACTACCAAAAAATAATGTTAAGACGCCGCCGGGTGTAGTGATGCCCCAAAACAATTTACGTTCCATGATTTTAAAGCGTGCGATGCTGGCTGCGTCATCACTCATGGCGTGATAAACATAGAGTCGCGGTAAATAAAACAAACCAGCAAACCACGTTACCATTGCAATTAAATGCAAGGCTTTTAACCACAACATGTTTTACGACGCCATTGATTGCGCGTAGTTTTGTTCGCCCATGCGTTGCAACAAGCTCAATTGAGTTTCTAACCAGTCGACATGTTCTTCTTCGCTTTCTAAAATGTTTTCGAAGAGTTCACGTGAAATATAATCTTGAACGGTTTCGCAATGCGCAATCGCGGCTTGCAAATCAGGAATGGCTTCTAGTTCTAATTTGAGATCAGATTGTAAAATTTCGGTCACTGTTTGACCGATATACAATTTGCCGAGTTCTTGTAAGTTTGGGAGACCATCGAGGAATAAAATTCGTTGGATTAATGCATCGGCATGTTTCATTTCGTCGATTGATTCGTGATATTCCTTTTCATTAAGCTTTTCTAAGCCCCAATTTTTATAAATGCGCGCATGCAGAAAATATTGATTGATGGCGGTCAGTTCATTTTTTAATACTTTGTTAAGAAATCCGATAACTTTGCTGTCGCCTTTCATTGTCTGCGCTCCATTTAGAGAATATGAGGGTCGGCGCGGAGCATAACATGCAGACTAAAGAGTGTCAGGCGTGAAGGATCGAGCGATTGTTAAAAAACGAGAAAGATCGGGTGTTTAGTTACGCAACAGCGAAATGTAAAACCGGATAATGAGTGGAGTTGTTTGGGTTTTTTACAGGTGGTTGGGCCGCACGTTCATCCAGCATTTTGCAGACGCAATCTTTGCACGCGCCGCAGCACGTACCCACTCCTAGCTCTGCTTGAAGCTGGGGTAAATCTGTCGCGCCGGCGTCAATGGCAGCGTGGATGTCGTGGTCGGTGACCGCTTTGCAGATACATATGTACATGTGCTATTTTTAGTGCAAATACGAATGGTTGTCAATTACATTTTTCGCGACTATAATAAAAACCATCATAATGATGGATGAAGTCATGGATCGCGTACGGAAACCCTTGTTGAAGCTCAATTGCCCGGCGGAATCCATCCGCTCAGAGGCTGCCGCCATTGTTAAAAGCATTGATACGGCGCGCCTACTGGGCGGCCAACGTGAATTACGCATTCGTCACCACGGCGTGGAATATCGCTTACAAATTACCCGCAGTGACAAACTTATTCTGACCAAGTGAAGTCGTTTGTCGGCTTCAGGTTAACCGAGTCTTTTAAGACAGCACTCACTCACGCCAGCCAGTCGCTCCTGTTTTGAAGTATTAAAACAGGAGTGGCCAGCCAGCTCTTTTGAGTTTTTCTATCTTATTCGCCCCATTTGTATAATCCGCCATTTGTATATTCAGTGGTGAAACGACGCGACACCCTCTATTATTACGCCCCTTGAATCTTCTTTAAGATTCGCGTGCAAACGACAGTATTTGGAGTATCGATCGAAATGTCCGTCTTGGCAGATCCCACCGCTAAAACCAGCATTGGTGTTGGCGTGGTCGGCGGCTCCGGTTATACCGGCGCTGAGTTATTACGTTTGTTGGTCGATCACCCTTCCATAAATTTGCTTGCAGTCACCTCGCGGGGGCAAGCGGGCGAACGTATCGATGTGGCGTATCCCAGCCTGCGTGGCAAAACTAATGCGGTATTTGTTGAGCCCAGCACGGCGGCTTTAGCCGATTGCGAACTGATTTTTTTTGCGACGCCGAACGGTACGGCGCTGCAACAAGCGCCGGAATTATTGGCGCGAGGCATTAAAGTCATTGATTTAGCAGCAGATTTTCGAATTAAAGATGTTGCTGTGTGGGAGCAATTTTATGGCATGCAGCATACTTGCCCCGAATGGGTAGCGCGTGCGGTGTATGGCTTGCCGGAATTAAATCGCGCGGCGATCCGTGATGCTCAGTTAATTGCGAATCCAGGCTGTTATCCAACCTCGGTTAGTTTAGGCTTTATGCCCTTGTTAACGGCAAATGCGGTCTATCCAACCGGTTTGATCGCGGATGCTAAATCCGGCGTTAGCGGCGCCGGTAGACAAGCAAAAGTAGAAGCCCTATACGGTGAAGTTGACGGTAGTTTCAAAGCCTATGCGGTACATAGTCACCGGCACTGGCCAGAAATTCGTCAAACCTTAGGCGATTTTATGGTGGATAAAACGGCCCCCGAATTAGTCTTTGTACCGCATTTAGTGCCGATGATGCGCGGAATTCACGCTACGTTGTATGCACGTTTGCGTGATCCAAAACTGGATGTGCAGGCATTGTTTGAAGCCCATTATGCAAATGAGCCTTTTGTTGACGTCATGCCTGCCGGCAGTCATCCCACTACCGGGTCGGTACGTGGCGCAAATCATTGTCGGATTGCCGTGCATCGTCCACAAGGCGGCGACATCGTAGTGGTTTTATCAGTGATCGATAATTTGGTAAAAGGGGCTGCGGGCCAGGCCATACAAAACATGAACCTCATGTTTGGCCGCCCCGAAAATGAAGGTTTAACTGCCGCACCCTTGTGGCCCTAATGCGCAATTCGGTTTGCGCCTATATATAAGGAATAGGAATTCGCTTTGGCCGTTAAAATCCGCAGTCGCCATTTACTTAACGCTGCCCGTCCGTGGCGACGTCCAATATTACGGCTAATCGGCGTAGCCCTCGTATTTTTAATGATGTGGTTGGCGTTTGAAACCGGCCGCTTCCGTGCGGGTTATGACAGCGTGGGTGCAGACCATCGCGTTAGCACGGTGCAAGAGGAAATGCGGCTACTCCAAAAAAAGATGTCAGCATTACGCGCTGAAAATGCTGAGCTGGTGAGCGATAACGTTATAGATTCGCAAGCTTACAAAGACGTTACTCAAAAGCTCAATCAATTAAATGAAGAAATGCTGGAGCTGAAAAAAGAATTAATCTTTTATCGCAGCATTCTCAATCCTGAAGAACATGAACCCGGCTTACGTATTCAAGGTGTAGAATTGCTGCCAACCTCAAAAGCGAATACATGGCGTTATAAATTAGTCCTGATGCAAAGACCAAGTAACGATCGGATGGTCAGTGGTCGGGTTGATTTTGTGTTAAAAGGTAAACAAGGCGGGCGTGTTATTGAATTAGTTCGCCCGGTATTAAAACTCGATAGCAGTTCGGTGATGAGTTTTAGTTTTAAATATTTTGAAACTTTAGAAGGGCAGTTTCAAATGCCCACAGATTTTGTGCCTGCTACCCTGATAGTGAAAGTCGCGCCAGAAGGTAGCTGGGTGCAGGCGCTTGAACAGCGATTTGCGTGGAATTCATTGGTCGGAGGAAAAGACAATGTGGGGAAGTAACGACAACAACAAACTAAAAACAGCCAAAGTGGAAACCATTATTGGGCCTAATACTGAGCTGGTGGGTGATCTAACTTTTCGCGGTGGGCTGCATGTCGACGGCACCATTAAAGGTAATGTGATTGCGGATGCAACATCCGATTCCATACTCATATTATCTAAAGATGGCAAAATCGAAGGCGAAGTACGCGTTCCTAATGTGCTGCTGGATGGTCTCGTAAATGGCAATGTGCACGCCGAAGAACGGGTCGAATTAGCCAACCATGCGCGCATCGAAGGCAATGTGTATTACAACCTACTGGAAATGGAAATGGGCGCCACCATTAACGGTAACCTCGTGCATCAAGCCAAACGCGAAAAACCCCTGCTGGAATACCGAGATCCGGCCAATAAGAAAGACCAGAAAGATCAAAAATCCTAGCACAATAAAGCACGGCCGCTATACTTGAGTAAATCGCTCGGGTATAGTGACCGCCCGCTGGATAGTGAAATGCCCCGTTGTAGTCCGTTTTAAAGGAACAAGCCATGAACACAGAAACAGCCATTAGCTACGATGAATCTGCTGCGCTAATTTTTACCGAATCTGCCGCCGCCAAAGTAAAAGGTTTAATCGAAGAAGAACAAAACCCCAATCTAAAATTGCGCGTGTTTGTTTCCGGTGGCGGTTGCTCTGGATTTCAATACGGCTTTACCTTCGATGAAAATATCGGTGAAGACGATACACAAGTTGCGCGTGATGGCGTGACCTTATTAGTAGATCCCATGAGCTTGATGTATTTAACCGGCGCAGAAATTGATTACACCGAAGGTTTAGAAGGCTCGCAGTTTGTGATTCGTAATCCAAACGCAGCAACAACCTGTGGATGTGGTTCATCGTTTAGCGTTTAAGTTTGATTTTGCGCAACGCATTAAAAACTAAGCGCTAACGAAAAATAAACTTGTTCTGTTTTAATCAATGGATCATTCGGCGGATTTACAGGTTCAGCATAAGTAACATCTAAGTTGTAATTTTTATGCTGGCTGCGCAAACCTGTAGCCCAGCCTTGCAGCGATTCATAATTATGATGCTGAGCTGCACTCACTGTCCCTATGTCGTAAGCGACAAACCATTGCAAATTATTAAAATAACGCGAGCGTAAATCGTTAGGCAATATTTGTAGTATGGTTACATCATTGCGCCATATACCGCCTTTCTCCCCGCTGATACTTTTTTCTTTGTAACCACGTACGCTAAATTGACTGCCGACGCTCATTTTTTCCGAATTGAATAATGGGTCTGCGCTGTATTGTGTGCGTAGTGTAGAGCTGAAATTAACAGGCACATTTTTTATGCCAGTGTTTTTGGTATAGCTAGTATTGGTGGTGTATTTTTCAAATTGCGCAAGCGGTACATCGACGGCATTGGGATCATCTTTCTCAGCATCCCACGCGCGAATACCTTGATGGTAGGTCGCACTGAAAGTAATTTCCTGATTATTAGGCAGAAAATGTTGGTGCGAAATTTCAAGCGACGCGGTGCTTAACACTCGGCTGCTAGTATCTAATTTTACGTCTTCAATAAAGTTTTTAGTGCTGTCGCGTTGCAGTTTTAATTTGATACGATTTTTACTGCTTCGATCACGCGTTAATAAATAATTAAAAAATAAGCTGGTGCTGTTGTTAATGCCGCTAGAAATAAAGCGTTGTAAGCGACCTTCAACCGGAGATTGATATTTAAATTGGCTGCTATCAATACCAACCAACCAATAACCCCACGGTAGATCGTAATGCCAGGCAATGTTTTTGCTTTCTTGCTCAGTGCTCGCATCTTCAATATCGGACTGTACATATATATAGGTATAGTCGTTAATATTAAACGGCGTATCCATGCCGGCAAATAAACTCATTTGCTCAATGCCTGTAGATTCTTGACCTGAATTATCATATTGCAATCGAAATTGGTAAGGCGATGTGGTAATGCGGTCGAGCATCACGCGTGTTTCTCCAGGATTATCGCCGGGTAAAAACTCAACGCGCGTTTTTTGTGACTGTAATCGATTCATTTGATCCAGTCCTTGCTCAATATCACGCAAGTTTAATGGCGCGCCTATTAAGCCAGGGAATGCGGTGTAAATACTACCGGCGCTTTTAATGCGAGTATCGCTAAAACCAATAGTAGTAGTTTTGCCTTCAACAACATGAACAATCAGTACGCCCGCACCAATATCTTGTTCGGGTAAATAAGCACGTGTCGTAATGTAGCCTTGATCAAAATAAAATGCCGTGATGTCACGTAATAATTGATTAATGCGTTCAAAAGAAACACAGCTATTCAATAATGGTGCAGTTAATGTTGCGCGCGTGTTCTTATCTAGCAATGTTGCATGTTGAATATCAATTCGTGTAATCGTAAAACAACCCGCTGGCAGTGATGAGGTTGAAGTTGGTGTTACTGCTGGTGAGGATTGAATGTTTTCAGTTGTCGATTGTTGTTCAAATTCAATACGCCGGCGTTCCGCATCTAGTCGTTCTTGTTGTTGTTGTAATACTTGCTGAGTTTGTCGTTGGATCGCATCCAGCTCGGGAGAGGTGGGTTGAGCCAGCGCGTCAACATTAGCGAATAATAAAGAAATCGTGATAAGAATATATTGCCAGTCGCGCACGTCGATATCCTTGCTGTATGCGAAATATAGAAAAATGATTGTGTACTAAATGCCGCGCCACATAATTTTGTTGGTGCATGGTCGATAACTCGCGCGGATTATGCCAAAAGCGTGCGTTAATTGGCAGTGTGATGCGTTACTCATTTATGCATGCCTACAAAGATTCAGTCTAGGGCTGACTTGTATGCATCTTCAAAGGCTGATAGTTTTGCCGCGCTTATCGCTCAGCGAGGGATAAGCGGGCGATTTTCTTTGGGCGGGTTTAAAAAAGGGTTCTGATGATGCATAAAGCGGCATGGTGTGACCGTTTCGTAGCTGGCAGCGCGGGCTGTTTATTTTCTTTGCTGATTATTGCGCCTGCCATTCAAGCAAGCGACGTGATTGTTGATGCTGCGGCGCTAACAGCACAGCAAGCACAGATTGATGCCGCCGCCAACGGCGTCACGGTTGTTAATATTGTTACGCCTTCAGCACAGGGCGTATCGCATAATAAATACCAACAATTCAATGTAAACCCACAAGGCTTGATTTTAAATAATGCGACTCAGCTAACGTCCACACAATTGGGCGGCTATATAGAGGGCAACGCCAATCTTGCGTACGGTTCCGCACGTATCATATTGAATGAAGTCACTAGCAACTTACCCTCAGGGCTTAACGGTTATACCGAAATAGCAGGCCAATCCGCTGAGTTTGTGTTGGCTAATCCCAATGGTATTACCTGTAATGGTTGTGGTTTTATCAACACCCCGCGCGCTACTTTATCTACGGGCGTGCCGTTGATGTCGAATGGTGCTTTAAGTGCTTTATCGGTCAATCAAGGCAATATTGTTATCGAGGGCTTAGGTTTAAATGCGAGCAATATCCCTGCGCTGGATATTTACGCTCGTGCAGTTACGTTGAATGCTAGTCTTTTTGCTCAACAATTGACCGTGATCGCGGGTCGGCAATCAGTAGAGTATGCGAGCCGTGCTTTCAGTACTTATGCAAGTAATGGTTCAACAACACCGCAGTTTGCGATTGATGCCTCCGTATTAGGCGGCATGTATACCAATAGCATTTATCTCGTCGGCACTGAACAAGGTGTAGGCGTCAATATCGCGAGTGATATGGCCGCGAGCACGGGTGATATCACTGTCAGTGCGGATGGACGCATTCAATTAAAGCGCGCCGTCGCCGCACGCGATCTGAAGGTGCACAACACCCAAGGCGATATTGATTTAACTGACACGGTTTATGGCAAAAATGTCGATATCCAAACTCAAGATAATCTGAATTTAAACGCCGACATGATCGGCGCTAAATACAATCTAAATTTATCTGCAGAGGTTATAGAACAAAACAGCATCGTCGCAGCCGGCATTTACCAAAATGGCGCGCTGAATGATCAAGGTAAGCTGTTGATTACGGCAAATACCATAAACAACAACTCGCAATTATTGGGTACCGAAAAAGTTAATATTAGCGCGGATACTTTAAGCAACAACACGACTACTTCACTGATTCAAAGTAACGCGCAATTAACAATTAATGCCGATACGCTCAATAATCAAAACGGAAAAATAAAAAGCGGTCAAGACGCTAACATTACCGTCACGCATTTAAATAATGCGAATGGAGAATTGTTAGCCAGCAATGAGCTTAAATTAAATATTATTGATAGCATCGTCAACGATACAGCCTTCGGCACAGTAAACGCCAGCCAACATTTGCATTTGATAACTGCGGGTAACTACACGCATGTGCGTGATTGGATACAGTCAGAAAATCTCACTATCGAAGCCAATAATATAAACAATAACGCTATTCTGGCAGCGGGTCACGATTTGCGCTTAGTCGCGCGCAATGACTTAATGAATAACGATGTCTTATATGCAGGCAATGATATGGATTTGCAAGTAGGTGGAATTCTTCGAAATAATGCCGCTACTATTTTTGCTAATAACAATTTAAATATCACCGGTATTAAAGACAGTAGCGGAAATATTATTGATGAAAATGACCGTGTTGATAATATTTCCGGATTGATTGAGGCAAGTACGGGGACTTTAACGCTTGTTTCAGAAGAGTTAAACAATCGACGTGGCGCGCTATCGGTGACGCAACCCATCTTTTCTCGTACGGTGTATGAGCTTTACTATGAATCAAGTAATAGGAAAATCGAGTTTTATCATCATTATTTTTACGAGTATATAAATGGAAGCGGTACTACCGCATCAGCCAAATTATTTTCCGGCAGTAACATGGTGTTGGATGTTGGCCGTCTTGAAAATTCTACTAGTATTATTTCTTCTGCCGCTGATTTAACGATTACGGCTAATAATGTATATAACATAGGCCGTGATTTGTACGAGCATATTGTTACGGATGAGCTCTATACAGATAAACATGATGTTGAAGAAGATGAAGAGTCCTGGCATTACGCTATCGCGCGACAAGCCCGGCCTTATGCGAATATTGCATCTACTATTCAGGCTCAAGGCAGTTTGCAAATAAATGCATCTGGAGGCGTTACCAACATTACATCTCCCGGTCCGCATAGCGGAAGTCATGCATCAACTGTAATAACCCCTGGCGTATCAGCAGCACTTCCTACTATTGATGATTTTACTTTACCTCCGGGCAATTTATTTGTTACTCAACCCGGCAGCGATCATCTTTACCTTATCGAAACAAATCCGCTGTTTGCGAGCTATGGTAGTTTTATTAGCTCTGATTACATGCTGAGCCGTTTAGGCATTAATCCTGAAGACACCATCAAACGTTTAGGCGATGGTTTTTATGAAACACAATTAATTCGTGATTACTTATTAGCAAAATTAGGCCAGCGTTATATCGAATCTGATATCACCTCAGATTACGATCAGTTCCAACGCCTAATGGATAATGCGTTAGCAGTGAATGGTCGTTTAAATCTAAGTGTTGGTGTGGCGCTTACGAATGAACAAATTAAAGTCTTACAAAACGACATTGTCTGGATGGTTGAAAAAACCGTGCAGGGTGAAAAAGTATTAGTACCCACGGTGTATCTGGCAAATGCAGATGCGCGTTTATTGCAGCGCAGTGCCGTTATCTCGGGTGGTGATATTGCCATTAACAGTGTTAATGGCGTTACCAACAGTGGACAAATTCAAAGCCGCAATAATTTACTGATTAATTCGCAAGACAGCATCGCGAATATCAAAGGCATCATGCAAGCCAGTCAAGACCTCACGCTCAAAGCAAAACATAATATCGAAAATCTCAGCGGTGTAATTAAAGGCAATAATGTTGATTTGACCGCGACAGAAGGCGACATCATTAATCGCACCGTGACGCATACCGAGCAGTATGGCGATAGTAAAAACGGTGGTTCTTATACGGTTGTAGATGAAACCGCTAAAATCCAAGCGACCAATAACTTATCAATGGACGCAGGTCGCGATATTCAAGTGATCGGTGCGAATGTGGATGCAGGCGGTAATGCGATCTTGCAAGCCGGCCGTGATATTGCGGTAAAAACAATTGAGCTGAGCGCCGTCGTTTGGGACAGAGCAGGCAAAGAGCGCAGCGAAGCCGCAAGTCTCAACCATGTCGGCAGCAAAATGAATGTTGGCGGTAATCTGGCAATGAATAGCGGCAACAATATTCTCATCAGCGGCAGTGAAGTAGACGTTAAAGGCAATGCACAATTAGCAGCCGAGCACGACATCACGGTTGAAGCTGTGGCCGATGAAAGCAGTAGCGAATATCACTACAAGAAAAAGAAAAATGGCAAAACTAAAACAGTTGATCAAACGGAATCTTCAGTCACGCATCAATTAGCGACGCTAAAAGTAGGCGGCAACCTGCAAGCAGCTGCCGGCAATAACCTCACACTCAAAGGCGCAGAAGTGGAGGCGGGCGGCAGTGTTGCGCTGAACGCCGTAAATGATTTAACGATTGCTTCAGTGCAAGATGAATATCATTACGATTATGCGACCAAAACCAAACGCCCTGGAAAACGTAATAGTCACTCTGAAAGTCAAAATGAAATAACTCAGTTAAGCTCGACCGTTAATGCCGGTAAAAATATAACTATAAATGCGGAGCTTGATGAAAAAACAGGTTTGGCGCTTATTAAAGAAAGTGGCAATGTAAAAGTATCGGGTAGCCAGCTACAAGCAAAAGAAGGAAGTTTGTTAGTTTATGCGGGCGATAATCTGGATATTGAATCGGTTAAAAACTCACAGGATTATGCTTTCGATCAAAAGAAAAAGCGCAGCAGTAAAAGCAGCCAAGAAAAAATTTCTGAATCGCAGACGTGGGCAAATCAATCTGAATTATCGGCTGGCGATGATGTGTTGTTATTGTCCGGCAAGGATGCTCGGATAAAAGGCAGCAATGTAACGGCGGGCAATGATGTTGTAATGAATGCGGGCCTTGCAGGTACAGGTTCGCTCACGATTGTGAATGATGTTAATACTGATCAGTTCGATTATTTAAAGAAATCCAGTCATATCGGCGGTAGCGAATCGAGCGGTGGTTACGCTAGCGCGGGCGGCAGGAAAAGTTATAAAGAAGGAAGTTATGATGAAACGGTAGTGAGCAGCACTATCCGTGCAGGAAACAACATTGAGCTCAGTGCGGCTAATAATATAAAAATTGTCAGTGGCCAGTTAAGCGCTAATGTTCCATTAAAAACTGCTGATAACCACAATGAATCCTCATCCGAAAAATCGGGTGGTGATATTTTGATTAATGCTCAAACAGGGAATGTGGACATTGTCGAAGCGCGTGAAGTGCACACTGCCTATTTTGAAACAAAAGAAAAGCGCGTGGGTGCTGGGGTTAATTATCAATCTAATAATGGTGGTGATGGCGGTACAGAAGTAGGCGTTAGTGTCGGTATGCGGGGCGGTAGCTTTAAATCAACTGATGCAGCGGATCTGGCAATAGGTTCTTCAGTAGATGCCGATGGTATTCTTCAAATCACCGCTAAAAATATTACCTTGCGCGGCACACAAGCGCATGCTGATAGTGCGATGCAGTTAATAGCAAAAGATAATTTAACCATCGAACATGCAGATGATTTTCATAATCATACTGAAAAAGAGAAAATTCTTGATATAGGGACTATGAATGTTCAGCATCAAAGTTTATTAAACACTCGAAAGTTTGGCGACCATGTTGCAGAAAACTCAGCGGCGGATATGGATGCAGAAGGTCGTCGTAACCTCGCAAGTCAAATGCATGTTTTTGATAACCCCTTATCAAAATTAAGTCCGGTCAACATGAGTTTGCCTGTGACGAATATGACCATTGATTATGCTTCCCAGTGGAACATCGTTAAAGGCTCTGCGCTTTCGACAGGCGGTGATTTATATTTAAAAGCAGGCGACGGTGATATCACTGTTACAGGCTCACGAATGATCGCAGATGGTCAAGTGAGCTTAAATGCCGGTAATCGTATTATTCATCAAGCAGCAGAACAAAAAAGTGTAACGAAAGCCAGTATTGAAGGTTATTTTGGGCAAATTCAAGCCGGTAACGTTAATCAAGAACATATTGCGTCAAGCACTACTGCCGGCCAAGAATTATATATAGATGCAAAAAACAGCGTGCAAAATCTCGGTTCTCAAATTAGTGCTTTGGGTAATGTCGTTATTAAAGCGGATAATCTAATCGAGCAAGATGTTGTCGGTGGTCTCGCGCATACCGATAACACCTATACTGATGGCTTCGATAATTTAAATCTGGATGTTGAAGCGGCGGATATCGATACGCCAGTATTGTACCGTTCAGAAATCGTGTCCTTGTTCGGGAATGTCAGTCTTGCTTCTAAAAATGGCGACATCATTAATACGGGTTCAACGCTTTGGGCAGGACAAGACGTTAACTTAACAGCAGGGCGCGATATTGTTTTACGCGCGGCAACAGTGCAACTCAAAAACGATACCACTGATTTTACTTATGATGGTGGTTTATCGTTGTCACATACCCGCACGAGAACGGATAACACCGCAACCGAAATGAGTTATCTATCGGGCAATAATATCAATATGCAGGCGGGTCAAGATATCGTAGGCGTGCACGCCATTTTACAAGCCGATAAAGATATCAATGGCACAGCAGGTCGTGACATTACTTTTACTCGTGAAGCAGTTCAACATTATAAAGATGCTAATTCGACGAATGTCAGTTTTGATATTTTTGGTTTAGTGGGGCCCGTAACGAATGCGCTTAATGCAGAAGATGATGATAGAGCGCAAGCCATCGCCCGTATTTTGCCAACAATTAATTCACTAGCGGAGTTAGTGGGTCGTATTGAAATGGAAAATGATTATGCAGAAGGTGCATTGCGTGGTCTGCAAGTTGTTAATACACTGAGCGCGATTAATAACACATTGCAGACATATTCTTCATTAAGCAATTTTATGAAGAATGGTAATTATACTTTTTCAGAAGATGGTGGCGGCTCCGGCATTGAAATTCGAGTTGGGAATGCCGGTCAAAGCGATAAATGGACAGAGTCTCTACTAAGTTCATTAAATGCAGGCGGTAATATTTCGTTTAATGCGGGACGTGATTTAAACTTAATCGGCGGCACGCAAGTATCAGCACAAAACGATATTAGCCTAGTAGCAGGTCGTAATATCACAGTAGCCTCTGCGCAAGACACTACTTCGAGTAGTTCGTACGATGCAGGCGTAACCATTGGCTACAACGGGAGTTGGTATTTTGGTGCTGATTATGCGCACGCTGATTCAGCCAGCACGCATTACACCAATGCCAGCATCAACGCAGGCGGCCATCTAAAAATCCAAAGCGGTAATGACACCAGCTTAATCGGTGCCAATGTGCACGCCAACACCGCCGATTTAAATGTTGGCAATAATCTCTTAATCCAATCGCAACAAAATCTTTCTGATAACAGCAACGGCAATGCGAGTGCCTCCACCTCCGGCAGCGGCAGTGGTGGTCATGGCGCAGGTAGCAGCGCGTGGGTTAATAATCAAACATCACTCACCACTAACGGCAAACTCGATATCTATGTTGCGAAACACACGCAATTAGACGCAGGCATTATTAACAGCGAAAGCGGTGATTTGTTGCTCGATACCGAAACATTTTCCTATAGCAATTTAGAAGATCACCAAAAACAAACTGGTTCTAGCTTAACGATTAGTTACAGCGAAGATTCTGCAGGTAACGGCAGCACTTCCGGCATGGCCACTTACCAAAATGATGGTCGTACGCAAACCACACAAGCGACCATTGGCACCGGCACTATTCGCGTGCGCAGCGATGCTGCTAACAACACCGACAGCACTGAAGGTTTAAACCGCGATATCACGCAAGCACAAGTCGCTACCGGTGAAACCGAAGAAATTGCACAAGCAAAAGTAGATGCAGAGACGATTAAAACGGCAGAAGCCATTGCCGACACCGTGGTTAATACGCTGGAGTCTTTGTTAGCCAGTGCAGCAGATATTGATACAACGGTTCGCGACAGCTTAGGTGATCAGCTCGCATTAGAGGCTTATAAAGCCATGATTGCGAAAGGCGCAGAACCTGAGCAAATTAATGCGCTACTCGCAGATCCACAAATTCAAGCGAAGATGAAAGAGCTCCACTCATTGGCGAGTCAATATCAGGACACACAGCCTGTAACGCCGACCAATAAAAATGCAGAAACGTTTGCGTCTGATTCAACGGATATTGCAAGCGGCACATCTGCAAGCGGAACAACGATTCGTGAATTAGAAGAGGTTATCGTCACACCAACGGCGTGCAATAACGAATGTTATAGCCTAGCGCAACAACTGCTAAGAGCCTCCGGTCAAACTGCCTCTTATCTTGACCAGCTATCGGAGGCACAACAAGCGCTCGCATTAATTGCGATGAGCGTGTCTATGGGCCCTGCAAAAGCCGTGGTGAATACAGGCATAGGTTTTTATCTCGATAAAATAATGGGTAAACACACGGATTCATTATTTAATCAACTAGCGATCACCGCCACCACCGTAGTCGATAATGCATCGTATGCTGAAGATGACAAAGTCAGCGTAGACGACACGCGAGAATATCATGAAGACCTCTTAGCCCTAGGCGAGGGTGGTTATTTAGAAGTTAACGGTGCACGTTTTATTACCGAAATTATTTCAGGGCAGCGCATTGCTAAACCTAAAACGCATGTAGTCAATCAAGAAAGTAAGATGGTCGGGGACGAGCACAAAAAAACTGCAGGAGCTGCCAACGCACAGGCTGATGCAGAAGCGGGTGGGAGTTCTCAGAATGATGTTTCTCCTGAAATCCGCAAAGAAATGAAAGGTGGTGGATCTTATTTGATGACCGAAAAAAAATATGATAGATATGTTGAAGGAAAAGATATGGTTGGCAGAGAAGACGGTCAATTTATGACAACTTCAAAAGAAATGAATAAAATTATTGATGAAACAGGCGGAGACTCGAATAAATTGGCTGATAAATTATCAAATAATAATTTAAGAAACCAACCTTTGATTCGTGTGGATGTGGAAAGCCCACAAACTTTAGATCCTAGATTGCCCAATAGTACGATGAGTGGCGCTAATGAAGATTTTTTAAAAAATGGAAAGACGAAAGGCGGTGTGTCTGAGTTTGTGACTGACCCCATACCCGCTGTCAAAGCATGGTTCACTCCAGTTGTAGTTAAAGAGTAAAATGCATGAGTATGCAAAAAACACCTTATGAATTAACTTGCCTCGCAGTTAAAAATGACGAATTAGATAAACTGTTGTTAGGTGTGGAACCTTATGCATATTTGCCAAAATATTCTCCATCTTCTTCAGGGACGGATCTTGAAGAGATATATGAACATGGGCTTGTGGAGTATTCAGTACAACACCCAGAAAAAAAAATAAATGAAAAATTACAATTTATATTAGAGTATTTAGCCGGTTATTATGAGGGCATTAATACAGTTGTGAGTATTATTTTTAATGTAGCTTATGATTCAACCAAAGGAAAAATTTATCCATTGAATATAAATATACAAGTATTAGCTAATATTGTAAGTGAGACCATAGCTAGGCATGAAGAAAGATTAAAGCTCGATAAAACAGGAGAAGGGTGGTCATATGGAGATGGTCTGTATGGTGATTTAAAGAGGTTGAACGGAATACTTGCGGATGAGGGAGGTCCCACATTTATGTAATGTGGATCAAGGGGATCAAGGGGTCAGACTCCTTGATTTTCATGATTGATGTGTTAATAACGGGACGCTAACCTTTAATTAAGTCTTGGGTTTGCGATATAGGTATAATTAAAAAATAAATATCATGAAAAAATTTCTGTCATTTTAGCGTTACTCCCGCTGTGTTTGATAAACCATCAAGCGCAATGCTATGTGAAATAACGGGACGCTACCCTTATTTTATGAAGCCCTATACGACATAGGCTTTTTAATTAAAACATGACGCTTTGTATGCGGATATGCGCGCAACGCTAAAGCTGCCATAAGGCGATTGGCTAATATTTAATTGGATATAGATAGAATTTAAATTTTTTAGGTCAATAATCGCTACGGGTACGATGTTCCGGCATGTATTTTTAGTCGTTCTTGACTTACTGGGAGCGGTTGGTCTTTATGTTGTCTTTTGTAATGATCTTTGCCTAGCGAACGAATTTTTGTATTTTAATTTGTGAAGTAAAAATTGCCATTATCAGCCCTAGGCTGACTTGTATTCTTTTTGATATCACATAAAATGCGCCCGACGAGCGAGCTTTATCCGCGCTAGGGTGTTGGGCATTTTAAATGCTGAATAATTTTGCTGGAGCAATAAAATGAGAGTAATCCATCTTTGTGTGTTGGTATTGAGTTTGTGTGCGGGCAGCGTGCAAGCTGCCACTATCATGGTTAATTCTTCGTTAGATAATGAAACAAATGATGCATTTTGTACTTTGCGTGAAGCGATCAAAGCGGCTAATACGAACACAAGTTATAACGGCTGCGTGTCCGGTAGCGGGACAGATACCATTGTG